>JAHXBS010000010.1 GCA_020054685.1 Rickettsiales bacterium | reverse complement strand
AAAAACTACTCAATTATTTTAATTAATGTGAAGCTTTATTGCAACAATTATATGGTATTAAAGATGGGAATTGGTATTACTTCTTAGTGATATAGAGTTTTATAAAGACTTATTGTGTGGAGTTTATGTACTTGACCATAAGATATTGGTTCAGAGTGACTTATCCAGCTCACAAGGAGCGGCTCAAGGTAGCAGCAATCCATTATTAGGTCCAGATGCAAAAAATCTTACTAGCAAGACCAGAGCAATAATTGAGTGCAAAGATTCTCAAGATAATAAATCGCAAGCAGATAAAGATAAAGAGCGAAAAGAGCGAAAAGAATACCATCAGTTATTTGATCAAGTGATAAAGCAGGTAGTGAATAACTCAAAATCGGCTGGAATTTCGTATGGAAGTAATGCAAATATTAGAAGTCTTATATATACTTACTTATGCCATTGTGCCGGAGATATAAAGAGTGTTGCTGAGTCATATAACAAATTAGAGGTTGAACGTCAAGATATTGGAGCTTTGACTGGATTAGGACATGCTTCTGGTAATAGCTTAAAAAATTTAAAAGCTCTTCAGGATATATTAAAACAATTTATTCCAGCAGAGGATGATCCTGATAAAAGAAGATTATTTGAAGGAGTAACCGTTGACGATCTAAAAGATGCTTTAAGTAATTGTTTTGCTGTATCTCAGTCACCAGTAATGTCACAATTATCACAGGCAACAAGATTCGAAGTAGAAAAAGATGAATTTGGTTACATAAAAGACATATTCGAAGAGCTATTTATAAGCAATACCAAGGAAAATAAATTTAAAAAAGAATTGAAAGAAGAATTCATAGATTTTATCCATGGTCATGCAGTTTTAAAAAATATTAAATATTTAATTTCTAAAGAAGACATATTAGATAATCTAAAGAAGCAATATGAAGATGGTAACTTCGAATTGCTGGATAGGGTAATTGCTTCATCCTTGGATGATAATTCAAATAAAGAATTAGCTAATTCCATCAAGGTTGATAGTTTTGATATTTTTAAAGAAAGGATGGAGGGTATTTATCGCAAAAACATAGAAAAAATTAGAATAGAACATAGTAAGAGAGAGACTCTTCCTTCTTCTACAGTAGTCGGAGTCTTTGGGACTAGTACTGTATGTGATCCTGAGCAGCAGGAGGCTGGGGCCCGTTTATGATCATTGCGATAAAGATATCCTATTTAAGACCTCAATTTTACCGAGATTAAAGATAACTTCAAATATTGATCCGCTAGATTTTGAGCTAAATGTTAATAATATTCTAAGAATCGGGCCAAAATCTTTAATTTTTAGATTATTATTTTGGCAAAAATCATTAAATTTTGATTTAATATCATCAATTTGCCAAATATGAATTTCATTAATTAAAATCATGATTTTATTGATCATATCAATGTTACTAGTAATTTTTTCTTGATCTTGTTTATTTATTGCTGATCTATAATTATCAAGATATATAAGGCATGGGTCAATCAACTCATTGATTGTTGCAACTTTTTCTTTAATATAGCTTAGGGCAGAAATTACTCTTAATTTTTCATTATTATTAACAACTTCTTGTCGCTTTTTTATAAATTCATGATTATTTAAATCATTAATAATAAGATCGTATAATTTAGTATCTTCTAAATTTTTAATGTAGAATTTATTAACAGATTGCAATTTAGAAAAATCAAAACGAGCTGGGCTTTTATTTATATTTTCTATGTTGAATAATTTAACTGCTTCTTGATCATTGATGAATTCTTCATTGCCATATGACCATCCTAATTTTAATAAATAATTTCTGAGAGATTGAGGTAAATAGCCCATTTTTTTATATTCAATAACTGAAGTTGCTCCATGTCTTTTAGACATTTTGGCGCCGTCATTGCCAAAGATTAGAGGTATATGAGCAAATTCAGGAATCTTCCAGCCTAATGATTGATAAATAGTTTTTTGTTTAAAGCAATTAGTTAAATGATCATCTCCTCTAATAATGTGAGTTATATCCATATCGTGATCATCCACTACAACACTTAGCATATATGTTGGGCTATTATTGGATCTAGCTATAACAAAATCATCTATCTCATTATTATTTATTGTGACCACTCCTTGCACTAAGTCATTTATTGATGTTTTGCCATCATTTGGGCTTTTGATTCTTACAACAGGTTTTACTGATGAATGCTGAGAATTTATTTTATTACGCCACGGACTTTGAAAGCGAAATATCTGGTTTTTTTCTTGTGCTTTTTGCCGCATTTCAGCTAATTCTTCTGCAGAGGTATAGCAGTAATATGCTAAATCTTTTTCAAGTAATTTTGTTATAATTTCTTGATGTCTTGAGATGTTTTGAGACTGAATAGTTACATTATTTTCGTAATCAATGCCCAACCAATCAAGGCCCTGATATATTGCGTCAAAGGCTTCTTTATTAGATCTTTCCTGGTCTGTATCTTCAATTCTTAGCAAAAATTTACCACCTTTGCCATAAATTTTATGATGCATGGCAAATAGATAATTAAAAAGAGCAGTTCTTGCTCCTCCAATATGAAGATTTCCAGTAGGTGAGGGGGCAAATCTGGTAATTACAGTCATATGTCTAAAAAATTATTAATCACAAAGAATATTTATAATAATCAAAATTAAAAATTGACATAATTATATAACAATTAAATATAATAACATCATTTAATCAAATTACAATAATGGCTGAAGCTAAGAAAAAAGAAGCTAAGAAAAATGTTGATATTGGCGCAAGGTTACTACAAAAGAAGGTAATCTCTGAAGATCAGCTTTCTATTGCCCTAAAAGAGCAGGCAAGAGTTAAGGGTACAAAAACAGTTGGTGCCATTCTTGTTGATATGGGTTTTATATCAGAGGGCGCTTTAGGCGAAATACTCAATGAGTCAAGTGGCGTCAAAAAATTTGATATTAAATCAACAATAATCGATGCCAAGCTTGTAAAACGAATACCCAAGGATGTAGCAATGCATAATAAGTTAATTCCTATAACTTATTCTGCTGATTCAATATCTATAGGAATGTCAGATATTTTTGATATTGTTGCAATAGATCAAATTAGAAGATATTTTCCTCCAAATTTTAAAATAGTCCCGGTATATATACCAGAATCAGATCTGATTCATGCAATTGATCAATACTATGGATATGAGATGTCTATTGAAGGCATTTTAAAAGAGATAGAAGATTCTGGAGCTGATGATATAGGAGATGAGGCTCAATTAAGAGGTGATTATAAAAGCCCGATGGTTAGATTGGTTGATGCAATATTAACAGATGCTGTGCATTACGGTGCATCAGATTTACATTTTGAGCCTGAAAACTTATTTCTAAGAATAAGATATAGAATAGATGGCAAGATGGTTCAAATAAGAAGTATTCACCGTGATTATTGGTCAGCTATTGCTGTTAGAATCAAAATTATGGCTGAATTAAATATTGCCGAAAGTCGTAGACCGCAAGATGGAAGAATTGAATCTGATATATTAGGAAGAAAAATTGATTTTCGTGTTTCAACACAGCCAACAATTAATGGCGAAAATATCGTGATGAGGATTCTTGATGAGAAGCAATCAATATTTTCTCTAGAAAAATTAGGCCTTTTAAAAAAAGATGTAAGCTTGATAAAAAAAATGGTTAAAAGGCCAGAGGGTGTTATGCTGCTAACTGGTCCGACAGGCTCTGGTAAAACTACTACATTATATACAATATTAAATTATATCAATTCAATTGATAAAAATATTATGACCTTGGAAGATCCGGTGGAGTATCATCTTCCATTAATTAGGCAGTCAAATATTAAAACTGATATAGGTATAGATTTTGCTTCTGGTATTAAAACAGTTCTTCGTCAAGATCCAGATGTAATATTAATTGGTGAGATAAGAGATAAAGAAACGGCTATTACAGCCATTCAGGCCGCAATGACAGGTCACCAAGTATATAGCTCTCTTCATACTAATGATGCAATAGGAGCTATATCTCGATTAAAAAATATCGGCGTTCCAAATTACTTAATGTCTGGCTCGTTAATAGGCGTTGGGGCGCAAAGATTATTTAGAAAATTATGTACTCATTGTAAGAAAAAATTACCTCTCACAGATTTTGAAAAAAAATTACTTGGTCCTAAATATGAAAATGTTACAGAGATATATAAGTCTCAGGGTTGTAAAAAATGTGGGGGATCGGGATATAAGGGTAGAATGGTTGTGGTTGAGATTATTCCATTTGATAGAGATTTAGATGATTTAATATCTAATGATGCAAGTAGAAAAGAGATCTATAATTATGTCTTAAGCAAAGGATTTGTTCCAATGGTTGAAGATGGTATTACAAAGGTTATTGCTGGATATACTGACCTTAAAGAGCTAATAAGGGTAGTAGATATGACGGATAGAATGTCATAATTAAAAAATAAATTGCTAGGGGTCAGACCCCGATTTTCCCAGTTATATTATTTCTAATAGCCAAGGTCTTGCTGGTTCTTTGCTTTACTGAATTATGGTTATAATTTGCTGCTGCAAGAATGTCAAGATTATTGGTGTTTATTGTAGAGGAAAATCGGGGTCTGACCCCAGTTTATCCTAATTTTCAAAAGCTTCTCTTGAGGTAGTAGCATCCCATGTATCTTTTGAGGAATATCGGGGTCTGACCCCAGTTTTTTAATATTTTATTTTATATAGGCCTTTCTTTTTAAGTTTTAGTCTGGCATTTTTTATGCGTTTTTGTAAGAACTCATCTAATGAAGTAATATATTGTGCTTCATCTTTATTACTATGTTTGCCACTATATATATCAAAAAGATATTTTATAGAGTCAGCAGTATCTCTTTTAAGAACATATTTTGCTTTATCACGATCAGAAAATATAACTTTGTCATCCTTATAGCCGTAAATAGCCAAATTCTTAATATAAATTCCACAAAATTTTGAAGTGAAAATTACAAAGCATCTGTGGTAATCAAACGATATTCTAAGCTCAATATCTTCTTTTTTTGTATTATTTGATAATACTAATTTCTTCTTTAAACTATTTTGCAAAATTTCCGAAACTGTTTTTCTTGATAAAAATTTATCAAATTCAGGATTGCCACCAATAGAGTCATTGATAACCGTGACTTGTAAATCAATGTTTTTAATATCGAAGTTGTTTAGCAAAGATTCATATGAGCTAATACTTGCACATGAAGCAATAAATAAAATAGAGACTATGGATAATAGTTTTTTCATTTGTTCTCCTAAATTCATGTTTTTAATTTTAAAGTTTTTTTAATTTGAAATTTCAGCATAAAAGATAAAAATATTAATACAACAAAACTAAAAATAAAACTTTGATAAGGTCTGACCCCAGTTTTATCCTCGCTATCAGAAAGACCGATAGCATTCCCTGTAAATATTGCAGAATAACCCCCTGCAAGACCTGCTATCTCTTTTATTGCTGCTTCACTTACATCAAAATTATTTAAAACTTCTTCACCAACAACCTCTCCAGCAACCCCGCTAACTGCCCCAGAAAGAGCATCATTTCCTGATAAGTAAGAAATACCAGCTCCAAGTGCTGCGTGAGAAGTTAATTGAATAGCTTT
>JAHXBS010000033.1 GCA_020054685.1 Rickettsiales bacterium | reverse complement strand
TAACTATGACGGTCCTAAGGTAGCGAAATTCCTTGTCGGGTAAGTTCCGACCCGCACGAATGGCGTAACGACTTCCCTTCTGTCTCCAGTGTAGACTCAGTGAAATTGAATTTGCCGTTAAGATGCGGTATTCCTGCGGTCAGACGGAAAGACCCCGTGCACCTTTACTATAGCTTTACACTGAAATTAAGAATAAAATGTGTAGGATAGGTGGGAGACTTTGAAGCCTTGGCGCTAGCCTGGGTGGAGTCAACCTTGAAATACCACCCTTTTTATTTTTGATTTCTAACTAGAACATCTGAATCGATGTTTAGGACAATGTATGGTGGGTAGTTTGACTGGGGCGGTCGCCTCCTAAAGAGTAACGGAGGCGCGCAATGGTAAGCTCAGACTGGTCGGAAATCAGTTTTAGAGTGTAATGGCATAAGCTTGCCTGACTGCGAGACTCACAAGTCGAGCAGAGACGAAAGTCGGTCATAGTGATCCGGTGGTTCTGTATGGAAGGGCCATCGCTCAACGGATAAAAGGTACGCCGGGGATAACAGGCTGATGATTCCCAAGAGTTCATATCGACGGAATCGTTTGGCACCTCGATGTCGGCTCATCACATCCTGGGGCTGAAGAAGGTCCCAAGGGTTCGGCTGTTCGCCGATTAAAGTGGTACGTGAGCTGGGTTCAGAACGTCGTGAGACAGTTCGGTCCCTATCTGCCGCAGGTGTTGGAAAATTGAGAGGAGTTGACTCTAGTACGAGAGGACCGAGTTGAACATACCAATGGTGTTCCAGTTGTTTCGCCAGAAGCATCGCTGGGTAGCTAAGTACGGAAGGGATAACCGCTGAAAGCATCTAAGCGGGAAGCCTCCCTCAAAACAAGTTTTCCCCATTAGGGTCGTAGAAGACTACTACGTTGATAGGCTGGGTGTGTAAGTACAGTAATGTATTCAGCTAACCAGTACTAATAACCCGATTGGCTTATTTATGACTTATGTG
Source organism: Rickettsiales bacterium (assembly GCA_020054685.1). Classification (GTDB taxonomy): domain Bacteria; phylum Pseudomonadota; class Alphaproteobacteria; order Rickettsiales; family UBA1997; genus UBA1997. The sequence continues at coordinate 6,556 of JAHXBS010000033.1, read as the reverse complement.
TGGTATTAAATTATACCATATTTAAGCAAGACACTATCTTGCAGTATTACTAGTTATCTATTCACGATTTTGCTCACTTAATGCTTGGTGACGATAGCGGTGTGGAACCACCCGATTACATTCCGAACTCGCAGGTGAAACGCATGATCGCGCCGATGGTAGTTAATCGTTANGGTTAGCGAGAGTAGGTTATCGCCAAGCTTTAAGTGAGCAAAATTTCTTAAATCTTTCTATAAATTCTTTATATATTAAATTCATCATATTTTAGGGTAAAATGACAGATAAAATAAAGAAACCCGAATTACTTCTTCCTGCTGGTAATCTTACTCGTCTTAAAACTGCAATTCTTTATGGTGCTGATGCTGTATATTTAGGAACACCAGATATGTCCCTAAGGACTAAATCATCTTTCACATTAGAAGATGTTATTACAGGCGTTAATTATGCCCATGATCACTCAAAAAAAGTATATTTAACACTAAATCTATTTTCTCACAATAAAGATATTGAAAAACTGCCACAATTTCTTGATACTGTCAAAAAGGTCAAACCAGATGGTCTTATTATATCTGATCCAGGCATATATAGCTATGTTAAAAAATACTATCCTGAATTAGAATTACATATTTCAACACAAGCTAATGTATGTTCATGGCTTACTGTAGATTTTTGGGAGCAGCAAGGTGCTTCACTTGTTGTAATGGCAAGAGAAGTATCATTTGATGAATTGGCAGAAGTTCGCAAAAAATGCCCTAATATTAAACTTGAAACATTCATACATGGATCGATGTGTATGACATATTCAGGAAGGTGCCTCTTATCAAATTTTTTAGCAGAAAGAGGTGCAAATCAAGGAAGTTGCGCTCATTCATGTAGATGGGGCTATAAATTAAAAATTAAGCTTAAAGATAATAGTGAGCATGAAATTGAGATTAATCAGGATAATAAGGAGTTATTTGACTTTTTCTTAGAAGAAGAAATCAGGCCAGGGCAATTACTACCTTTTGAAGAAGATGTCAGCGGATCCTATATTCTAAATGCCAAAGATTTATGCCTATTACCTAAAATTGACCAATATATTGATCTTGGAATAGATTCGTTCAAAGTTGAGGGGCGAAATAAAACAGAGTTTTACGCAGGGCTGGTTGCAAGAGTATATAGAGCTGCTATTGATGATTATATTAAAGATAAATCAAATTGGAATTACGAAAATTACATTGATGAGCTAAATTCAATATCAAATAGAGGTTATTCATTGGCATTTCATGATGGTAGATTAACAAATTTAGCTCATGATTATGACACAACAAGTTCAATTTCATATTATGAATATGCAGGCAGAATAATTGATTGGCAAGAAGATGATCTAATTATTGAAGCTAAAAATATGCTGGTAGCAAAAGATGTTCTTGAATTTATTTCTCCATATCAAAGAAAGCCAATATTACTTAGAATTTATGAATTTATTTGTGCAAAAACAGGTAGTATCTCAACCAAAATACATGCCGGCACAAAGCCGCATATAAGAATTAATGCTAGCTTATTTCATTTAATTGACAAAGAACAGTTAAAAAAATTATTACCAATAAATAGCTTAGTTAGAAAGGAAAAGCCAAATTTAGAATCACAAAAATTAAAAATTGATCAAAGAAACCTGTCGCTCAAGTTAGAATCTGGGGATAATATTGGTAATAAATATCAACAAAAACGCAATAATTATTTTGCCTCACTTAAATTTGATGAAGAAAAAATATGCACCAAAACACCAAGAATTGGTGATGACGGATGCTGTGCTAAAGGATGTAATGGCTGTTTAATATTTTGGCATGATGATAAATATAAAAAAGCACGCCAAATTTTAAGAGAAAAGAAAATCGGCGAAATGCTGTAATATCAAATTTTACTTTAGAAATATTTAAGCAAAATATTATTTTATAACTTTACCATTATAAATATTAATTACACTGTAATTTCAAATTATAAATTTCTAAAAAATTTATATTAGAGATGCTAAAACCCGTCTTTCACCACCTAAATCCCCACAACCCTTATAAATACTGGGTTTTGTCCTATTATTTGTTCATTTTGTTGTGACTGCTCGTGGCAATGTTTCTTATAGATGGATCTTATAAGAAATATCTTTATTAAAAAACAATAACTAGGGTCAATCTAAACCTTTTAGTTTTTCTATTTAGTCTGGCAAGTATATCTCTCATAGAAGAATTGAAGTTTTCAACTAAACATGTTTCAGATTTACCTCTAATATGATGTTTAGCTATTTTTGTAATAGGTGTAGGCTTTATTTTTATCACTATACATATACTCAATATTCTTGCATTTCCTCTCAATTTCAAAAGCTAGATTGAGATAATTGCTTTCACTTCCGCCGGGCCTAGCCTAAATGAAATAGTTTTAAATCTGTTCCTATCCGCAACAGTCCATACTCTGATATATTCGCCGATTCTTTCCCATGTTTCTTTATCTGTTCTTGGCTTTTTTTAACATAGGTAAATAGTTCATCCATCTCCAATATATCAATCTTTTCAAATTCTTCATTTCTATTCTTTACCATTTCATCAACTATCCTACCAGCCTTCCTAATCCAACCAAATGGTGTAGATAAAGGCAATCTTAATATATGAGCTATCCTCCTTATCCCGCAATTATTAAGATACATCCTAATTACCATATTCCTAGTCTCCTTGGAATAGGAATCATTCTTTCTTTTATCACCTTCAATAAAATTCTTACCACAAGATCTAAACTTAAAGCGCTGAGAATCTCTGACAAAACCATTTTTAACAATCTTTGAACCTAGACAAAGCCTAAATTTAATAGACATGATTTATTCATTTTGATTAATAAAAGTGCTAACGCACCTTTATTTTATCTTAATAAATTTTTAATGTCTATCTATAAAGAACATTTCCAAAGTTCGGTATATCCAAAGTTCGGTATATTATTTGCTTGACTTTTTTACTTAAACTCAAAAAATTATTATGTAATAATTAGCTGAATAAAATATACCAAAAATGAAAATTTTACAAAAAGTAGTTTTTTTAACACTAGCAATCACTCTTTCTTCATGTGCCGCGATGAACATTGCAATTTCAAAAAGAAGTCTCGATGTTCAAACAAAGATGAGTAATACTATTTTTCTTGATCCTGTCGCTTCAAGTAAAAAGATTATCTTTATTCAAATTAGAAATACATCAGACAAGCCTTCTTTCAATATTAAAGAAGAAATTAAGCAAAATATATTATCCAGAGGATATAAAATAACCGATGATCCGGACAAAGCTTTTTACGTGCTACAAGTTAATATTTTACAGGTTGGAAAATCCGATCCTACTGCTGCTCAGAGCTCATTATCTGGTGGCTATGGAGAATCTCTACTAGCTGGAACTGCAGGCGCTATAATTGGGGGTAGAAATGGCTCGACTTCTGGTATGGTTGCTGGTGGACTAATTGGGGCTGGAGCTACATTTGTTGCAAATTCATTGGTTAAGGATGTATACTACTCGATAATAACAGGTATTCAAATTTCAGCAAGAGCCAAAAAAGGCATAATTGTTACAAATCAATCTAAACATGAACTTGCTCAGGGCAATAGTGGAAGTACTAAGTCAACTTTTACTGAAACTTCAAATATGAAAAAATATCAAACTAGGGTTTTAAGTTCGGCCAATAAAGTAAATCTAAAATGGGAGGATGCTTCTACTGAATTAGTTAATTCTATATCAGCTTCAATTGCTGGTATATTCTAGAATAATAAATTAACTATATCATATCTTACTATCCAAATCATAATAAGAAGATGTGTTGAATAATTTTTAGTTTATTAAAATATAATTAGTACTCTTTAAATTTTAGCAATATCATCAAAAGATTGCTTTTTTCTTATTATTTTGAAATTATTATCATCTACTAAAATTTCAGGAGTAATTCCTCGACAATTATATTGGCTAGACATTGATGAGCCATAAGCCCCAGCGTCGCAAATGACTATTTTATCATTGGCTTTGAGTTTGCTGATTTTTCTATTTTTGGCTAAAATATCGGTTGTTTCACATATTGGGCCGGCAAAATCATATATTTTTTCATTAGCCACTATTTTATTAACAAGCAATATATTATGATATGAGTCATATAGGCCAGGGCGCGCTAAATCATTCATGCCAGCATCTATTATAGCAAAATTTTTACTTTCAGTTTCTTTAATATAAGTGACATTGCTAACTAAAATACCAGCATCACCCATAATTGCTCTGCCTGGAGCTATGGTAATTTTAACATCAAATTTTTTAACAATATTGGCAATAATTTTAAAATAATCATCAAGATCAAATAATGATTCATTATTATATTTAATTCCTATGCCGCCCCCAAGGTCGATATTTTGAATATCGTGATTCGCATTTTTAAGCTGTTGGCATAAATTGCTAATTTTTGCAAAGGCTTGTACAAAAGGTTCAATTTCTGTAATTTGCGAGCCAATATGAGTAGAAATACCATATATTTCAAGATTTGATAATTTGCTAGCTTGCTGATAAATATCAAAAGCCAGGTCAATATCAACGCCAAATTTATCGCTTTTGCGACCAGTTGATATTTTATCATGGGTTTTGGCTGAAATATCAGGATTAACTCTTAAATGAAATTTAACTTTTTTATTTTTAAGCTTGGCAATTTCATTTAAAAGATGCATCTCGGCAATTGATTCAACTGCAAATTCCAAAATATTATTATTTAAGGCAAATTCAATTTCATCTTTAGTTTTGCCAACTCCAGCAAATACTATTTTACTTGGATTAATGCCGCATTTTAAAGCAATTGCAATTTCGCCAGCAGATACTGCGTCTATGCCACTATTAAGTTGGGCTAAAATTTTGATAATTTCGGGGTTGAAATTAGCTTTAATTGCGTAGCAAATTTTATAGTTATTAATATTATGCTTGATAAAAGCATTATCAAATCTTTTATAATTATCAATAATTGCTTTTTTACTATAACAGTAAAAAGGTGTAGGATGTTGTTTAATAATGTCGTTAAGGGCAATATTTTCAATAAATAACTGCTCTTGATTATTATGGTTGTTATAGGCTATAATTGACATATAGTTAAATTTTAAAAAGTGTCTAACTTAAAAATAATGAATAACAACTTAAATATTGCATCAAAACCAAAAATGATCAAAAGAAGTTTGGCAAGATTAGTGGCAGTGCAAATATTATTTCAAAAAGATTTTAATAAAAATATCAGCATTGACCAAATTAAAGAAGATGTCATCGATAATTATATTATTGATTGTCAAGATGAAGTCAAGTCCTATCGAGCAAAAATTGATAATAACTTTCTTGATAAAATAATTTCTAATATCCTAAATGTTGCCGACATCATTGATGATAAAATAAGTCAAAATCTTAAAAATGGCTGGAAAATTTCTGATCTAGATAAAACTATATTGCAAATTTTGAGATGCGCTATTTTCGAGCTTAATTACTTTGACAAAATTCCAGCCAAGGTTGTTATTGACGAATATGTATCAATTGCTGCTAGCTTCTTTGATGAAAATAAAGTTAAATTCGTTAATGCCACACTTGATAAAATTTCAAAAAATCTATCATGACAAATATTCTACTTGGCAAAATAACAAAAGTTTTTGGAATTAAGGGTCTTGTTCAAATTGACAGCTATTGCCAAGATCCTCAAGATATTTTAAATTATCAAATTATTGATGATAATAATAATAAAATTTCTCTTAAATTATCTAATATCAAAAAAAAAGCAGGTAATAAAACAATTTTAATTGTGCGAATTAATGATATAACATGTAGCAATGAGGTGCAAAATTATGTTGGCCTAAATTTATATACTAATAGAGATAATTTTGAAAATTTATCTGATAATGAGTATTACTATGTTGATTTAATAAATCTTAAAGTGATTGATAAAAATAATAATCATTTAGGATTTGTTAAAAATGTTTATGATTATAATGCAGGAGGCATTATAGAAGTTGAATTCCTAGCAGAAATAGCCAAGCAAAATAAAATTTCTAAGATAGAAAATTTTTCATTTAAAGATGAATTTTTCCCAATTATTGATGTTGCAAAAGGATATGTTGTTTTGCAATTACCCAGCTATGATTAGTTAGAAAATAGTTCTTTTCTTTAAATTCCTTATTGCATTCTTATCATCAATATTTAAATTAAGTCAAATTAAATTAGTAGGGTCAGACCCCATTGGGGTCTGACCCTATAACTAAAATAAAACTCAAAACCATACTCAAAACTCACATGCACCACCAGCTAAATAACCCTCTAAATAATCTATTACATAACTATAACTCACCTTTACTCTATTCACCAACACCCATCCTTACCACCATCATCAAACTCCTTTTAATAATATCTCTAACATTTTTAAACCCTATAATAATAGCAAGCTCCTATGCTACTGATATTAGCACCAATAATCCCCCACTTCCTACTAATCTCCCACTCCAAATTGACGGCACTACTAATACATCTATAGACTTGGCAGCAAATGGAGT
>JAHXBS010000027.1 GCA_020054685.1 Rickettsiales bacterium | reverse complement strand
ATACTCCATTCTTCAAAAATTATAGACCACAATTCTACTTCAGAACAACAGATGTTACTGGTTCAGTAACTCTTCCAGAAGGAACAGAAATGGTTATGCCAGGAGATAACATCAAATTATCAGTAGAACTAATAGCTCCTATCGCAATGGAAGAAGGTCTTAGATTTGCAATAAGAGAAGGTGGTAGAACAGTTGGTGCTGGTGTTGTTAGTAAGGTTTTAGGGTAGTTAAGTAATATTAATTACAATTAATAGAGTTTTAGGAGTGTAGCTCAATTGGTAGAGTAGCGGTCTCCAAAACCGTTGGTTGGGGGTTCGATTCCTCTCGCTCCTGCCATAATTAAATTTATTAAATGTTAAAGTTTTTTAGTGAAGTAATAGAAGAGTCAAAAAAGCTGGAGATCCCAACTAAAAAAGATGTTATTATAACCTCAACTACAATAATTGTTGTTGTTATAATCTCTTCATTATTTATTTTATCAGCTGATTTTATTATCTCAAAGATCATTTCTTTAATGTTTGGTATCTAATAAATATAAATATGATTTTTAGAGTATAATGACTAATGAATATAAATGGTACATATTAAATGTAGTTGCTGGCCAAGAGAACAAAATTGCTGATGAAATAAAATCGATTATTGCTAAAGGGATTACAGGTGAATCTATAAAAGATGTAATGGTTCCATCAAAAACTGTAATTAAAGTAACTCGAGGAAAGAAAAAAGAAAATAGTCAAAAATTATTCCCAGGATATGTATTTATAAATACTAATCTTCAGGGTAATACATATAGCATAATTAATGCAATTCCAAAAGTTGCAGGTTTCTTGGGTGGTAAAAATAACCCTGAACCAGTAGATCAAAAAAAGATAGATGACATAATAAATACTATAGAAAATGAAGAGCAAAGCGATCAAAATTCAGTATATGAAATTGGAGAATTGGTAAAAATTAATGATGGACCTTTTGAATCTTTTTCAGGAAATGTAGTAAAATTTGATTCACAAAGAAAAAAAGTAACAGTATCAGTCTCTATTTTTGGTAGACCAACTGAAATTGAACTTGATTTAAATCAAGTAGAAAAAGAATAATTTTGAAATAATAAATATTAACAAAAATATTTGCAAATTAAAAATAAAGATGTAAATTAATTTACCTTTATAATTTTTATATAATTAACAGATTAGTATTAAAGTAAATGGCGCAAAAAAAAGAAGTTTCAGGTGTGATAAAATTACAAGTTCCAGTGGGTAAAGCTAATCCTGCACCACCGATTGGACCAGCCTTAGGTCAAAAGGGTGTTAATATTATGGAATTTTGTAAGCAGTTTAATGCTTTAAAATTTGATTTTGCTCCAGGTACTCCCATTCCAACTAGAATCCTAGTATATAAGGATAAGAGTTTTAACATTGAAACTAAATTACCACCCATATCATTTCTAATAATGCAAGAGCTTAATATGAAAAAGGGTTCTAGTGCCCCTGGAAAAGACTCTGCGGGAAAAATTACATTAGATCAAATAAAATCTGTTGCAGAAAAGAAGTTGCCAGACTTCAATGCAACTGATATATTAGCATGTATGGAAATGGTCAAGGGATCTGCAATTTCCATGGGATTAGATATTGTTGAAAATTAAATATTAAGATGACTAAAAATAAAGAAAGAGAACTTAGACATAATAGCAAATCTCTTGAAGATGCAATAGCATTCTTAAAAAAAAGCTGCGATGATAATAAAAGAAAATTCAATGAAACAGTAGATATTGCTGTTATGCTGGGAATTGATACAAAACAGTCAACTCAAAATGTTAAAGGTTTTTCAGTTTTGCCTCATGGTACAGGGAAAAAAGTAAAAGTTATTGTTATAACATCTGATCAAAACTTACAAAAAGAAGCTCTAGAAGTAGGAGCTATTAAATCTGGTTTTGATGATTTAATATCAGAAATTGACTCTGGTTATATTGATTTTCACACTTGTATTGCAACTCCAGATGCTATGCAAAAATTATCTAAAGTTGCTAAAAAACTTGGTCCTAGAGGATTAATGCCAAATCCTAAGAGTGGAACTGTGACTAAAAACATTAAAGAAGCAGTTCAAGATTTTGTCAAAGGTAAGGTGATCTTTAAAAATGAGAAAAGCGGTATTATACACAGCGCAATTGGCAAAATTGACTTTAGCGATGATAATCTTGTTCAAAACGCTAAAGAAATTATAAAATCTATTAAAGAGTCTAAGCCTGAAAATATTAAGGGTAAATATATGCTAAAATGCTATCTTTCTTCAACTATGGGAAAATCTGTTGAAGTAATTGAGGGTAGTAATACATTTTAATGTAATAAAATATTGTAATGAATAGAGAAGAAAAAGTACAACTTGTAAATGATATAAGGCAAAATCTTACAAATAGTAAATTTGTATCAATTGTTCATTATGACGGAATTTGTGATAAAGACCTATATAACATAAGAACTGAACTTAAATCAAAAGATTGCAATATAAAAATTGTAAAAAATAACTTAGTTAAAATAGCTATTAAAGACACTGATCTTAATATTTTAGATTCCCATCTGACTGGGCCTACTGCATTATTATATTCTAATGATCCTGTTGCGCTTGCAAAAGTTATTACAGATAAATTAAAAGAAGTTAAAAACCTAAAGCTTATTACTGGCTATATGGATTCAACTTTAATAGAAGAGTCTAAAATTAAGGATTTATCGAAGTTAGGATCTATAGAAGAGGTTAGGTCTGGATTTATTGGAAAGTTAAAATCTGTTCCAACTTCTATTGTTTTTAATATGGTATTTCATCAATCTAATCTTATATCTTTATTGGATAATTATTCAAAGAATAAAAAAGATTAGATTGTTAAATATCATTATGAATATTTAGCTTTATGCTAATAATAAAATAATTTAGTAATTTTATTACTTTAAAGATGTTAAGAGCATCATAATATTTATAAAAAATTATAAATATTATTTTATCAACTTAAATATATAAAAAAATGGCTGCTAATTTAGAAAAATTATCAGATGAATTATCAACATTGACTGTTCTTGAGCTATCTGAGCTTAGCAAAAAACAAGAAGAAAAGTGGGGTGTTAGTGCTGCATCATTTGCAGCTGCAGCTCCTGCTCCAACCGCAGCTGTTGATTCTGGTGACAGTGTAGAGGTTAAAGATAAGTTTGAACTGGTTCTTGTTGCTGCTGGTGACAGTAAAATAAATGTANTNANANAAGTTAGNGCAATCACAGGATTGGGTCTCAAAGAGGCTAAGGATCTTGTTGATAGCGCTCCTAAGCCACTAAAAAGCGACGTTCCAAAAGAAGAAGCTGAAGAGTTATTAAAAAAACTTGAAGCTGCTGGAGCTAAAGCAGAATTAAAGTAATTATCAAATAATCCATCATTATATAAAGCAATTTTATTGCTAAAACAGGATGGATTACTTTGATATTCATATAATTAACTTTAATACTAAATTCCTACTCATAGTATGTCATATACAAGAAACTTTAGTCAGAATATAATAAGAAAAAGCTTTAATCCGTCAGTTATTAAAGATGAAGCTATTCCTAATTTAATATCGTTGCAAAAAGACTCTTATTATTCTTTTCTTCAAATTGATGAAAAGCCATCTGATAGAGTTAATAAAGGTATACAGGCAGTTTTTAACTCTGTATTTCCTATTTCAGATAGCGCAGGAAAAGTGACTATTGAGTTTTTGGAATATAAGTTAGGTGCTCCTAAATATGAAGTTAGTGAATGCTCATCTGCCGGTAGAACATTTTCATCCCCGCTAAGAGCTCAATTAAGACTTATTTTATGGCAAAATAGCGACTCAGAAGAAAGAGAGATTAAATCAATAAAAGAGCAAGAAGTATATCTATGCGAGGTTCCATTGATGACAGAAAGTGGAAGTTTTATAATTAATGGCGCAGAAAGAGTCATTGTATCTCAAATGAGAAGGGCTCCAGGTGTATTTTTTGATAGTGAAAATTCAAAAATATCTGGATCAAAAACATATACAGCTAAAATTGTTCCATATTTAGGTTCGTGGCTTGATTTTGAATTTGATGGTAAGGATTTATTATATTTTAGAGTAGATAAAAAGAAAAAAATACCTGTTTCAACGCTTCTAAGATCACTAGGTTTAAATTCTAGCCAGATAATTTCTAAATATTACAAGCTTCAAGAGGCAAATCTTGTTAATAAGAAATGGACAGTTAATTTTGATCAAGAAATTTTCATGGGCAAGAAGATGTCATATGACCTTATATGTGCTAAAACTGGTAATATAGTAATTAAAGAAGGTCAAAAATTAAATAAAAAAGCCCTAACTAATCTTCAGGATATTAATTTTAGTGATTATGAGCTAACTGATGATGTTATTTCGGGTTATGTAGTTGTTGAAGATGTTATTGAGAAAGAGACGGGAGAGATACTACTTGAATCTGGTACAGATTTAAGTGATGAGGCTCTTGACATTCTTGGTAAACTTAATATTAACTCTATTAAAATTGTAAATCCTTCTAAATCTGATATTGGGCCTTATATATATAATACCTTAATGGCAGATAAAGTTGCAGATGAAAAGGAAGCGCTAATTGAAATATATAAATCAATTAGATTAGGAGAGGCTCCATCATCAGTTGATATAGCAAAAAATTATTTTGATAATTTATTCTTCTCAAGTAATAGATATAATCTTTCAGATGTCGGAAGAATGAAGATGAATCACAGGCTTTCAATTAATATAGATAAAGAAAAGACATTTCTAGATAATGAAGATATTATCCAAACAATAAAAATATTATGCGAAACAAAGCATAATGATCTGAGAACTGATGATATTGATAGTTTAACTAATAGAAGAGTTAGATCTGTTGGAGAGTTGGTAGAAAACCAATTAAGAATTGGTATGGTAAGAGTTGAAAAGACAATACTTGAAAAGATCAATTCAGTTGAAGTTGATACCGTTATGCCACAAAGCTTAATAAATTCAAAGCCACTTATAACTGCGATTAAAGATTTTTTTGCTACTTCGCAATTATCGCAATTTATGGATCAGACTAATCCATTATCTGATATTACTCATAAAAGAAAAATATCTGCACTTGGCCCTGGTGGATTAACAAGGGAAAGAGCTGGTTTTGAAGTTAGAGATGTTCATCCGACTCATTATGGTAGAATATGTCCAATTGAAACTCCCGAGGGTCCAAATATTGGATTAATAAATAGTCTAGCAACATTTGCTAAAGTCAATAATTATGGTTTTATTGAAACGCCATATTATAAGGTTGAAAATGGTAAAATATCAAATCAAATAGAATATCTATCTGCAATGGATGAGATGAATAACGCTATAGCGCAATCAAATGTTGAAGTTGATGAAAATAAAGTTATAACATCTGAGTTAGTTAGATGTAGAAGAAATGGAGAGTTTATAATGCTCCCATCTAGTGATATAAATTATATTGATGTATCAACTAAACAAATAGTATCTGCCGCAACAACATTGATACCATTCTTGGAAAATGATGATGCTAATAGAGCGTTAATGGGTGCAAATATGCAAAGACAAGCTGTGCCATTGATAAATCCTGATTCTCCTCTGGTAGGAACTGGAATGGAATCTGTTGCTGCATCTGATTGTGGCGTGGTTTTAAAATCTAAAGAGGCTGGTATTGTAAAATTTGTTGATGCCAAAAAAATTATTATTGAGTCATCTGATAAGATGAATCCTAATATAGAAGTATATATTCTAAAAAAATATAAAAGAACTAACCAAGATACTTGTATTAATCAAAAGCCATTAGTTGAAATTGGTCAGCATGTAGAAAAAGATCAAATTATATGCGATGGACATAGTNTNCNTNATGGTGANATTGCTCTTGGCAAAAATGTTAGAGTTGCTTTTATGCCATGGAACGGATATAATTTTGAGGATTCAATAATTATATCAGAAAAAGTAATATCTGACGATACATTTACATCTCTTCATATTGAAGAGCTTGAAGTTGTGGCGAGAGATACTAGATTAGGTCCTGAAGAAATTACCAGAGATATTCCAAATGTTAGTGAAGAATTACTATCTAAGCTTGATGAAGAGGGTATTGTTCACATAGGCGCTGAAGTTAGACCAGGAGATTTGCTAGTAGGAAAAACAACTCCAAAGAGTGAAGCTCCAATGACTCCAGAAGAAAAGCTACTAAAAGTAATATTTGGAGAAAAAGCTTCTGATGTTAAAGATTCTTCTTTATATGCATCAACTGATGTTACTGGAACTGTTGTAGATGTTAGGGTATTATCAAGAAAGGGTATTGAAAAAGATGAAAGATCTATATATATTGAAATGCAAAAAATTGAGGATCTTAATAAGGATAAAGCTTCCAAAACTTTATATCTTGAAAATGCTGTTAAAAAATGCCTAAATAGTATTTTTACAGGCAAAAAAATAACAAATAACATCTCAGATATTAAATCTGGTATCAGATTAGAAGAAGATGCGCTTAATAGCTTATCTGTTAAACAACTTACAAAAATCGCTATTGACGATTCTGACATTATGGATAATGTTGAGTCAATTACCAAGGACTTCAATGAAAAAATCAGTAATATCAATAAAGAATATGAAGAAAGAGTTTTAAGGATAAAATCTGGTGATGATCTTGGTCAAGGAGTGTTAAAAATAGTTAAAATATATGTTGCATCTAAATACAGACTTCAGCCAGGAGATAAAATGGCTGGAAGACATGGAAATAAGGGTGTTGTTTCTAAGATAGCTCCAGTTGAAGATATGCCTTTTTCAGAAGATGGTCAGCCAGTTGACATTGTTCTTAACCCTCTCGGTGTTCCATCAAGAATGAATATTGGTCAGATTTTAGAAACGCATCTAGGATTTGCTTCAAAAGAATTGGGTAAAAAAATTGCCAATATCTTTGATCAAGCATCTCAAGCAAAAGATGAGCTAGTATCAAATCTAAAAAATAAATTATTTGAAATTTATGACGCTAAGGAAGAGCAGAAAAAAATCAAAAATCTTACTGATAATCAGCTAATCAATTTTGCACAAAATCTAAAAAGAGGCATTCCTTTTGCTACTGGTATTTTTGAAGGCTTTAAAGAAGGCTATATATCAAAATTACTAAATATAGCTGGAGTTGATAGTTCGGGTCAAATTAATCTATTTGACGGAAAATCTGGTGAAAAATTTGACCGTCCAATTACTGTTGGCTATATATATATGCTTAAACTTCATCATCTTGTTGATGATAAGATTCACGCCAGATCAATTGGACCTTATAGCTTGATTACGCAACAACCACTTGGTGGAAAATCTCATTTTGGTGGTCAAAGATTTGGTGAAATGGAATGTTGGGCTCTTCAAGCATATGGTGCATCATATACATTGCAAGAAATGCTTACTGTTAAGTCTGATGATGTTGTTGGTAGGATCAAGATATATGAGTCAATTATCCAAGGTAATCAAAATTTCAATTGCGGTATTCCTGAATCATTTAATGTTATGATCAAAGAGGTTAGGTCTCTTGGTTTAAATATTGAATTGGTTGAAACATAAAATTATTTAATATATATGTCACTTGTAGGTACATCTTCACATGGTCTTTTAAGTATTAATGCTGCAAATTCAGTAGATTTGTTGGATTTTAACGCAATCAGAATCTCTATTGCTAGTCCAGATAAAATTAGGTCATGGTCATTTGGTGAAGTTTTAAAGCCAGAGACTATAAATTATAGAACATTCAAGCCTGAAAGAGATGGACTTTTTTGTGCAAGAATTTTTGGTCCAATAAAAGATTATGAGTGCTTATGTGGTAAATATAAGAGGATTAAATATAAAGGAATAGTATGCGAAAAATGCGGTGTTGAGGTTACTTCATCTAAAGTTCGACGTGAAAGAATGGGTCATATTGAGCTTGCTGCTCCAGTATCTCATATATGGTATTTAAAATCCCTTCCTTCAAGAATTAGTACTATTTTAGGAACTACATTAAAAGCTATTGAAAAAGTAATATATTTTGAATCATATATTATCACTGATAGCTTGATGTCTCCACTTAATGATGGAGATATTTTAAGTGAAGAAGAGTTTGAAAAGGCTCAAGAAGAGCATGGTTATGGATCATTTGTTGCTGAAATGGGCGCTGAAGCTATTAGAAAGATTCTTCAAGGGTTTGATATGCAAGAGTTAAGATCTCAACTTAGAAAGGATCTAGAAAGTCAAACATCTGAGTTAAAAAGAGAAAAAACCATTAAGAGATTAAAGCTAATCGAGCAATTTATTGAATCTGGCAATGGTCCAGAAAATATGATACTTACTGTATTGCCGGTAATTCCTCCTGATATAAGGCCTTTAGTTATGCTGGATGGCGGAAGATTTGCAACATCTGATCTTAATGAATTATATAGAAGAGTCATTAATAGAAATAATCGTTTAAAGAGACTTCTTGATCTTGGCGCTCCTGATATCATTATCAAAAATGAAAAAAGAATGCTTCAAGAGTCTGTAGATGCGTTACTTGATAATGGAAGATCTGGTGCGATAGTTAAAAATGCTAGTAAAAAGCCATTTAAGTCATTAAGCGAAATGCTTAAAGGTAAGCAAGGAAGATTTAGGCAAAATCTTTTAGGTAAAAGAGTTGATTATTCAGGAAGAAGTGTAATTGTAGTTGGTCCAGAGTTAAAACTTCACCAATGTGGTTTACCAAAAAAAATGGCACTTGAGTTGTTTAAGCCTTTTATATATTCTAAATTAGAACTATATGGAATATCTCCTTCTATTAAAATTTCTAAGAAAATGGTAGAAGCTGAAAGAGCTGAGGTATGGGATATACTTGATGAAGTAATTAAAGAGCACCCAGTATTGCTAAATAGAGCTCCAACGCTTCATAGGCTTGGAATTCAAGCATTTGAGCCAGTTCTTACAGAAGGTAAAGCTGTTCAACTTCATCCTTTGGTTTGTGCAGCATTTAATGCTGATTTTGACGGAGACCAAATGGCTGTTCATGTGCCATTATCAATTGAGGCTCAAGTTGAAACTAGAGCGTTAATGATGTCTACTAATAATATATTAAGTCCCGCAAATGGAAAGCCAATTATTGTGCCTTCGCAAGATATTATATTGGGATTATATTATATATCTATGATATCTAAATCATATAATGATAATAAAGCTATTGCAATTGCATCCGATCATGAATTAGAGCATGCATTAGATTGTAATATTGTTGATATTCATAGTAAAATTTTATATAGATATANCTCTATAAATGAAAATGGTGAAAGATTATCGAAAAGGATTGAAACTACTCCTGGTAGAGTTATGATATTTAAGGCTCTTCCAAATATCATGAAAAATGATTTTGATCTAGCTAATAAAGTTATGTCTAAAAGGGTTGTAACTGAGTTAATTGATTTAGTTTATCGTAATTGTGGCCAAAAAGAAACCGTCATGTTTTGCGATAGAATAATGGAGCTAGGCTTTAAAAATGCATGTAAAGCTGGTGTTTCAATTGGCAAGAATGATATGATCATTCCAGAGTCAAAGCAGCAAAATATTTCTAATTCATTACAAAAAGTTAAAAAACTTGATCAGCAATATAGAGATGGTTTGATTACTACGGGTGAGAGATATAACAAAGTTATCGATGAATGGACTGAGTGTACTGATAAGATATCTAAGGATATGATGTCTAAAATATCAGAATATAGCGAACCTAAAGATGTTAATTCAATTTTCATGATGGCTGATTCTGGTGCCCGAGGATCTGAAAGTCAAATTAAGCAGGTAGCTGGAATGAGGGGTCTTATGGCTAAAGCTTCAGGCGAAATTATTGAAACGCCAATCTTTTCAAATTTTTTAGAAGGTTTGAATGTTTTAGAATATTATATTTCAGCAAATGGTGCTAGAAAGGGTCTTGCTGATACTGCTCTTAAAACGGCAAATTCAGGATATCTAACAAGAAGATTAGTTGATGTATCGCAGGATTGTATCATTACTGAAGAAGATTGCGGCACAAAAGAAGGTCTAGTTGTTGAGGCTATAATTGATGATGGAAGAGTTGTATCATCTCTTGCTGAGCAATGCTTAGGAAGAGTGTTACTCGAGGATGTTCATGCCAATGATAATTTAATTGCTAAAGCGAGTCAGATTGTGGATGAAAATCTTGCAGATATTATAAATGATTCAGGAGTTAAATCTGTTAAAGTTAGATCTGTTTTAGCGTGTAATAGTAAGAATGGCGTATGTTCGAATTGTTATGGAAGAGATCTTGCTACTGGGGATATTGTTAGTGTTGGTGAGGCAGTTGGTGTAATAGCTGCGCAATCAATTGGTGAACCAGGAACGCAGCTTACAATGAGAACATTCCATATCGGGGGTGCTGCTCAAAGAGGTTCTGAGCAATCTTCAATTATTGCTCACGAAGATGGAGAGCTTAAATTTTCTAATAGAGGTACTATTATTAATAGAGACAATAAAGTTGTTGCGGTTAATAGAAATTCAGAAATAACTCTTTTAGATCCTAATGGCAAGGAAGTGCAAAGCTATAAATTGCCATATGGAGCTGTTATTGCTAAAGAAAATGGTGCTAAAATTAAAAAAGGTGATCACCTAGCGGAGTGGGATCCTTATAATATTCCTATTATTGCGGAATCTGATGGAAAAATTATATATAATGATCTAATTGAGAATATCTCTCTTAGAGAAAAAATAGATGAGGATACTGGTGTTTCAACTAAAATAGTTATAGAGTGGAAGCAGCAAAATAAGCAAGAAATCAAGCCAAGATTGTCAATAGCTGATAATGATGACATATTAAAAGAATATGCTTTATCTATTAATACCGTAATTAGTGTACTTAATGGCGACGAGGTTCAAGCTGGTGATGTAATTGCTAGAATTCCAAAAGAATCATCTAAAACAAGAGATATTACTGGTGGTCTTCCAAGAGTTGCTGAATTATTTGAAGCAAGAAAGCCTAAAAATGCCTCAGTTATTAGTGAAATAGATGGTATTGTTGAATTTGGTAAGGATTACAAAACAAAAAGAAAAATTATTATCAGATCTGAAGATGCAACTATTGAGCCAGTTGAATATAGTATATCAAAAACTAAGCATTTATTTG
This sequence comes from Rickettsiales bacterium, assembly GCA_020054685.1. Classification (GTDB taxonomy): domain Bacteria; phylum Pseudomonadota; class Alphaproteobacteria; order Rickettsiales; family UBA1997; genus UBA1997. The sequence continues at coordinate 63,826 of JAHXBS010000027.1, read as the reverse complement.
TTGGTGAAGGAGATACTGTTAAAAAAGGTGATATATTAGTTGATGGTAATCCTGTTCCACATGACATTCTTAGAATTAACGGTTTGCAAGCATTCACAAATTATATGATTGATGAAGTGCAAAAAGTATATCGTATGCAGGGTGTTAAGATAGATAATAAGCATATTGAAGTTATTGTTAGTATGATGCTTAAAAGGGTTGAGGTTACTAAATCTGGTGACACTACTTTGTTATCTGGCGAAATTATTGATCAAGATATCTTTGAAGAGGTCAATATCAAGGCAATAGAAAATGGCCAAGAGCCTGCAAAATGCATTCCAGTGCTACTGGGTATTACTAAAGCTTCGCTTCAAACAAAATCATTTATTTCTGCCGCATCATTCCAAGAGACAACAAGAGTTCTTACTGATGCGTCTGTGCAAGGTAAATATGACTATTTACACGGGCTAAAAGAAAATATTATTGTTGGTAGATTAATACCAGCTGGTACTGGTCTTGTGGCAAATAAATATCGCAAAATTGCTAATGAAGAGCTTGCTCAGATTAATAGCCTAAATAAATCTAGCTCTGATATAGGTTCTAATAGCAATGAAGCTGTTAATAATGATAATATAGCTAGTGAAAGTTAAATAATTATAAAATTAATTATTGTCTTTTAAAGCTGTTAATTAATAATAAATTTATTCCTTGGTAGCTCAGTGGTAGAGCAGTTGGCTGTTAACCAATTGGTCGGGGGTTCGAATCCCTCCCAAGGAGCCATTCATCTATTCTCTAACCTGTGAAAATCGGGTAATTTCTTAAGATCATTAATAGCCTATAGCCCCAGTGTTAGCGGACTCTCAAGGCTTTTCATTTGCCCATACCAGTTGTTGAAATCCTCTCCAAATTCCCAGAAAATTGCCCATTTTTTACCCAAATTCTCTCCTTCTCTCCATACCCAGTTGGTTACGGAGATTTAAAACAACCCTATAAATGCTGGATTCGTGAAAAAATAACGAACTTTGTGTACCGACTAGCGGTTAAAAAGTTCGAACTTGATCTATTTACAACTGGTATTTAACCAACCCCCAGTTGTCATGTAGTAAAATCAAGGGTTGCTGGAGTTCGAGAAATGGTCGCATAGTAGTTAAAAGATTCGAACTAAAAATTATTCTGCTTCTAAAATATCTTGAAATCTTATCGTTTTGCTATGAGGTTGAGCATGATCTTCTAGCTCTTTAACTTTAATTTTAAGAGGTAATTGAGTCGCTATGCCACTAAAGATACATGTTCCAATTGGAAGTGTTGGTATTGTTGGCAAAGGATTTAAATCTGTAGCTGGAGTGTTTTCTGATGATGAGAATAAAAATCAGCAAACAGGTCAAAAAATAGGAGATACTGTAAAAGAAATTGAGGATAGTTCTTTCTCCGATCAGCAATTACTAGAAACTAGCAATATCTCAAATATTGCTGGTAATAATTCCAGTTCAAATATTTCAATTTCTGCACCAATTACCATTAATGCCAAAACTGACGCTGATGAAAAAACCATCGCCAATCAGGTTCGTATAGCAATTGATGAGGTGATGCATAAATTTGCAGTTAGAAAACAAGCTCTCAACTATGATTAATCATGGCATTAGATTTTTTCAAAAATATCAGCAGTAAGTTAACTGTTAATAGCCTCCTTAAAATAGATATGATGATGATACTCGGAGCTTATCGTTTTGCTGTCAAAAATTCTACTTATCAAACTCTAAAAAGACAAAGCGAGTATAAGTGGCAGGAAGTTAATAGATTGGGTAGTAATCCAGCTTTACAATTTACTGGTTTTGGCGTTGAAACTATTGATTTAGAGGGAATTATTTATCCTCATTTTAAGGGTGGATTAAAGCAAATTACTTTAATGAGAGTACAAGCTGGACTTGGTAAGCCTCTTTTTTTAATATCAGGAAATGGCTTTGCTTTTGGGAGGTGGTGCATCTCTAAAATATCAGAAAATCAGAGCAATTTTTTAAAAGATGGTAGTCCCAGAAAAATAGAATTTTCCATCACTCTTAAAAGGTATGGCGAGGATAAAAAGAGAGGAACAAAAGGAATTATTCAAAATATTGCATCGAGTTTATGAGTATCATGGATACAGCGAGGGATGGTGATATTTTGGATCGAATTTGCCAAAATTATTATGGCAGCACAACAAAAATAGTTGAGCGAGTTTTAGAAGCTAATCCTCATTTATCTGAATTAGATGCTGTTTTTGACGCTGGAGTCAAAATTACTTTACCAGAAATAACAATTCAAAAAGAATCTGAAATAGTAAAACTCTGGTCATGAAGCCAATATTTAAAGTCAAGACGGATGATAAAGACATCACCGATATTTTATCACCAAGATTAGTGTCTTTAAATATTACTGATGAAACTGGTCTTGTTTCTGATAAGGCAGAAATCCTACTCGATAATCGAGATAATATTTTAGAAATTCCACCAAGAGGAACAAATCTTGAAATATCTCTTGGTTATGAGAATCAGGATTTAGTTTTGATGGGAAGTTATATTGTAGATAATATCGATCTATCCTCGCCTCCTTCAAGGATGAGAATTATTGCTAAAGCCAGCAATACAAAAATCAAAGATTTAACCAATAAAATCAGATCGCCAAAAAGCAGATCCTGGCATGAATATAGTCTTGTTGGAATAGTTAGTAAAATTGCCAAAGAGCATAAATTTACATCTCTAATTGATGAATATTTTGAACAAATTTACATCGCCCATATTGACCAAACCAATGAGAGTGATCTGTCATTTTTAACTAACTTTGCCAGAGATTATGATGCTTTTATTAAGTTCGTAGCAGGAAAGCTAATTTTTGCCAAAAAGAATAAAGGTACAACCATCACTGGCAAGGAACTTCCAAAATTAGAGCTTTCGATAAATCAAATCACTAGCTGGCGGTTAAATATTCTTGATCGAGGTAAATTTGGCAAGGTTATTGCTAAATATCACGATTTTGCAACCGCAGAGGAAAAGAAAGTCACTATTGGAGATGGTGAACCAGATTATGAAATGCGCTACACATTCACAGATCAAAATAGAGCCTTGGAAGCCGCTAAAGTAAAATTAGCAGAATTTGAGAGAGGAATATCCAAATTAGAAATTTTACTTCCTGGCAATCCTATTTTAAGCGCTGAGAGCAAAATAATCATACCAGATATAAAATATCTAAAAGATAAGGAATGGATCATTGAAGCCATCACTCACGACATCAGCGATCAAGGTTATAAATCCACTATTAACGCCGTAGAAAAATTTTAAAATGCTCGGAAAAGAAGATAAAAAATTAAGTCAAATAACTCTCACATCAATTGAGCTAGAAGAACTTTTAACCAAAGCCTCTAAACAAGGTGCAAAAGCTGCTTTAAAGGAAATTGGCCTGGATGATGATTTGGCCTATATGGACATTGCCAATTTGCGCGAATTACTCAAGTCACTGCGAATGGCAAAAAAGCATGCCTTCAAGGTTTTTATCAGATGGATGATTTTTGGATTTATGACCCTAATTACCGCAGGATTTATAGCCCTTATTGGCGACAATATAAAATTTAAATAAACAAAAAAATGCCAAAATATTCAAATAGGTCAAAAGAAAAATTAGCGAGTTGTCATCCTGATTTGCGGAAACTTTTTAATGAAGTTATCAAAAATTATGATTGCACAATTATTGAAGGCTTTAGAAGTAATGAATGCCAAGAAGAGCTTTACTATCAAGGAAAATCAAAGCTAAAAGCAGGAAAAAGCAAGCATAACCAAAATCCATCTCTGGCAATTGATGTTGCCCCATATCCGATTAATTGGAATAATAGAATCGGATTTTATCACTTCGTTGGTTATGTAAAGGCTACAGCAGATCAACTAAATATCAAAATTAGATGCGGAGCTGATTGGGATAATGACAATGATTTGCACGATCAGACATTTTTTGATTTACCACATTTTGAATTAATAAATTAGCAAGCATGACCAACAAGTTTTTACAAGATTCCAAGGGCAATAAATCTTCCAAAAGATTATGGGGATCAATCCTTCTTGGATCGGGCATCATATTCTCAATAATATTATTCGCTTACTCGCTTTATCAAGGAGCGGCAGATGCGGCAACAGCTCTTGGCATTATTAATATGTTTTTAATTGCTGGTGGAAGCTTGCTTGGTATAGGGGTTTTTGAAAAAGGGATAAGAAAATGATCGAAACAATAATAATAAAATCAGTGATATTTTTAGCAGGAATTTGCACCATTTTTGGCTTTGGATTTTTTAAGGGCAAAAAATCAGCAGAAATTAAACAACTCAAAAATAATTTAGAAGATGCAACTAAATCTAAGAAAAGGCAGGCTAATCGCAGGAATGACAGCATTTCTACTGTTAAGCGCAGGATGCAAAAGTACATCCGTAAATAATCTTTGTCTTTGGGCAAATCCTATCACAATAACCAAATCTGAGCTAAATTCCTTAAGTGAAGAAACGCTTCGTCAAATTGATAATTTTAATCAGGAATTTGAGGAAAGGTGTGGAAGTTAGTAAATATTAAATGATTCCACTTGATTGATGCTTTTACCCAAGCGTTCATTGGGTTTATTTTAAGCTAAAAAATCTGAATAATTTAATTTACCAAGGCATCGTTGAGGATGTAAGAAATGATAAATGCTCTGATAGAGAAATTGAACAATTATTAGAAATTTTTACAAAAGCAATTAGCTATTTTACCAATGATTTATTGGAAAAATATTGGGAAAATTTAAATGATTTTTTTGATTCAGATAACTCGCAGATTTCCAGTTTTAGCTTTAAAATTCAAAAAAAGCCTAAAGGTTCAGTTTTTCAATATATTGGCGAATTTAAAGCAGACACTAAAAATCTAAAAATATTTGCCAAATCTAGTGATTAACCTGTCCAATCTTCAGCATTTAATTTCTTAATTCTTTTCCTAAAAACCTTATCAAATTTTTCTATGTTGGTTTTAAACCAACCATATTGAGTGTTCCAATCTTTCTTGTCAGATAAATTTACATTATTTTTAAACAAAATAATTTCTGATTTTGTATTATCAGGAAGCTCTCTCCATTCTAGCTTTTCTTGCATTTCTGCCTCAATTTCTTCTTTATCTAATACTAAAAGATTATAAAAATTTTTAGCATGATTTTTATCTGCTATTTTTAAACCTATTCCAAGTCTACTATCACGAGTATTTACTGTTGCATCAATATAAAAGTGACTACGACCAACAGCAAAAGTTTGCCAATGTCTTGGTCTTGGATCTTGAGTGCGAAGTTTTGATCCGTTATTTTCTAGATAATCAATTAATCCCTGCCAATAGCGATATTGCATCGCTTTAGTTTCTGACTCTATTCCTTCGCTAATATTTTTTGCTGCTTGTGATATTGTTTTGCTCCAATTATTTGGCTTGCTAACAATATTGAATTTAGGTGCAGCAGGAGAATCTCCTATTGTCCACAACTCAATTTCTAATCCAAAAAATCTAAAATCATCATCAGTAATCTTATTGAGCCAATCAAGTGCTGCTCGATGCTCTTCTGTAAATTTTGCTGAAATCCAAACTATCGTAACTGCTTGAAGACCAGAAGCATAAGTGAGCAATTGACCAAGGTGCTTGTGGTCTGTTTTATCAATTTGATTTTCAATTAATACCCAAGAATCATCTTCCGTGTTTTTGCATAAAATATCGGCTCTAAATGGCCCCACATCTTTTTCTTGAGCCTCTAATTCTAGAGGAGTTCTAATAGTTTCAGAGAGTAATTCTAGGTTCCTTTCCTCAGCAAGCCAAGGCGTAAAGTCTTGAGCTTCATTATCCCAAATTTCTTTCAAACTAATTTTCTTTAGACGATCCAACCTGTTTTTCATAAGCACTAATTATTGCATAATAATAATTAAAAATTATCAGACTAGTTTGATTTTTACAATAAAAGATTGAGTTTTACAATTTGTAATGTAAAATCGTGAATCATGTCTATACAAAAATTTGCGATACATTTTTTAATTATAATATCAATGCTATTTACTGGCATTGCTTCTGCTCATATATGTATGGACGATAGTGAGCAAAATAATGTTTCTGCATCACTTATCTCTGATCAATCTGATGATTCCTCTTCTGATATAGCTTTTGATTGTTGCGAATCTTCCTGTCATCATAATTGTAATCACCTTTTTAGCCTTGGCCAAAATTTATCTTCTGAAATTTCTGGTTTTGCTGAAAAAGATCTTGTTGATTCTTACAATTATTCCCTTCCTCTAAATTACGTCTCCCTCCCTTCTAAACCTCCCAAAGCATAACAATTAATTAAGGCTCTTGCCTTGTTTTATATTAATTGTTAATCAATGGGAAATTCATGAATTTATTAAAAAAATTACTGTGCAGTTGCGCTGCATTTATAAGCCTTCTCTTTGTGGCTAAAGCTTATGCTTATGAGCCTCATAATCCTAAGGACCATAAATATGAAGAGTCAATTTATCAAAATAGCAAAGTTATAACTTTAGAAGAAGCAATCAATCTAGGGTTAGGATTTTCACCAGAAGTTAAATCTTCAAAAGACGGAATAACAGCAGCTAAAGGCTTGGAAAAGCAAGCTGGATATTGGAGTAATCCAAATTTTGAAATTGAAGCAGAAAATATAGCTGGAACTGGCCCATATACAGGCTCTAATTCTGCCGAATATACTTATAGCCTATCTAAATCTATTGATATAAGTGGCAAAAGATATGCTCGTAAAAATGCTGCAACTCAAGCAAAAAATGCAGCTAATAGTAATTTTACTGCTGCTAAACTAAGCATAATGCGCAATATTCATGTCGCATATGCTAGTGTTTTGGCAGAGGCAGAGGCGTTAAAACTTGCAAAAGAGCAAGAATTATTAGCAAAACAGATATTAAAGACTGTTTCCAAAAGAGTTAACGCAGCGAGAGAATCAGAAATTCAGAAAATTAAGGCAACTGTTGCTTATGAAAGTGCAGTTATTGCAACTAGTCAAGAAAAGCAGCAATTTAACTCAGCTAAGCAAAATCTTGCTAAATTATTAGGTAAAAATTCATTAGATGTATCTTTAGATCATTCTCATTTTTTTGATTTAACCTCTCCTGATCCTATTACAACATATCAAACTAAACTTAATGATTCTCCTATTTTAAGAAAGTTTTATTATTTGAGCAAAGAGAAAAAATTTGCTTTTGATCTTGAAAATGCCAGTAAAATTTCAGACCCAACAGTAAAAATAGGAATTAGAGAGTTCAGAGGTTCAGATGAACAAGCATTAGTTGCAGGCCTATCCATTCCTCTCCCAATCTTTAACTGGAACCAAGGGAATACATCTCATGCAAGGGCTAAATTAAGCCAAGCAAGGAATAATGAATTGCAAGCCAAATTGTCTCTTGAGCAGAGCTTAATTGAAGAATGGAGAAATTGGCAAATATCCTACCAAACTGCTGATAAGCTCAGAAATAAAATATTACCAACGGCTAAAAAAGCATTTAGAGTTGCAACATCAGGCTATGAAAAAGGTAAATTCCCTTATCTAGAGGTTTTGGATGCTCAGCGCACTTTATTTGATGCTAGAGCAAAATATCACACAGCTTTAAAGCAATACCACATCGCAAGAGCAAATATAGAACTAATCACAACTCCAATTAATAATTTAAATGGTAACAACAATGAATAAAAAAATAGTAATAAATATGGTATTGATGCTGGCATTTATTGCTGTATCAATTTTCACATCTCCACAAATTTCATTTGCTAAAAATGATCATAAATATAAGGAATCTGATCATTATGTAGAGGAGCCAGAAAAAGGCCCTAATGGTGGCAAATTATTTCGTAATGGTGATTTTGCTGTTGAGGTAACTATTTATGAAGATGGTGTATCACCACAATTTCGTGTTTATTCCTATGGCGATGATAATCTACTTGATCCTTCAAAAGTCAATTTGACCATTCAATTAAATCGTCTTGATGGAGAGGTGAATAATTTTTCTTTCAAGCCACAAGATGGCATACTAGTTAGCGATGGCATTGTTACTGAGCCGCATTCTTTTGATGTAGTAGTAAAAGCTGATTATGATAATAAAACTTACAAATGGAATTTTGAATCTTATGAGGGAAGAACTCAAATTAGCGAAGAAGCTGCTTTAGAAGGAGATATAAAAACTCAAAAAGCAGGATCGGCTATCATAAATCAATATGCCAAACTTACTGGGCGTATTACACTAAATCGTAATACTACAAAAAGAATAAGAGCCAGATTCCCTGGTGTGGTAAAAAAAGTATATGTCAATTGGGGTGATGAAGTTAAAAAAGGCCAAGTTCTAGCTGTTGTTGAAAGTAATGAAAGCCTAAAAAGCTATAATATTATTGCCCCAATGAATGGGGTAATATTGGAAAGAGATACTAATGTAGGAGATGTTGCGGGTGATAGTGCTCTATTTACCATTGCTGACTTATCAAATGTGTGGGCAGAACTCCATGTTTTCTCAAGCGATCTGGAGAAAGTTCAAAAAGGTCAAAAAGTACAAGTGAGTAAATTAAAAAATGATGCGTCTTTAGAATCTAATATTTCTATGATTCTACCAACAGCAGATGCATTGAGTCAAAGCGTTCTAGCTATAGTGCCTCTTGATAACAAAGAAGGTAAATGGCGTCCAGGAATGACGGTTGAAGGTAATGTTATTGTTAATAGGAAGGAAGTGCCTCTTGCTGTTCGTAGTTCAGCATTACAGAAATTTAGAGATTTTACAGTTGTTTTTGCCAAATACGATGACACCTACGAAGTGCGCATGCTGAAACTTGGAGTAGGTGATGGTAAGTGGGTTGAGGTGCTAGAAGGATTAAAACCTAACACGGAATATGTAACAAGTAACAGTTTTCTTATTAAAGCAGACATTGAAAAATCAGGAGCATCACATGACCACTAATATAAAACCTTCAATAATTGAAAGAATCATTAATTTCTCTATAACCCATCGCTTCGTAGTTTTATTTGTTGCGATAGGTTTTATGGCGCTTGGAATTTACAATTTTGGTAAATTGTCCATTGATGCTGTGCCGGACATCACCAATGTGCAGGTGCAGATTAATACCGAGGCTGCTGGCTATTCACCTATGGAAATGGAACAGCGCGTAACCTTTCCTATTGAAACAGCATTAGCTGGCATTCCAAAACTTGATTATACAAGATCACTTTCACGTTACGGCTTGTCGCAAGTTACCGTTGTCTTTGAAGAAGGAACGGACATTTACTTTGCTAGACAATTAATCAATGAGCGTTTGCAACAAGTAAAAAGTGAAATCCCAGATGGTTTAGAGCCGGAAATGGGGCCAATAGCAACAGGTCTTGGTGAAATATTTATGTATGTAGTAGAGGCTAATCCTGATGCAAAAAAGAAGGATGGAACTGCATATACCCCTATGGATCTACTTACCATACAAGAGTGGGTTATATTGCCCCAACTGCGTAATTTGAAAGGGATAATTGAGGTTAACTCCATTGGTGGATATGAAAAACAATTCCATGTAATGCCTTATCCGAACAGATTGCTAGCTTATGGTCTAACTCTGAATGATGTCATGAGCGCCCTTGAAAATAATAATGATAATATTGGCGCTGGATATATTGAAAGGAATGGTGAGCAATATTTAATTCGTGTACCTGGGCAAGTAAAAAATCTTGAGGATATACGCAATATTATAGTAACCAAAAAAGATGAAATAACTATCCGTATTGGTGATATTGCTGATGTAGAGCTTGGATACCCCTTGCGTACTGGGGCAGCCACTCAAAATGGTGAGGAAGTAGTCCTTGGTACAGCTATGATGTTGATGGGAGAAAATAGTCGTGAAGTGTCACAACGAGTTGCTAGTAAGTTAGAAGAGGTTAATCGCACTCTTCCCAAAGGTGTAATTGCTAAAGCTGTATATGATCGTACTGAACTTGTAGATAGGACAATTGCCACAGTAGAAAAAAACCTACTAGAAGGAGCTATTTTAGTGATTGCAATTTTGTTCCTACTTTTAGGTAATATTAGAGCAGCACTCATTACAGCCGCTGTAATCCCTATCTCTATGCTGATGACAATCACAGCCATGGTAGAAAATAAAGTATCAGGCAATTTGATGAGTCTTGGGGCATTAGATTTTGGTCTAATTGTTGATGGGGCAGTCATTATTATTGAAAATTGCATTCGCCGTTTTGGTATGGCACAGAAAGATTTAGGGCGATTATTAACAAAAGAGGAGAGATTTAAGTTAGCTTCCAATGCAACTGCTGAAGTGATTAAGCCAAGTATCTTTGGTGTAATTATTATTACCGTAGTTTATCTGCCTATATTCTCTCTAACTGGTATAGAGGGTAAAATGTTTCATCCAATGGCATTTACCGTTGTAATTGCTCTATTGTCCGCACTAGTTTTATCAATTACTTTCGTACCTGCCGCTGTTGCCATTTTTGTAACAGGTAAAGTAGAAGAAAAAGAAAGCAAAATTATTCTTAAAGCTAAGAAATGGTATAAGCCAATGCTGCTTTGGAGTCTTGATCGTCCAAAACATATTATTGGTGGTGCTAGTATTTTGGTTATTCTAAGCATTTTAATGACCTCAAGATTGGGAACAGAATTTATCCCAAATCTTGATGAAGGAGACATTGCGCTACATGCCATGCGTATTCCTGGCACTAGCTTGACTCAGGCAGTTACTATGCAAGCAACATTAGAAAAAAGCTTAAAAGAGAAATTTCCTGAAATAGATGAAATTTTTGGTAAAATTGGAACGCCAGAAGTAGCCACTGATCCAATGCCGCCAAGTGTGGCTGATACATTTATCATGCTCAAATCAAGGAATGAGTGGCCTGATTCAGATAAAACAAAGGCTAAATTAGTAAAAGAAATGGAAGAAGTTGCTAAACAGGTTCCTGGCAATAACTATGAATTTACTCAGCCTATTCAGATGCGCTTTAATGAACTTATTTCAGGAGTAAGAAGTGATTTGGCTGTTAAAATATTTGGTGATGATATTGGTGTCATGCTTGAAGTTGCTGAAAAGGTAGAGCAGGAACTAAAGGAAATTAAAGGAGGTTCTGATGTTAAGATTGAGCAAATAACTGGCCTTCCAGTTCTTTCTATATTACCTGATCGTGCAAGTCTTGATCGTTATGGCTTGAATATGTCAGATGTACAAGAAGTGGTACAAATAGCAATGGGAGGTAAAGAAGTTGGAAAGTTGTTTGAAGGAGATCGCCGTTTTGATATTGTAGTGCGTTTGCCTGAAAATTTACGCAACAATATTGAGATTCTTGAATATTTACCAATTCCACTGTCACAAGCAAAGCAGAAGGGAATTAATAATCGTCCGAATTATGTGCCACTTAAAGAAGTTGCAAAGCTAGAAGTTGCCTATGGCCCAAATCAAATAAGTCGAGAAAATGGTAAACGCCGTGTGGTGGTAACTTCCAATGTTCGTGATCGTGATTTAGGTAGTTTTGTTGAGGAGGTGCAGCAAAAGGTTAGACAAAACGCTGAAATACCCCCTAGCTATTGGATAAATTACGGCGGAACATTTGAGCAACTTATTTCTGCTAAAAAGAGGTTAATGATTGTTGTGCCTGTAGCCCTATTATTGATTATTGGCTTATTGTTCATGGCGTTTGGTTCAGGGCGCGCTGCATTATTAATATTTTCTGGAGTACCACTTGCTTTAACGGGGGGTGTAGCCGCTTTATGGTTAAGAGATATTCCATTGTCTATTTCCGCAGGAGTTGGTTTTATCGCCCTCTCAGGAGTGGCTGTATTAAATGGCGTTGTTATGGTGTCATTTATTAAAAGCTTGCTTGAGCAGGGAATGAAATTGGATGAAGCAATTATAAAAGGTGCATTAACTAGGCTAAGACCAATCTTAATGACAGCATTAGTAGCTAGCTTAGGTTTTGTGCCAATGGCATTAAATACAGGAACTGGAGCAGAAGTACAAAGACCACTGGCTACTGTGGTGATTGGAGGAATTATTTCTTCAACAATTTTAACATTAGTGGTTTTACCAACTTTATATAGATTTTTCCATATTAAGAAATTTAAGAAAGAAAACCATGCCAAATAATTGTTGCGATTCAAACGAACATAATTGGGATTGTAAATATAGGATAATTTTATGGATTGTCCTATTTATAAATCTTGGCATGTTTATATTAGAAATATTTTCTGGACTTATATCTGGTTCACAATCCTTGCTTGCTGACTCTTTAGATTTCTTTGCCGATGCGGCAAATTATGGAATATCTTTATATGTTTTAAGTAAATCCATTACATTGCGTGCTAAGGCCTCTTTAATAAAAGGTTATACAATGGGTGTATTTGGAGTTTTTGTTGCTGTAAGCACAGTTTATAAAGTATTTTTTGCTGTCACACCAAAAGCTGAGATTATAGGGGTGGTAGGCTTTATAGCCTTAGCTGCTAATGTATTTAGTGCTTTTCTTTTATATAAATATCGCAAAGGAGACAGTAATAGAGCCTCCGTTTGGATTTGTAGCAGAAATGATGCAATAGCAAATATTGCGGTTATTTTTGCAGGATTAGGAGTTTGGATAACAAATACCAAATGGCCAGATTTAGCAGTAGCATTTATTATTGCCTCTATTTCTTTAAGTGGTGCTTATCATATTATTAAAAAGGCAAAGAGAGAATTAGAAGGTAGAGAAGTGATTAATTAGCCAAGAAATTAATATAACTTGAGGCACTGTAAGTAGTGGTAAAAATAATGCTATTTTCCAAGATTTAGTAGTATCTTTTAGAATCATAATTTCCGTATAGTCTGTTGAAACTCCAGTCATTAGGAATGCAAAGCTATTTCCTGGGGCTTTTGCTCTTGTTAAAATATCAGCAGCAATTGGGGTTGAGCCTTCAGAGCATACTTCTAATATTGTAGCAACAAGAACTGTTAGCCCCAAGCCTGCCAATGTTGGGCCAGAAAATGTTTGGAAATTATCAGCATCTATAAAAGCTCTCACCAAACCAGCTAATATCGTGCCAAATAAAATCCATTTTATTACCATTCTGGATTCTCTGATGCCATTTATTAGCGTATCAAGTAAGGAGCTAAAATTATAATTGGCACTTAATAAACCTTTTTTGGCTTCTTTAAAAAACTCAAAATTTTGTGGTAAATCAATTTTATTTGGATTGTCAGGCAAAATTCCCTTATCAACGAATTTATCAAATATAACTCCTGTGATTATTGCAATTACGAGTGATAAAAATATAAAAGATAAAGTCCAAAATACGCCAATTAAGGAAATTAAAATAATTGTAAGTGATAGCGAATTCCAAGGGCTTGCGATTAAAAAAGCCATTACTTGACCAGATGAAGCTCCTCTTTTATAAAGCTGGCTTCCTACCATTAAAATTCCATGTGAGCATAAATCTAATAATACTCCTCCAATTGTAGCTCTGATTTTACCTTTTATTCCTTTGCTTTCGCCCAGTATGCTAATAACAAACTCTTTTGGAACTTTTGATAAAATTGCTACAAATATAATTCCTATTAAAACTCCCCACCAAATAGTATTTATTAGTTCAAATACCGAACTAGATAAAATTGTTAACCACTCGATATTTGAGAAATTTTCAGAATATTTCCAAAATCCAATATATAGAATGGAAGATACAAAAACCGATCCCCATAAAAAATAATCAAATTTCTTTTTGCTTGAATGGCAGTGATTATTTTGCATTTTTAACCTTTGGGTTTAGTTGATCCGCCTACAATTTTGTTGCATAGTCCATTGGGAATTTTAATCCATTCATTTGGATCTCTATCAACCTTTGTAAGGGTAGCACATGAATGCTTATTTGCCTTACTGGCGCAATCATTTTTACCAGCTTTTACAATCCCATAACATTTTTCAAACTTATCGCTTTTTGGTTCTAAATGGGCATAGCTATTTTGTATTGTAGAAAGCGAAGCAATTGAAATAGTAATTGATGCTAAAAACTTATTTTTCATAATTATCTCTTAAATTTAAACGGCATCTTAATATTACCAACAGGATGATTTTTTAAATATCCCTTAAAATTTTTTATAAAATCTTTAGCTTCACCTTTTAATATTTTTATAGATATTTCTCCTTCCTTATATTTTCTACCTTCCCATAGATAATAAATTGTTGGAACCACTATTAATGTTGCAATAGTTGTAGTTATAGTGCCACCAACAACTGGTAATGCTATGCGACGCATTACATCAGAGCCTAATCCATCAGTAATAAAAATCGGCATCAGTCCAAATAATAATGTAATATCTGTCATTAAAATTGCTCTTATTCTCAGAGTTGCTCCACTTATTATACATCCTTTTAAGTCCTGAAGAGTTTTAGGTGAGTTATTTCTAAATTGCTGATCTAAGTAAATTATCATTATTATAATTGTTTCAGCAGCCACTCCTCCAAGAGCAATAAATCCAACGGAGGCAGCTACAGAAAAATTATAATTTGCTAAATATAATGCCCAAATACCACCAATCATAGTAAATGGTAGTGAAAGCATTATAATTAAGGTGCGATCTAGTCTGCCAAAGTGCAACATAAGCAAAACAAATATAATTAGAATTGCTGAAGGAACTGCTATTTTTATCCTATTTTCAGCTTCCTGCATTTGCTCAAATTGACCAGACCAGCTAATAGAATAACCAGCTGGCAATTTAACCTTATCTTCAATTACTTCTCTAGCCGTCTTTACATAAGAACCAATATCACGATCCTCAATATCTACAAATACCCAACCTGTAAGTCTGGCATTTTCTGATTTAATCATTGGTGGCCCTTCTATAAATTCAATTTCAGAAATTTCACCAAGCGGAATATGCTGCCCCATTGGTGTTGGCACTAAGATATTAGCTAAATCTTCTGCTGATTCCCTAAATTTTCTTTCATATCTCAGCATGATATTATATCTTTCTCTGCCTTGGATGGATTCTGATATTTTCATACCACCAAGTGCAGTAGAGATAACATTTTGAAACATTTGTAGATCTATATTTCTTCTCGCCAGCTCATCTCTATTAGGAGTTATCTCAAGATATTTTCCGCCAATAACTCTATCAGCAAAGGCAGATCTTGTGCCTTTTACATCTTTTATTGCCGCTTCGATATCTAAGCTAACTTTACTTATCTCCCTTAAATTTTCTCCTGAAATTTTTATTCCTATTGGAGTTCTGATTCCAGTTGAAATCATATCCATACGAATTTTAATTGGATAACCCCAACTATTGACTAGACCTGGTAATTTAACTCTTTTATCTAAATCCTTTACCAGATTTTCTACTGTCATGCCTTTACGCCACTGGTCTTTTGGTTTTAATTTAATCCAACTTTCAATCATAGAAATTGGTGCTGGATCAGTTGCGCTATCAGCTCTTCCAACCTTACCAAATACATGATGAACTTCTGGAGTTTTTTTAATTAAACGATTGGTTTGCGATAAAATTTCTTTTGCCTTTGTAATTGAAACTCCAGGTAATGTGGTTGGCATATATAATAGCTCTCCTTCATAAAGAGCAGGCATAAATTCAGTTCCTGTTTTTATAAGTGGCCATGAGATACTAAAAAGAATAACTGTGGCAATTACGGCGGTTCTATATTTAAACTTGAGAGCCTTTTTTAATAGGGGTGTATAGATTTTGATAAACCACTTATTAACTGGGTTTTCATTTTCTTTTCTAATTCTACCCTTTATTAACCAAAGCATTAGCACAGGGACTATTGTAACAGAGAGAATAGAGGCAAAAAACATAGCATAGGTTTTGGTAAATGCTAATGGTGAGAATAATCTATATGATTGTCCAGTTAGCGCAAAAACTGGCAGAAATGAAACAGTAATAATTAAAAGAGAGAAAAATAAACCAGGACCAACTTCTTTTGCGGCTAAAATCACTTGCGCATTTTTTTGGGCAAGAGAGCTATTTTTTGGCATATTCGATAATTTTCGATGAGCATTTTCTACCATAACGACAGAAGCATCAACCATTGCCCCAATCGCAATAGCAATACCTCCAAGTGACATTATGTTAGCAGTAATGCCTTGCATAGACATAACTATAAATGCTGCCAAAACTCCAAGAGGTAAGGTGATGATCGCTACAAATGCTGATCTTGCGTGAAGTAGAAATATAAGACAAATAAGGGCTACAACAATTCCTTCTTCTATTAATTTATGACTTAGATATTTAACTGCTCCTTCTATTAATGGAGCTCGATCATATACAGATATAATTTCAACACCCTCTGGTAAACCATTTTTTAATTCTTCTAATCTTTTTTTGATTCCCTTTATGACATTTAAAGCATTTTCTCCAGAACGCATTACTACAACGCCACCTACAACTTCTCCTTCGCCATTTAATTCAACCACACCTCTACGAAGCTCTGGACCTTCAATAATTCTTGCTACATCTTTAAGTAAAACAGGAGTTCCATTTTTAGCATATACAACGACTTTTTTTAATTCCTCTATATTGGTAACGTAACCTTTGGAGAGACTCATTAACTCCATCTCACCTTGTTCAATGACTCTTCCTCCAACTTCTTTACTAGCTGCTTTAACTGCTGTAGTAATTCTATGAAGAGGAACGTTATAAGCACGCAAACGATTTGGATCAACTAGCACCTGATACTCTTTTACAAAACCGCCAACTGAGGCTACTTCTGATACTCCATCTACCGCTTGCAGTTCAAATTTTAAAAACCAATCTTGCAATGTTCTTAAGTAAGCAAGGTCATGTTTTCCTGTTTTATCTACCAGAGCATATTGATAAATCCAACCAACTCCAGTTGCATCAGGGCCAATTTGTGGTTGAGCATTCTCAGGCAAATCGCCACCAATTTTCGATAAAGCCTCAATTACTCTGCTTCTTGCCCAATATTGATCAACATCATCTTCAAAAATTATATAAACAAAAGATGAGCCAAACATGGAATAACCTCGAACATCCTTTGTTTTTGGCAATCCAAGCATTGTTGTAGATAGTGGATAAGTTACCAAATCTTCAACAATTTGTGGAGATTGACCAGGAAAATCAGTTCTAATAATTACTTGTGTATCTGACAGGTCAGGAATGGCATCAAGAGGTGTTTTCTTAATAGCAAAAATACCAGCAATTAGCAAAGTCAGCATAAAGGCTGTTATCAATAGCTTATTATTTACTGACCACTCTATAACGCTTGCAATAAATGATTTTGTTGGATCATGTTTCATAGATTCATTATTAGTGTCCTGCATGAGCTCCTCCTGGATTTGCATTCTCATCCATTTCAGGCATTTTATCTTGTCCTTTTTCAGGCCATTCTTGTGGCATTACATGCCCATCTCCATAGGGATTAATTCCTTTTTCATCTAACTGAATCCATAAATTACCGCTCTCATGATCCATAAATAATTTCAGACCTTTGTCTTTGTAATATTCAGGCTTACCAGTTAGAAGCCAAGGCTTTAAGCTTGTAATTAAACTTGCCAAAGATTCTCTTAATTCTTCTTTAGTAATAGAGTTTTGTGATTGTAAGATTGATTTTTCTGCTCCCTCTAAAATAAATTGTAATTTAGTTCCCCTAAAATTTGGCATTAAATGATCATTTAGTTCTAATGCCGGCATAAGCATTTTTTTGTTTATTTGCTGGTCTTTAGTAATTACTTCATGAACATAAATTGCACTATCCACTAAATGATTTATCATAGCCATTTGATCGTCGTTTACATCAAGCAATGATAATGGAGTTTGTGTTTTTTGCATTTTACGAAATGATTCACGCAAAGAACTTTCTGAATCTATTAGAAATTGACTGCTTACTACGATATTTTCACCTTCTTTAAGTCCTGATATTATTTGAATTCTTCCTTTATTGCTTACGCCTGTTTTTACTTGTCTGGATTCAAATCTTCCATCACCTAAATCTACTACAACATGATCTCCATCTGATGATTTTAAAACCGCCTCCAAAGGAACTGAGAGACGCTTTACAGATATGGTTTCAAAACTAACATCGGCGTAGCTTCCTGGTCGTAATTTTCCATCCTCATTATTTAAAATTAATCTAATCTGGCCAGTTCTACTTGCTTCATCAATTGTTGGATAAATGTAATCTATACGAGCAATTCTTTTTTCATTTGAGATATTAGGAAAGGTTACTTCTGTCTTCATATCTTTTTTAAGAAATCCCAAATCCTTTTCAGCAACTGAAACATTAATCCATACGCTTGAATAGTCTTGAATTACAGCTAATTGCATTCCTGATTTAACATAAGTTCCTTTTCTTATATTAAGTTTACTTACCACGCCATCAACATCAGAATAAAAAGGGATATTCTGTAATTTTTGGCGCTTTTTTTTGATTTGATTTATGGCTCTATCTTGAACACCTAGTGATTTTAAACGCTTTTTAGATGAAATAATTCTTGATCTTAGGCCAGAAGATATTGCGGCAATATAATCTTGCTGTGCAGATATAAGATCAGGGCTATATAGGCTAAACAATAATTGATCTTTTTTTACCTCATCCCCAACTGCTGTTACTTTTAACTCTTCTACCCAGCCATCAATCCTGCTTGATATGTCATGCTGTATTCTAACATTTGGAGCAACTAAGCCATAACTTCTAACATCATTTCCAAATATGGCAGCTATAGCTTTCTCTGTTCTTACGCCAATATTTTGTATTGTTTCAGGGGAAATAGTAACAGCTTTTTTGCTATTATTGGATGATTTATCTTTAGAGTTATTGATTTTATGATCTGTTTCTTTCTCTAACAACACCAGATCCATACCGCAGATAGGGCATGATCCCGACTCAGTAGCAATATAATGAGGATGCATTGGACAAGTATATTTTTCTCCTTCTGCAAATGCCTGGCTACTTATTAAAAATAAAACAAATATTACGTTAGTTATTATTTTGCTCATATTCATTTTCCATTATTAAGTGACTATTAAATTCTGCTGATAATTTAGCGTGCTTGCTATAAGAAGTTGCCAGATGAGATTCTATGGTTAGTTTGTCAATTCTAGCATCAAGCACAGATTCCAAATGAGAGCTTCCTGATTCATAACTTCTTTTGGCGGTTGATATAATTCTATTCATTGATTTTTTCTGCCTCTCCAAAAGAGATATATTATCTTTGGTATAGTTACGCTCACTTGCCAGTGACCTCATTCTTTTTGTCCATGATCTCTTAATATTATCGTATGAATATACGGCTTGGCTTCTTTCGTGGCCTGCTGCCTGTAATTTTGGCTTTTGATTCCAATAATACCAAAGAGGTATAGAGACAGTAGCTTGAACGGAAAACCAATCATCACCAGCAAAATTTGCTCCTGCCTCTCTATCTTTATACAATGCTTGAACTCCATAATTTGGCCCAAATTCTGCCTCAGCCGCTTTTACAGACTACCGAGCTGATTCAATATCTTTTTTGCTGATTAAAATGGGATAAATATTCTCTATATTATTTGGTAATTTTGCATTCTTAATTTCAGGCAATGGAAGATTAGGGATTTCTCCAACTAAATTTATAAACTCTTCTTGGATCTCTGTTTTTTCTACTTGTAAATTATTTAACTTTTGCTCTATTTCGGTTCTTTCTACATCAATTTCTGATAATCTGCCATAAACTGATTTTCCAGATTCTAACCTACCTCTTAAGTGGTTTTCTAATTCTTTGTAATAAGAGATTTGTTTTTTTAGAATATCTTCAAGTTTTCTTACTTTGTCATACTCATAAAGAGAGCTAATGAAATAAGCTTTTAATCTATTTAAAGAATAATCGGCTATCAGCCTTTGTTTTTTAGACAAAGCCAACTGTTTGTTTGATTTTGCTTTACGCAAAGAGTATCTAGGAATTTGTTGCCTAAATCCATAAACTTTTGCTGTTGGTAAAAATTGATTAAAACTTGGATCGGAAACTGGAACATTATCAACGCCAACAACCAATTGTGGATCGGGAAGACCCATTTCAGAGTTCGCAAGATTTTTATATTTTTTACTATTTTCTAAAACTGACTCAATTGCTGGATGCTCCTTCAATTTATTAACATAAAAATCAAAATCCTCTGCTTTAGCAATATTTGTAAAGAAAAATATGGTGAAGATTATGATAATTATTTTCATAGGTCTAATCAAATCGTTTAAACAAGGTTAGAAGCTCGTCAATTTTCTTGTCTTGTTCTTTAGTATCCTTTGAATCAAAAGCACTAGTGACACAGGCTTTTAGATGAGATTTAAGAATATTAGCCTCTAATGATTTTGCAGCAGAGCTAATAGCTCTAAGTTGCGTTATGATGTCAGGGCAATATCTACGATCTTCAATCATTCTTTTAACCCCTTCTATTTGACCTGAGATACGGTTCAAACGTGATATTTCTTTGCTGTGATCTGGGTACTTATTATTGCAACAATCAGACATTATATAATGAAATAAGGTTTATTAATTAACTTAAATCAAATATACCCCTAATGGGTATAAAAGTCAACAAAATAACCTCTTATTTTTCTTTACTAATTTATTTGCGTATTTTTGATACTAAGAAATTAGTGCTGCCCATTGTTTCAATAAGTTCATGATTAATCAATTTTACCATCATAGCAAAAGAATGTCTTAACTGCTCAATTTTGACTTTTTCTTTTTCAAATTGGGATTCAAATTTATAGAGTGACTCATTCACCTCTTTTATTTGGGATTTGAATAATTCTAGCTGTTTTTGAAGATTAGTTTTATCGGTCATGGTGATACCTAAAAATGGTTAACAAACAAGGCTAAGCCTTACTTTTCATGAACGCTCTGAACAGAGTTGAAGTCAACTTGTTTCAGATAAAATATCTAGTTTGGGAATTTCATCTCAAATTCTGTCCACTTACCAATCTCTGACTTGCAAATAATATCACCATTAAAAGCCGTCATTATTCGCTTACAAAATGGTAAGCCAAGTCCAGTTCCATCTTTTTTTCCAGAGGTAAAAAAGCTCTCAAAAATTAGGAGTAACTGATCTTTTTCAATTCCAGGGCCAAAATCTTTAAAATATAGATAATTGCCATCTGGTTTTGCTTCGGTTCTAATTTCAATTTTTGATTCATAATAAAGAGAATTTTTAAGCAGGTTAAAAATAACAAAAATCATCATATTTTCATCGCCTCTAAAAATGAAGCTTTGCTCTAAATCAAGACTAATTAAATCTTTTTCTTCCTCATTTTTAAAAGCATATTGCCNAATTGCTTTTTTGACCGTATCTGAAATTGATAGATCAATAAAATTACTTTTATCAATATTACCATCTCTAATATTATTCAAAATCATATCAATCATAGCCAAGCCCTGACTTGATGAGTCATGAATTAGATCAATATATTCAATCAATTCATTTAAATTGTTTTTCATCAACTCACAGCATCCTTTGATGCCAGCAAGCGGATTTCTTGTTTCATGAGCAATTGAACCAGCTAAACTTTTAACCTGTTCAATTTTATCATGACTTTTATCTATTTTGTTAAACATGATAAGAAAAATTAAGATTGTGAAATAAAATGATTATTGATAATATAATCATATCCAAAAACATTAGTATTAACACTAAACAACTTAATAGTAATATTAAAAGACTGACTTATCAAGTTAATAGAGCATGAATATCATAATTAATTACAAACAGTGCAAAGCTGCCAGAGCACTTCTGGACTGGAGTCAGGAAGATTTGAGCCAAAAGGCAGAAGTTGCCAAGGCAACCATCGGTGATTTTGAAAGAGGTGCTAGAAATTTAAGAATTGAGACAATGCAAAAAGTTGTCACTGTGCTTGAAAATGAGGGAATTAGATTTGAGGGTGAAGGAAGCAGAATTTTGGTGGAATTGAATCCTAAAAATTAGGGATAGATTTTTCGTAAAAAGTAATTACCGCCTGTTCGGTTGAAAAATCTCTAAATAGAAAGCCAACTGGTAAAGCCTTATAAAATAAGGATTCGAACCCCGTGGAAAAGTTAGTAATGGGATTCACACGCTGAGCCATTTTAAAGTTGTTCCATTACAAATAAGAAAATCGGGGTTTGACCCCAAAAAAAATTTCAAATAGGAAAATCGAAAAAAGACTCCAAAAAAAATCACGTAGTAGGTCCTATTTTATGTTCGTTACAGACAGCTTTGGCTGATCTTGCACTAATATCAGTTCCAGCGCTGCTATCGTAAACACTATCACACTTTCTCTTTTGATGACCTTTACTTCCAGAACTTTCTTCTAAAGTTGTAATAGTATGATCTAATTCTGCGTTATCAATTATTGATTTTTCTTTACGAAATTGTAAATTTTTTTCTTTTATCACTTCGTATTCTCTAAGCATTTTTTCCCTCATTATATGCTCTGGATGAGGTAGGATTAATTTTTTAACTTCTTCAATCAGCTGCTGTTCCGTATCATAATCACAGCTGTTTTTGCAGCTGTTTTTGATGATATCTAGTAAAAATTGATAGTTTTGTTCTTTATGAAAAAGTGTTCTGAAAAATTGCGATCTATGCTTTGTAAATTCATCTAATGCTTTTTGTCCTATATCTGTTTTATCAGTCTTTAATATGTTTGTGGTTGCAGGTGATGGGTATGTTGTTTCATCTAATTTATGTAATTGTGCATTGATTATAGGTTCAAGATGTAAATATATAGAATCAAGAGATGAGTATATTTTGTTGTTTTTTTCTTGAATTTTTATCAATGTATCTATAAAATCTATTTTTTTCATTGGAGGAATGCCATATTTTTCACATAATCTAATAAAATAGTCCTGATTAATAGTAGCATCATTTCCTAGATCACTAAAATGAGAGAAATCCTCGTTTTTACCTCTTTCAAAGGCTCTAAATGTAATTAAATTATGTTCTTTTTTATCATTTTGTTTCTTTGAAAGTCGAGAATCATCCTCTTCTTCAAGAGCGCCCCCATTATCAATTAATGTATCTATAATATCATTTCGATCTAATTTAAGAGCTAATTCTAGAGGGTAAATTATCAGCAATTTTTTCATTCACGTCAGCTCGATCTAATTTAAGAGCTAATTCTCGAGGGGAAATATCAGCAATTTTTTCATTCACGTCAGCACCATATGCTATTAGCATACTCACTATTTCTTGTTTTTGTCTTCTAATCGCAAGGGATAGGGGGGTTTTATTATCGCTATTTTTTTCATTAACATCAGCTCCTTCCTTAATTATCATCTCTATAATTTCAGCGCTGACGTCTCGTGTCTCTAAAGCAGTGTGTAATAATTTGTTAATATCAATCTTAACTCCTTTTTGAGAATCATATTTAAGTAATTTTTCTAATGATTGATAGTCATTTTCATCTATGGATATTGTAAGAGGCGTTATATTTATTGGAGCGTTTTGATTAATATCCGCACCCCTTTCAAGTAAGATATCTATTATGTCATATTTTTTTGAACGTATGGCATAATAAAGTGCGCTAAAACCATTGCTGCAGAAGTCATTAACATTGGCACCTGAATCAAGTAAGAAATTAATTATTTTAAGATCAATTTTTTTTTCGCAGCAATAAGGTAAAATTGAGCCATGATAATTAGGTGAGCCATGAAATTCATGATCTACATTATCTTTTGTAATAACTTTTTTTAGCTCTTCTAGATTACTAGTTGTTATAGCATTTTCAATAAGCTGTGATTGTTGTTTTGAAAAAATCATTTTTGATTATTTGGTATGTTAATATTTATTGTTTTTATGGCTACAGACCTCTTCCTTCGTCATTTTTTTTAATTATTCCTTCTTCATGTGTTTTCAATGAAGAGTGTGCCGCTTCTTCCTTCTTTAGCATCTCATTCAGTTGTTCTTCTATATCTTTGCGGTGATCTTCTTTACCATCTAATTTTTCAAGGGTTTTGACAATTCTTTCTTCTACTTCGTTTTTAAAACCTTCAAGCATTTTTATTTCTTCTGGATCATAAACATTATGTGATTGTTGCTTAATTTTTTTCTCAATCTCTTCTTCCAATATTAACAATCCTATTATTTTTGAAACTTCTTTTAAGTTTTTTTTATTGGAATAGCTGTAATTATAGCCATTAGAATTATTGTTAATATAATTATCAATAACTCCATATATTTCTTCAGCTTCTTTTTTTTGACCTAAAGCTTTTTGAAGATCTATTAATAATTCGTATTCTTTTGATATGTTTTCTTGTGCAGTTGATAAACTTTTTAAACTATGTGCCTCTGTAGAATTAATTTTAGTTCCAGGTAAGTCTGCCATATCCAAATCTTTAATTTAGTAATAAACTTATTTTCAAATATTTAAAATTTACTAAAAATATCAATATATTATATTATATCATTTTTCTAGCTTATTGCAAGAAATTTGATAATTAAGGCTGTGATATAGCTATAAATTATTGTTATATTAGGCTATTTAATAAGGCTATATATATAAATTATAACAAAAAATGCAAAATATATAAAGCCTATCCAGCTTAATATTTTTAGATATTTATGAGGCTGATATTGTTTTGGTATTAAATTGCTAAATTGTAATTTATAGTTCATATAGGCATATAATGGGGCAGTAAGAAAGGCTATTATTGTTACAAAATCAAGTAAGGTTTTAAAGTTACTGATAAGTAATAATATTATAGACGCAATAATTGAAGAGGTAAAGATCATAGAAATATGAAGATTTCTTTGATTATATTTTATATTATTATTAAGTGTTTTAAGAGATATTGCCAATGTTCTTGGATAGCTATCTATCAAGGTGATAGTGGTTGATAATATTGTAATAGCAATTATTGCTTCGATAATATGTTGCGACCAATTGCCAATCATGTTGGTGTAAATTGATATTAGCTGTTTGGCAAACACTGTGCCATTATTAGAGATTATCTCTCCACTATTTCTTAGAATTTCTGATCCTAAAATTAAAAATAATATAGCGGTTAAAATGGTTAAAAAATAGCCAATATTAAAGTCTAATTTTGCCTGTTTAAAGCTAAGATTTTGCGTGTTGTTTTTATTTCTTGCTTCAAGCCATAAAGAATGCCATACTGATAATTCTATTGGTCCTGGCATCCAGCCCATCAAGGCCAGCATAAAGGGTATATATTTAATATTAAAGGCAGATTCGTCATAGATTATGCTTGAACTATTTGCTGGGTAAAGATATATCATAATTACGGTAGTAATTGTTGATAATAGTAATATTACCATAAAGCATTTCATGATTTTGCTTAATAATTGATAATGCCCAATCGCAATAATTATAGCGCAAATTAAAATAATTATTATAGATAGTAAATTTGATGAGATATTTACATTGATTATAGATTGCATAATTCCAGCGCATATATAGCCAACTGCAGCAATACTAGCAAATGAAGTGAAAAAACTAATAATTGTAAAAATAATAAGTAATTTTGTGCTTAACTCCTTATATCCTTGGATAATATTTTTACCAGTTGCTATTGTGTATCTATAGCCACATTCAATAAAGGGATATTTAATAATATTGATTAATATTATTAATATTAATAATTCATAGCCAAAATATGTTCCAGCCCGCGTAGCTTGAACTAAATGAGATGTACCAATTGCAGCACTTGCTGTTAGTAATCCAGGCCCTAATATATGAAAAATTGAAATTAATCTGTGAATTGACATTGCTTAATGCTTTTTATCATAGGTTCAAGGCAATTAATATAATCTAAATTATTATATTTTTTAAAAATTGCTTCTGAAATAGTGCATGAAAAATTATTGTTATTAATTGATTTTGCAATATCTATACAGCTATTATGAATTGCAATGCTTATAGGTGTTAGGGCAGGGTCGCTATGATTAATTTCTCCAAGAAATAAATTATTATTATCTCCTTTAGGAATTATATCTACTCCTAATTCTAAGCAATCTAAATATTGCTTATTTATTTCTTTATTATCATTTAGTAATTTAAGGATTTCTGTTATTATTTCATCTAGTCTTTTACATTCTTTATTAGTCAGCATAATTTCGGGAGGAAGAGGGATCGATTCACCAAGATTAAGACATGTTGTAAAATTATATCCAATTTTATTTTGATATTTTTTGGCAGGGTGTCTCAAACTATGGCCAATAAATTGCCATTTATTATTAATCTTCATAATATTGACTCTAATATCTCCTATTGTCAGGGCTCCTTCTAAAAATGGCTGGATAATAATTTGGTCGTGATATATTTTGTCAATATTTTTTAAGATTTGATCATCATTAATATTTGATAAATAAATATTATCATCGAATTTTTCATTATTAATTTTAAGGCATTGCAAATAGAGCAATATTTTAATTATTTCGATAATTTCATTATTTGCTAAATTATTTTGAATATAAATTAGCTGTAAATTTTGATCTAATATTTTATTGATAGGGTTATTATTTAAATATTTAAGGTTAATGGCGCTATCTTGGCAAAATTTAATACCGCAAACCCCACTTGATTGGGCAGAATCTAGGGGTTTGATAACGATTTTCTGGTCTTTATTATTTCTTAATGCAGATTTTAAAGCTGCGATCAATGAATTACTATTTTTTAAAGAACAAATAAAAGTTGGAGTTGAAATTGCTGATTTATTATTTGAAGTTAATATTTTATCAAAAATTAATGGTGCCATTTTATCGCATTTATCAATAGGAAAATTAAAGATAGAATTATCAAATAATTTTTTGTAGCTACTAATTACGTAGTGATAAGGGGTTTGATTATATTTTTTGGCATCTTTTATATCTTGCTTGTTATAATAGTAAGATATTGGGTCAAGGCGGTTAATTATTGTAAAATTTGAAATATTTTTAATATTAATTTTTTCAATAATGCTATTTTGCTGGATTAATTCTGCTTTGCTTTTTTCTCTAAGAAGTATGTTACTAAAAGAAAATAGATGCTTATTTTGTGTTGATAGATAGTTTAAGATTTCATTTGTTATGATTTGCGATAATTTATTATTATATTTTAGATAATTATCAGCTAAATTGTTAAAAATTTTATTATTTATTTTTATAGCGCTAAAATAGCTATTTTCTTTAATTGATTTAATATTTTGATATCTCTGATCTATTATATAGATATTTTGGTAATTTAATTTTATTGCAGCGCATATATATGATAAGGTGGTATTTTCTGCCATTATGGCATCGAAAATATTATCATTAGTAATTATTGCGAGATTCATCTTAATAGGTGCTATCTAATTATTTAAATTAATGTTATATTTATTGCTTAGATAATTTTCAATTAATTTTATTTCACCAGATTTTAATGCTCGATTATAAATTATAATTTCTGCTATATAGCCATTATAGCAATCATGTGCGGGTTCAGGGTTACCAATAAAGGTGCACCCAATACCTATTTTTGTTGAAGCAAAATTTGGAGATACCGACTTTGGGGCTGTATAAGACCCTCCATTAATATTGCTTTTAACAGTAGAGCCATCATATATTGCGCTGGCAATATATTCTATATTATTGCCTGGATGAGTCATTGAGTTTCCATAAATATTATTTGATAAGGTTTGAATTAGATTATTATTTTCATAAAATGCCCTAAAAGATTTAATTGATGTGTAATCAGAGTTAGAAGATGAATCAGCAATTGAGAATATTCCTGAAGAGCTAATGGATTGAAACCTTTTGGCAACAACAAAATAAGTAGCCTTCTTGCCAAATATGGAGGCATTATTTGAAGATAATCTATCATTAGAGCCCAAAAATCTTAAAGCTGGAATAGTATTATCAAAAACTTTGTTAAAATATTGAGGTTGATAAGAGCTGTTATTTTGAATTGCGTGAGCTGGATGAAGTCTTGAATTGTTTTTGTCAAACCAGCTTTTAATTGGAGTACCATCTTCTATAATGTTGCCACTAACATCAATTGCAGTTTCAAAACTATCTTGCAATACTGGCTCATACCAATGGGCTAAATCTGGTATTGATAAAATAGGAGAATTTTGAGTTAATGATCTAGCTCTTTCAATTTTTGCACTATGAATTAAATCTCTGACTTGAGATGTAATTGCTATTAACACACCAAGAATTAGCAATACTATAGAAATCTCTATGAAAGAAAAGGCTTTATTTTTTTTATTTGAAGCTGATGCCATATTTTTTACCAAGATATTGATCAACTAATTTTCTGTTATTTTCATTTAGTGCCTTGTTAAATATTACTAGCTCTGAAATAAATCCATTAAAAAATCTAGCTGAGCAGCCAAGCGCTCCAATCTCAACTGATAAGTCAGTTGCAGTAAAGCTAGAAGAGTTGATTGCTTGATTAGCTATAGGGTTGTTATTATTAAGCCATATAGATATTTTATCATTATTTTTGATTGCTCTAAATAAGTAGCTAACATTTTGAGCAATATTTAGTGAGTAACTTTGACCCCCTGATCCAGCAACAATTTGTCGATTTGTGAATGATAGATTATTGTTATTAATTTCGACATAAATGGCCGATCCCACAGATGCTTTTTTAATGTGAAGTAATGTTTGTTGGCTATTAGAATTAGTCTGAAAAACCATATATATAGTATATCTTTTGCCATCAAGGATAATATTTTCACCAGATTGATGAGCTAGGCAACTATTATTAAATTTCAAAGAAGGAACTTTATGTATTCCTTGGGCTACATATTGTGGTTTTGTTGCTTCAGTCGGTTGTGATAAGTTGATTTGATAATTTGCAAAAAACTCATTTACTATCCAATCTGAAACTAAGGAATCTGCAGTTATATTGCTAATAAAGCTTTCATTAGTAGTGGTTTCATACCATAGTAAAACATTATTCATTTGTGCAATGGGGGATTTTTTGGTAATATTGTGAGCATTGGCGATTTTTGTCTCTTGGATCATTGAGGTGCTTTTAACAATTATGCTAACAATAATGCTAATAGCAAGAATTATAACTGATACTTCAACTATGGAAAATGCCTTTTTTTTCATTTCTTATTTTTTCTTATTTATAAGTTAATTAGATATTTTTTACTTAAATATTGATCTATTAATTGCAAATCTTCACTATTAAGTGCTTGATTAAATATAATTATCTCAGATATTAGGCCGCTAAATTTACGGCTCAGAGTGGCGTTGCGACAAACATGAGAGCCAAAATGAATGTTAAAATCATTAACATTAAAATTGCTTGATGCAATTGCTTGTTGGTCTATTTTTTTTGAATTATTGAGCCACATAGATAATTTATTTTGTCTCTTTACAATTTTTATTATATAAATTTTATTATTACTGATATTTGAGATTGTAAAATTATTGCCACCAGAGCTAGAAACTATTTGCCTGTGGCTAAAGTTAATATTATTAAGATCTAGTGAAAGATATATAGCGCTACCAATTCCTGTCTTTTCTAGATGAATTAATGTATGATTACTTGATGTATCATATGGTTTGAATATAATATAAAGTGAGTAATTTTTACCATTAAAATAGACATTATTATTGCCTTTATTTCTCAAGCAATTACCGCTATTATTAAATAATAAGGAAGGTAGTTCATTAATACCTTTTTCTAGATATTGTGGTTTTAAGAGATCATTATTATCATTTTGAATGAGTTGGATTCTATTTCCTGAAAATAATTTACTTTGATACCATGAGTTAATTATATCATTATTTTTAATATCACTTTCAAAGCTTTCATCTAGTGATGTTTCGTACCAAAAAGCAATATTATTGATTTGAGATATTGGAGATTTCTGGGTAAGGTTTTTAGCATTAGATAATTTTGTGTCTTTTAGTATTGCTGAGTAATCTATTGCAAAAACAGCAATAATAGCAACTACTATAATAACAATTGAAATTTCAATAATTGAGAATGCGCTTTTTTTCATTAAAAGTTGAATTTGATTGGACCTTCTGCTTTGCCATGAACAAACTGATCTAAATATTGATTATTTGAGCTATACATTTTATCAACATCGTCAAACCATATAATCTGACCTTTATAAAGCATGGCTATTTTATCTGCTGTTTTTTTAGCCGATGTCATATCGTGAGTGATTGTTATTGTTGTTGCTCCAAGTTCCTTTGAGTTTGATATTATAAGGTCATTAATAACATCTGCCATTATTGGATCAAGCCCAGTGGTAGGCTCGTCAAAAAATATAATTTCAGGGCTAATTGCAATTGCTCTTGCAAGGGATGCACGTTTTTGCATGCCTCCAGATAATTCATTTGGATATAAATCGGCTACCCTTTCATCTAGTCCAACAGATTTTAATTTGGCTATTGCTATTTCCTTGGCATCTTTTTTATCAATTTTTTTTTGATTTATTAATCTAAAAGCAACATTTTCCCAAATTTTTAAAGAATCAAACAGCGCTCCACCTTGAAATAGAAATCCAAATTTTTCCATTAATTTATTTCTTTGAGAGGTGTTAAATGAAGTAATTTCTTTATTGTCAATTTTGATGCTTCCTGATGAAGGATTTAAAAGTGTGGCTATTGTTTTGATTAATACTGACTTTCCACTTCCAGAGCCACCTAAGATAACTAATGATTGTCCTTTTTGTACTTTTAAATTGACGTTTTTAAGAATTGACTTTCCGCCAAAATCTTTTGCTAAATTTTTGATTTTAATCTTATATGACACTTAATTATTGAATATTTTTTAACTCAATTTCAATAATATTTTTTATTTTGTTAAAATCAGTAAATCCAGAAATCATCTTACCATTAATAAAAAAAGTTGGGGTAGAGGATATTTTGAGATTTTTGGCAGCTTCAATTCTTCTTAGTAATATTTGCTCTTGAATATCCTCTCTATTTAAACAAGATTGAAATATTTCAGATTCTATACCCTGAATTTTTGATATAACTTCAAGTTTTTTGATAAAATCACTGTGACCTGCCCATGAATCTTGAGAGTTAAAAAATAATTTGATAAGGTTATAATATTCTTGCTCTTGTTTTTCTAAGTTATTTAAAGCATGGCATTTAGCAATAGATCCTGCTATAAGGGCAGTTTTATCCAGTGGAAAATCACGATAAATGAATCTTACTTTTCCTGTTTTAATATATTCTTTATCGATTTTAGGGAAGGAATCTTTGATGAAATAAGCGCAATGAGGGCATGAAAGCGATGCATATTCAATCATTGTGACTTTGGCATTTGGGTTGCCTAATATTATGTCATGTTCGTTAATATCTAATATGTTGTAATTATCTTTTTTGGTTGAAGAATCATCGCTTTTATTTTTTTGTTGCTGGTTTTCCTCTGAGCTTGTTTCTGGGTCTTGTTTTAGGCTCTTTTCTTCTTGGTTAATAATTTCTTTTTGTATTTTATCTTGTTCTTCTTGTTCAAAATTTTGCTCACTATTAATTTCTGCTATTTGATTTTTGTTATTTTCTTTATTTAAGATAAATATAAAGGAAATAGCTGATATTGATATAATCAATGATATTAAAATTTTTTTATTCATGATTGAATATTTTTGTTTATTTTAAAGTAGCGTTTTTTGAATTACACAATTTTAAACGATCATTGTTAATAATAAATAAGCTTATTTACTAGATTCAAGTATAAAATAATGTTTTTTAAAAAAATAAATTTTTTTAAAATATTGGAAAGCACAGTTTTAAAGGGTTGAAACCGTTTTTGGACAAAAATTTTTAAAAATTATTTGTTGTTTTTAAAAATTTTTGATATTTAAACTGGTCAAAAGTATATATAACAGGCTTTTAGCCTTATTAGACATATATCGCAAAATATGATATAATAATATTATAGCGAAAAAAACGCTAAGAATTTTTATGAGGCTATTATGAGTATAGATATTCAAATTAAAGATCAAGGTTTAAAATTACCAAATGATGCAATTGGCATTATTGAAATGGTTGAAAAAATTGAACAAAGAACAATAGAGCTTAGAAAAGAAATTATGCGTGAATTAAGACCTGATGGCAATATAATTCACTTAAAATTAAATAAAGTTAATGATTAGCCTCAAATAGCAGATATTTGGGGGGTCTCAAATATCTGCTATTAAATAGTTGTTCAAATTTTATAAATATTGAAAATTAATATTTATAATTCATTATTTCTAAGAGCTATAAATAATTATTTAATACTAAGTTAAAATCATTTGTAGCAATATATAATAATTCAACATTAAGAAAATGACAGTTAAAGTTGCGATAAACGGCCTTGGAAGAATTGGGCGTTGTGTTTTAAGAGCTATATTTGAAAATAGTAATTATAGCGATATTGAATTAGTTGCTGTTAATGCCTCAACTCCTTATGATACTCTGATCCATCTTATAAAATATGATTCGGTTCATTTAAAATTTAAACATGATATTAGCTATGATGAGGATAATTTGGTAATAAATAATAAAAAGATTAAAATTCTTAATAATAGAAATCCCGAGAATCTTCCTTGGAAAGAGTTAGATATTGATGTTGTTTTTGAGTGTACAGGTGCTTTTGCCTCGACTAATAAATCAATGCTTCACATTAATGCTGGCGCAAAAAGAGTGCTAATTTCAGCTCCGGCAAAAGATGAAGAGACTAAAACAATAATTTATGGAGTAAATCACAATAACATTAATGATAGTGATAAGGTTATTTCTGTTGGGTCATGCACCACAAACTGCTTAGCTCCAATTGCTAAGGCCTTAAATGATGAAATTGGTATTGAGAAGGGTTTTATGACAACAATTCATGCATATACAAATGATCAAAATATTGTTGATAATGCTCATAAAGATTTGAGAAGGGCTCGTGCTTGTGCTATGTCAATGATACCAACATCAACTGGTGCTGCTAAAGCAATTGGCAAAGTGCTACCAGAGTTAAATTCAAAGCTTGATGGTTTTGCAGTAAGGGTTCCAACACCTAATGTCTCTATGGTTGATTTTAGTTTTTTAGCAGCAAGAAATACTTCGCTTTCTGAAGTAAATTCTATTATTAAAAATTATAGTCAAAATTCAATGAAGAATGTGTTAAGATATGTTGAAGAGGAGTTAGTTTCAATTGATTTTAATCACTCTGATCATAGCTCTTCTTTTGATTCAACTCAAACTAGAATTATTGATAATAATTTTGTTAAAGTTTGTTCATGGTATGATAATGAATGGGCTTTTTCTTTAAGAATGCTTGATATTGCTAAAATTTTGTAATTATTGCAAATTGAGTAATAAATTAGTTAATCGCTTTATTAATTTCACTAATAACTAATTGATGAAGCTCGGGGTTGCTACATGCAAGTAATCTTGCGTCAGATTTTAAGTTAAGATCTTTTCCTTGCCAGTCTGAAACAACTCCACCAGCCATTTCTATAATTATTTGAGTTGCTGCATAATCATAATTTTGTAGCCCTGGTTCAATAATAATATCAACAAAACCCATAGCTAAACAAACAAAGCTGTAACAATCGCCGCCATATATAATGCCACCAATTTTTTGATATTTTGTCAAACTTGTCAAATGTTGTAGTATTTTTTGATCATTTTGATCTTTGAAATAAAATGGCGATGATGAGCACATCACGCTATCATTAATAGAGTTAATATTTCTGGTGGTTATTTTTTGAGAATTATTGCTAGTAATTAAATTGTAGTAATTACTGGTTTTTGTTAATTTGGTATCAATAAAATATGACCCAATATTGCTAATTCCTATCCATCTTTCATTTGATATTGGTTGGTCTAAAATTCCAATAATTGGTTTATTATTATGGGTCAAGGCAATTAAGGTGCCAAAAATTGGTCTGCCAATTATAAAAGATGAGGTACCATCAATTGGATCAATAATCCATTTATATTTTGCATCTGGATTAATATCGTCATATTCTTCACCAATTATGCCATGCTCTGGATATTCTTTCTTAATATTGTAGCGAATTAATGCTTCAATTTCTTGGTCTGCTAGAGTCACTGGCGATTTGTCTAGTTTTTCTTTTTCTTTATTTGGTTGGCGAAAATATTTTTTGGCTATAATAGCTGATTCATCAGCAAGAAAATTAATAAAATTAACAAATTCGTTATTTGTCATTAATAGATAGTAATTTAAGTTAAAATGATATATTAAATCATCAAAAATAGAAAAGTAAAATTATATATTGATATTATTTTAAATGTTAATATGGTATATTTGTTAAAGGTAATTATTTTAGTCGGTCATTTTTCATTTCTGCTTAATTTTAATAAAAATTACAAGCTATTATGAAATTATTTAAAATATATTTTTAACAATAAAGAATTTCTATTAAATAAAACACATATCATTCATTAAAATGAAAAAACGTATTGCAATTATCTCGGGATACAGATCTGCCATGGGTAAAGCGGGTGGAGTTTTTAAAAATATAACAGCTCATGATTTAGGGGCTAAAGTTGCTAAAGAGGTTTTGATAAGATCAAATATTGATAGTAATTTAATAGATGAGGTTATTATTGGAAATGTTGCCCAGCCAAGTGAGGCAGCGAATATTGCTAGAGTTATTGCTCTTAAAGCTGGAATTAGCCAAGATGTGCCAGCATTTAGTGTCCACAGAAATTGTGCATCTGGAATGGAATCCATTACGTCAGCTGCATCAAAAATTAACAATAATGAAGCCGATATTATATTTGCAGGCGGAGTAGAATCAATGACAAATATTCCATTTATATATAGTAATAAAATGGTAAATTTATTCACTAATTTAGCTAAATCTAAGAAGATATTTGGTAAAATCAAAGCAATATCATCTTTTAGATTATCTCATTTATCTCCAATTATAGGTATTCAGCAAGGTTTGACTGATCCAATATCGGGATTAATAATGGGCAATACAGCTGAAAATATTGCCAATGATTTTAAAATCTCGCGTAAAGATCAGGATGAATTCGCTCTAAATTCTCATATTAAAGCAAGTAATGCCATTAAAAACAATATATTTGCTAGTGAAATTATTCCTATTTTTGATAATAAAAAAACAATGATTGACGAAGATGAAGGCGTTAGGAAAGAGCAAAAAATTGAAGATTTATCAAAATTAAAACCATATTTTAATCGTCAAACTGGCAGTGTTACTGTGGGTAATTGATCGCAAATTACCGATGGCGCAGCTTTTGCAATTTTAATGTCTGAAAAAAAGGCAAAAGAATTAAGTAAGAAATATAATTTTGAAATTTTAGGATATTTAACAGATTTTTCCTATGCTGGTTTAGATCCCTCAATAATGGGATTGGGCCCTGTTTTTGCTACAAAAAAATTGCTTGATAAAATTGATAAAAAATTAACTGATTTTGACTTGATTGAAATTAATGAGGCATTTGCTGCCCAGGTTATAGGATGCGTTAAGGCCTTTGGCGATGCTGATTTTTGTAAAAAATATTTTAACCTCACAACTCCAATTGGTCATATTAATCAAGATATATTAAATGTTAATGGCGGGGCCATTGCCCTTGGTCATCCAGTTGGAATGTCTGGTGCTAGAATTATAATTCATGCTTTAAGAGAGTTGAAGAGAAGGAATAAAAAAAATGCGCTAGCAACATTATGTATTGGTGGTGGTCAGGGTGGTGCTTGCTTTTTAGAGGCTGCATAATTAATATTTATAAATATCTAAATTTAAAAAACATAATATGAAAATTGAAAATATCAAAATCGGTGAATTACCAGATAAAGTTAATGTAATAATTGAAGTGCCAATGAATTCTGATCCGGTTAAATATGAGATGGATAAAGATAGTGGTGCTATTTTTGTGGATCGCTTTATAGCAACGCCTATGTATTATCCTTGTAATTATGGATTTATTCCTCATACATTATCTGACGATGGTGACCCGGTTGATGTTTTGGTTGTTTCTGACTTTCCAGTAAATGCTGGCTGTGTAATTAAGGCAAAGCCAGTTGGTGTATTAATTATGGAAGATGAAAAGGGGATGGATGAAAAGATTATCGCAGTTCCGGCAAAAAAGCTAAATTCTTCATATGAAGATATCAATTCCTATAAAGAGCTTCCTGAAAATTTAATAAATAAAATTAAGCATTTTTTTGAAAGATATAAAGATCTTGAGAAGGGGAAATGGGTCAAAATCAACTCATTTGAAGATGCTAATAAAGCTAATGATTTAATTAATGAAGCTGTTATTAGATATAAGGAAGTAAATTAAGGGTTGCAATTTATAGATGCATGTTATTAGCCTAATAATATGGTCATTTTTAGCTTTATATTTTTTTTATCGATTTTTGTTGTAATAGGTGCTTTGTCATATTTTAAAAGTAGTGGCAACACGGATGATTATCTGATAGCTAATAGATCTATAAGCCCATTATTTACCGCTCTTTCTGCTGTAGCTACATTAAATAGTGGCTATATGTTTATTGGCATGATTGGCTACACTTATCTTTTTGGCTTATCATCGATTTGGCTTATGTTTGGTTGGATATTTGGGGATCTGATAGCATCTTTTTTGGTTCATCGTAAAGTTAGGATATTTTCTCAAAGGCGAAAAATATTAAGTTTTGCCGGGTTAATATCTAGTTGGCATGGTGATGATTTTAAAAAAGCAAGATTAGTTGCTGGTATAATAATTATTATTTTTTTGCAAACCTATGCTGCAGCTCAATTAAAGGCTGGCAGTAAGGCGCTTCACGTAATTTTTGGATGGGATTATTCATATGGTGCTCTAATAGGAGCGATTATTGTTCTAATTTATTGTTTTGCTGGGGGTATTAGAGCTTCAATATGGACTGATGTTGCTCAATCCTTTGTTATGATGGCTGCAATGATGGTATTATTGATGGTTTCTATAAGTAATTTTGGTGGAGTTAATATTATAATTAGCGATTTAAATAATATATCGCCACAATATATGAGGTTTTTTAGCGATGATATTAGTCAATCATTTTTTGCTAGTTCATTTTTATTTGTAATTGGGTGGGTTTTTAGTGGTTTTGGTGTTGCTGGTCAGCCTCATATAATGGTGCGTTTTATGGCAATGAAAAGTTCAAAAAATATTGCAAGAGTTAGATTCTATTATTATTTTTTCTACATATTATTTTTTGCATTAACTATTGCTACTGCATTAATTGCCAGATTAGTATTTACAGATAATTCAGATTTTGATACAGAATTAGCATTGCCAATGATGGCTCAAAAATTTTTACCAGAATTTTTAATTGGGCTAGTATTAGCTGGCTTATTTTCTGCAACAATTTCAACTGCCGATTTACAGATTTTAAGTTGTTCAGCGGTGCTTAGTAACGATCTAGCTGATATTAAAAAAAATAAATATATTGTAACAAAATTATCAACATTAATGACTACTATCATTGCTTTATTAATTGCATTATATGCTAGTAGTAATGTTTTTGAATTAGTATTAATTGCATGGTCATCATTAGGGGCGGTTTTTGCGCCGATATTAACATTATATGCATTTAATAAAAAAATTTCACAAAATTTATTAATAGCAATGATGATTTCATCTTTACTTTCAGTTATGTTATGGCAAAAATTAGGTTTAAGTAGCGATTTTAATGAGATGGCTGTTGGAATTATTATTAGTTTTTTAACATATTTTACCTTTAAGAAATGCTAAATATTTTAGGCATATGGACATTATTAAAAAAAGAAGTTTGGCGCTTTCTAAAGGTTTATCATCAAACTATTTTATCGCCAATTGTTAATATAATATTATTTTTGGCAGTTTTTTCATTATCTGTTGGTGATAAAATTAAAACAATAGAAGGACTACCTTTTGCAACTTTTATGGGGTCTGGCTTGATAATGATGGCTGCTATGCAAAATTCATTTGCTAATTCATCTTCCTCTTTTGTTATGAGTAAGGTTTTGGGCTATTTTGCTGATTATTTACTCCCCCCTATAGGTGCTTTTGGGTTATTATTGGCATTTACATTGGGTGCAATTTTAAGAGGTATATGTGTTGCGATTGTAGCATTTATAGCTATTTCCTTTTTTGTAGATTTTGAAATATTTAGTTTTTCATATTTAATATTTTACCTATTTTTTGCTTGTATGTTTTTAGCATTGCTGGGGGTGTTATGCGGAGTTATATCAGAAACCTTTGATCAAATGTCGGCAATGACAAGCTATGTTATAACTCCTTTAACTTTTTTATCTGGAACATTTTATTCCACCAAAGCATTGCCTGAATTTTGGTATAATGTTTCACAATATAATCCGTTTTTTTATATGATAGATGGCTTTCGATATGCTATGACTGGTTATCATGACGGTAATTTAAATATTGGCATTATTTCAATAATATTTATCAACTTAATATTGGCGTTAGTTCTTTATAATTTAATTAAAAAAGGATATAAAATAACAAATTAATTATTATTTATTTATGCATTCACCACAACAAAAATTCGACCTCATAAGATTGCTGCGTTCTAAAAATATTGATTTAAATATTATAATTGAACTTATAAAAAAGGGAGAATGCCCCTCTCAAATTATTAAAAGACTTATTAAATCTGGCTTTAATAATATTGCTTGTGAAAAGTCTATTGAGACAGAGTTAGTTAATATTACAAAATATGATGCTAAAATAATTACTATATTTGATGAAAATTATCCTTTTTTACTTAGTAATATCAATAATCCCCCTTTAATATTAACCATAAAAGGCAATATTGACCTTTTTAAAGAGCAGCTAATAGCAATAGTGGGGGCAAGGAATGCGTCATATAATGCTATGAATTTTGCTCGTAAAATATCATATGAAATATCTCAACATAATATTGTTACAGTTTCTGGGCTGGCAAGGGGTATTGATAGTGCTGTTCATGATTCATCGATAAATCATCGATCAATAGCAGTAATTGCAGGTGGTATAAATAATATATACCCTAAATGTAATAAATATCTATATGAATTAATTGCTAGTAATGGATTAATAATTAGTGAAAGCTGCTTCAATGATCCTCCTTTACCTCAAAAATTTATCTCCCGCAATAGAATTATTTCTGGATTATCTATGGCAATAATAATTATTGAGGCCGGAATTAGATCTGGTAGTTTGTCAACTGCTAATTTTGCAAATAATCAAGGTCGATATGTTTTTGCAGTTCCGGGAGCTCCTTATGATGATAGGTCTAAGGGGAGCAATAATCTAATCAGAGATGGGGCTATTATGCTAGAATCTATTAATGATATATTTAATGAATTAGAATTTATAAAAGAAAAAACTAATAATATTAAGGATGAATTTTTACCCAAAGATACAAATATTGATCTTAATGAGAGCGCTATATTGAAAATTTTAGATTGTAATGGAGTTCCTCTAGAATATCTGATATATAAGCTAAAAGCTAATATACCAGATATTAATTCTATATTAATAAATTTAGAGCTAAAAAATAAGATATATTATCAAGGTGGAAAAATATATCTTAAAAAGAATATATTTTAGATCTATTTTGATCTAACAGCGCTGATCTTAGTTTTGAAAGTATTAATATCTATTGCGCCAGGTATTAACTCATCTCCAATAACAAAGCCAGGAGTTCCGTTAACACCAATTGAAGAACCAAGATTAATATTATTTTTAATCATATTTTCTATGTTAGCTTGCTTAGTTGATAATGTTTCATTGATTAAATCAATATTAGCTCCGATTTTTTTAGCTATATCAAGAGCAGCTTGTTTGCCTCGATTAGTATTTTTCATTAATTCCATATGGAATTTGCTATATAATTTTGGTTGAGATAAATTAATTGCAAGGGCAATTTGAGCCATTTCATTTGATGGTTGACCCAAAATCGGATAATGTTTGTGAATTACTCTAAGTTTTTTATCTTGCTGAAGAAGTTTTTCTATAGTGCTAGATGCTCTTTTGCAATATCCGCAAGAATAATCAAAAAATTCAATAATAGTAACATCATGATTGCCATTCGAGATTACAGGATTGTCTTTATCATCATATAATTCTGAGGTTTTTTGAGAAAGATTTTGGCGAGATTTAGCCATTTGTTCTTCCATTATTTTTTTTTGCATATTTTGAATTGATTCTAATATTGCTTCAGGATTATCGCTTATCCATTTGGCAATAATTTGCTCAAATTCTTGGTTATTTGCAGCTTGGTTTGTTGAGTTACTGTTATTACCAAGGAATAAGAATGATAATAATGCAATTGCTATTACAACAGAAATAATAATTTTGTTTGATAATATATTTTTAGCTATAAGTTTTACGTTCATTTTGGTAGCTTTGAATTAATAATTTTAATGATTTTTATATTAATAATTCTATAACTCAATTATTAATTTAATTTAAACTTTATTAATAATTTTTTTTACATTGTGCCAGATTTTTCTTATGAAAATTGCTATTTAGGAAATAATATATGTGGAATTGACGAGGCGGGTAGGGGTCCTCTTGCTGGACCAGTAGTTGCTGCTTGTGTTGAGTTGGATTTAAGCTTTAATTATAGCGATATTAATGATTCAAAAAAAATAACACCAATTAAAAGAAGTAAGATATATAAATTTCTAATAGATAATGTAAAATACGGTATAGGGGTTGTTGATAATGACGTTATTGACAGGATAAACATATTAGAGGCAACGAAATTAGCTATGCTGAAATCCTATCAGGATTTTATTAGTAAATATCAAAAGCTTCCTGAAATTTTGCTAATTGATGGTAATTTTAAGCCTTTTGAATTATGCGATAATTTAAAATTAATAAAGCCTATTATCAAAGGTGATCAGAAATCCCTATCAATTGCGGCATCATCTATTATTGCGAAAGAATATCGAGATTTACTAATGAATCAGTATCATTTAAATTTTCCTCAATATGAATTTAACAGGCATAAAGGATATCCAACTAAAAATCATATAGCAAAAATTAAACAATATGGTATAATTAAAATTCATCGCCATAGTTTTGGGCCAATTAAAGCTCTAATTGACAATAAAACTGATATATAGTGTTAATTATTAATAAAAATGACAAAAACTCACTTGATATTGCATGTGATTTTTTAGATAGAGGTAAAATTATATCTTTTGCTACTGAGACAGTATATGGACTTGCTTGTGATGCAAATAATAAAAAGGCTATAGATTCTATTTATCAGATAAAAAAAAGAGATTATAACAAGCCTTTAGCTATTTTTTTTAACAATATTGATCAGGCTAAGAAATATGTAAAATTTAATGAATTAGCTAGTAAAATTTCTAAAAAATATTTTCCAGGGCCCTTAACTATTATGTTACCCAAAAAAATTCGTGCCAATTTGAAATTTGTTTCTAATTTTGATAGTAATAATTTAGCCTTTAGAATTAGTAATGATGATTTTGCTTTTAATTTAACTAAAAAATTTAAATCAATTTTGGCAGTAACTAGTGCTAATATATCCGGTGGTAATGCCGCAACTCATCATGATGAAGTAAAAAAAATATTTGCTAAATTGCCATTAGATTTATTAATTTCTGGAGGTTATTGTAGTTCTAAAATATCATCAACAATTATTAAAATTAATGATAATAATATTGAACTAATAAGGCAGGGTCAATTAACGATAAAAATTTAATGAAAATATTCAAATTACAGCAAAATTTCTTTTTCAAGATTATTGGTATCTCGGTTATATTATTCCTAATTATAGATAGCCAAAAAGATAATCCTGATTCAGTAGCTAGACTAATTAATAAAGAAAATATTGCCACAAGTACTAAAATTATCTCAAAAGAAGGTAAAAATATTATTCAAAAAGCTGCTATTGCTAAAGAAATGAAAAAAAGAGTCAGTAATAATGATTATAGTAATCAAAATGTAATTATTATAGACGAGATTGATTCATTTGATATGAATGTTTCAAAATGTGGAGATTTGGTAAATTTAAAAATAGAAATTTTAGATAGTGATGATAACTTATTATTTGTTAATGATAATGAAGATATAGAAATTGGTCAAAATAAATATCCACAATTAGAGAAATATATTCTAAATATGGGTCAAGGTGGAGTTAGAGTAATTAGCATTCCTCATAATCACAACATGAAATCAGAATTTATTAATCAATTTAGGTCAAATAATTCATTAAATATTATAATTAAGCTAACAATGCTTAATATCTTACATAGTAATAATAAATATAATTGTCAATGAAGCAAAATAACAACTTCTTTACCAAATTTCTTTACGATTATTTGCCGCTAATTGTTTTTTTTATTGCTTTTAAATTATCAAAAAACTCCAACCCACTAATTGACGCAACAATATATATGTTGATTGTAACAATTTTTGCAATAATTATTAGTTTAATTTTAAAGCAAGAAATACCAAAAATAGCAATATTTTCAGCAATTATTTTATCAATTTTTGGATCACTAACAATATTACTGCAAAATGAGATATTTATCAAAATAAAGCCAACAATAGTTAATTTGATCTTTAGTGTAATTTTATTTTATGGCTATTTTTCTCAAAAACCGTTATTGTCATATTTGCTGGGTCGACAAATACAAATATCAAAAAATTCATGGCTAATTTTATCATTTAGATGGGCGCTATTTTTTATGTTTTTAGCATTGCTAAATGAGATAATTTGGCGTAATTTTGCTACTGATTTTTGGGTTAAATTTAAAGTATTTGGTATGATGCCAATAACCTTAGTTTTTACCATATCTCAAATGCCATTTATTATTAATCAGATTAAGCAAGAATCTAAAGTTAAAGTTGAGGCTGATTAGAGCTATTTAACACCTTATCGCAGATTAGATCATGTTCAGATTCAATAATTTTATATTTTTTTGCATCAAATAATTGATAATGCC
Source organism: Rickettsiales bacterium (assembly GCA_020054685.1). Lineage (GTDB taxonomy): Bacteria > Pseudomonadota > Alphaproteobacteria > Rickettsiales > UBA1997 > UBA1997. The sequence continues at coordinate 20,988 of JAHXBS010000027.1, read as the reverse complement.
ACCACTCATTTGGTATGAAGTCAAATCCTGCCTGGGTCATTATATTTAAAAGTAAAATTCTATTTTTTTGTGCCGCAATTTTTATCTCCTTATTTGCATGATATGCTAAGCTGCTAAATTCGTCAAAATCAGTGCCCATATCTAGCTCATTATTATTTTTATCAATTAAGGTAAGGTCAATTGCAGCACCTCGGCAATGAGCTTTAGTGCCTATTTTTGGGTCTGAAATAAAATTTGCTCTATCGCTTCTATATGAAAAAAAATCATACATATATTTTTGCACAATAAATGGTCTATAGCAATCCCAAATTTTTAATCTTACATGATGTTTATTGGCAATATTAATAGCATTTTTTAATAAGGATGCAGCTTCTATATTAAGGTAGCAAAATGGTTTAGAATATAATTTATGAGAGCATAAATTATTATCACCAGCATATCTAATCTCTAATTTCAGATCAAAGTCGGTTTCATTTATTTCTACTAATTTCATTATATTAAAATGGCTTAATTACTACAATTGATATAATGGCTATTAATAATATTGTTGGAACCTCATTTATTATTCTAAAGAATTTCTCACTTTTATCATTTTTATTATTAATAAATTTACGTCTTATTGATGATAAATAACGGTGAAATCCAGCTAGGCACAAAACAAAAACCAGCTTAATATGAATCCATGGTGCAAATCCAACAAATGATATTAAATATAAACCGCTAATAAATGTAATTATCATAGCTGGGTTCATTATGATTCTAAGAAGCTTAGCTTCCATTGTTTGAAATGTTAAATCACAATCGCTATTTTTTTGGACCTTGCAGTGATATACAAATAATCTGGGTAAATAAAATAATCCTACCATCCATGATATCATGGCGATTAAATGAATTATTTTTGTTAAATTATATAAAATCATAACTTTAAATCATACTTGATAATTTCAACCTTGGATTTTATAGTTAATAAATTAAAATAACATATCAACTACAAAAATAAAATATGAAACTATTTGCATGTAATAGTAATATTAATCTTGCTAAAGATATTGCATCAAATCTTGGCATTTCTCTTATTGATGCTGAGGTTAAAAAATTTGCAGATAGAGAGGTATTTGTTGAAATAAAGGAAAATGTCAGGGGCGAAGATATATTTGTAATTCAATCTACATCATATCCTGCTAATGACAATATCATGGAGCTGCTAATTGTTATTGATGCCCTAAGAAGAGCTTCAGCTAGAAGAATAACAGCAGTTATTCCTTATTTTGGTTATGCTAGACAAGATAGGAAGGTTGCTCCAAGAACACCAATATCGTCCAAATTAGTTGCTAATATTATTACAAAAGCTGGAGCAGATAGGGTTTTAACAATTGATCTTCATGCAGGTCAGATTCAGGGTTTTTTTGATATACCGCTTGATAATCTATATGCCGCGCCAGTATTTGAAAAGGACATAATTAATAATTTTGAACTTGAGGATTTGATAATTGTATCTCCTGATGTTGGTGGATTGGTTAGAGCCAGAAGGATAGCAAGTAAAATAGGGTGCGATCTTGCTATAGTTGACAAAAGAAGGCCAAAAGCTGGCGAAAGTGAAGTAATGAACATAATAGGGGATGTGACTAATAAAAAATGTATTATTGTTGATGATATTGTTGATTCTGGGGGTACATTATGTAATGCTGCTCAGGCACTAATTGATAAGGGAGCTAATTCGGTTTACGCCTATATTACTCATGGAGTTTTGTCAAATAATGCTTGCGAAAAAATAGCAAATTCAAAATTAGAAAATTTAGTTATTACAAATTCAATTGATCCTAATAAAGAAACTATTAATACTAAAAATATTAAAATTATTAATGTTGCCAATTTACTTGCTAAAGCTATAAATAATATTTCATTGGAAAAGTCAGTATCAACTCTTTTTGATTAAGATGAGAAAAAAAGTTAAAAATTTATTTGAAAAATTTAAAGAATTATCATTTTACCTATTAATATCCCTGTCATTGGTAGTTTTGGTAATATTTTCAACCAATATATTATATCAAACTAAAAAAGTTATTGTAAGAGGCTATGAAATAAAATTATCACCAGATGGAAAGCCTATTATCAAGGTTGAAAAAGAAATACCACTTAGCGAATTGATGGAATTGGCTGATATAGATAGGGGTAAAAAGGTTTTTAAAAAATGTGCATCATGTCACAATGTTAAAAAAGGAGATGGTCATAAGGTTGGGCCAAATTTATATAAAATTGTTGGTAGATTGCAGGGAAAGGCTAAGGGCTTTCAGTACTCGGATGCTATGTCTGCTATGAATGCTAGATGGAGTAGGGAGGCTATAAATGGTTTTATAAAAAAACCTAATGAATATTTAGTGGGAACTAAAATGGCATTTGCTGGTTTAAAAAAGCCTCAGCAAAGAGCTGATATTATAAAATATCTAGAAACTCTTGATAAATAGCAAGTAATATCTAATCATCGATCTAGCTTAAAAATATTGCTTAAATAAAAATGAATAAAAAACAAATACCTAATTTTTTAACTTCATTTAGATTATTTATAATACCAATTTTAATAATGTCTTTCTTTATTACGGGTATGATTGCGAATGTAATAGCTGCAACATTATTTGCAATTGCGGCAATTACTGATTACTTTGATGGATATTTTGCAAGGGTAATGAAAGCTCAATCAAATTTTGGTAAATGTCTAGATCCAATTGCCGATAAATTACTAGTAATTGTTGCAATTGTAATGCTAATTTATTCAAATCATGGAGATTTATGGATTTTAATTCCTGGTTTAATAATTATTTGTAGAGAAGTTCTAGTTTCTGGACTTAGAGAATTTTTAAGCGAATTTCATGTTGATGTTCCCGTTAGTAAATTAGCAAAAATTAAAACTGGCGTTCAAATGATAGCTATTACTGGCTTAATATTAGGAGAAGATGGTTCATCTTATGCCATATATAATTGGCTTGGTAGTTTGATGGATTTTGACATTAAATATTTACTAGTTGGTTTTGTAACATTTATTTCTAAAATATTATTTATTATATCTTCTTTACTTACAGTTTTGACTGGTTATTCTTATTTGAAGATCGGAATTAAAAATATGTAAGATGTATTATTTTTTTGAGTTACTATTAGCTTCAGCTTTTGGAGCAATATTTGGTTCATATGCTACTTTATTCGCATATAGGCTTCCTATTAATCAATCTTGCTTTGGAAGATATTTTGGAAAAAAGTCTCGCTGTCCAAGATGTGATGCAATAATTAAAACACGTGACCTCATTCCTTTGCTTAATTGGCTTTTTACTCTTGGAAAATGCAGAAATTGCAAATCTAAAATTCCAAGAACACATCTTTTTGTTGAGCTTTTAACAACAATAATGTTTGTTTATTGTTATTATCAATTTTCATTTAGTGAAGATTTTATTATTTATTCCTTGATTACTACTTCTTGTGTAATATTGCTTGCATGCGACTTTAATCATAAGAAATTGCCGCAACCTATGTTAATTTTTTTATTAATATTAGTTATTATCAATAAAATATTGATTGATCAAGAAATATTTCAAATTATATATTCGTCAGTATTTGGTATGGTTTTTGTAACAATTTTTTATAAAATTTTTAGTCATAAAAATCTTAATTTATTTTCTAGTGATCAGCAGCTTTTTGACTATATTAAATTTATGTTAATTGCTGCAATTGCTATGAATTATATAGAGTTTTTATTATTTTTTTTAGCGATAATGTCAATATTTAGCTTTTTAATAATTGTAAATAGCAAAAAGAAATATAGCTATGGCTATATTTTTATTTCAATATTTTTATATTTTTTATTTAATCCATTTATTATAGAATGACTACACACGGTAAGGTTAAAGATATCAATCTTGCTAATTGGGGTAGAAAAGAAATTACCTTAGCTGAAAATGAAATGCCTGGATTAATGGCTCTTAGGCAGCAATATAAAGGTCAATACCCCCTTAAAGGTGCTAATATTATTGGCTGCTTACATATGACAATTGAAACTGCTATTTTAATTGAAACCTTAATTGAATTAGGAGCTTGTGTTAGGTGGAGTTCTTGTAATATTTATTCTACAGTTGATCATGCTGCAGCAGCAATTGCTGCAAGAGATATACCAGTTTTTGCTTGGAAGGGTGAAACGCAGGAGGAGTATGAATGGTGTATTAAACAAACAATTATAGGCGATAAAAATTGGCAGCCAAATATGATTTTAGATGATGGAGGAGATCTTACAAAGATAATACATGAGCAATATCCTCATCTTTTAGAAAATATTAGAGGATTGTCAGAGGAAACAACAACGGGAGTGTTGAGGCTTCATGAAATGGTTAAAAATAATAAATTAAAAGTCCCAGCAATTAATGTTAATGATTCAGTTACAAAGTCAAAATTTGATAATTTATATGGTTGTAAAGAAAGTGTAGTTGATGGCATTAAAAGAGCGACTGACGTAATGATTGCTGGCAAGATGGTAGTGATTTGCGGATATGGCAATGTTGGTAAGGGTTGTGCCGAGGCTTTTAAATCTCAAGGTGCTAGAGTTGTAGTTACTGAAATTGACCCAATTTGCGCATTGCAGGCTGCAATGGCTGGTTTTAATGTACGTCCTATTGAGGATGTTATTGATCAAGCAGATATTTTTGTAACAGCAACAGGTAATGTAGATGTTATTACAGTTGATCATATAAGAAATATGAAAGATTGCGCAATAATTGGCAATATAGGTCATTTTGATAATGAAATTCAAGTAGATGCATTAAAAAATTACAAATGGACCAATATTAAGCCACAAGTTGATCAAATTGAAATGAGTCAAAATAAAAGAATTATATTACTTGCGCAAGGTCGTTTATTAAATTTAGGGTGTTCTACTGGACATAGTGCTTTTGTAATGTCTGCAAGCTTTACTAATCAGGTCATGGCGCAAATTGAATTATGGCAAAATTATAGAAATTATGAAAATAAAGTTTATTTACTTCCTAAAGATCTTGATGAAAAGGTTGCCATGCTTCATTTGGACAAGCTAAATGCAAAATTGACAAAACTAAATGATAAGCAGGCTCAATATATAAGTGTTAGCACTAATGGTCCTTTTAAAAACGATGAATATAAATATTAAATTATGAAAAAATTTCAAATAACTAAAGAGGGATATGAAAATCTCAAAAAAGAATTAGATCATTTAAAAAATAATGAAAGGCTAGTTATTATCGAGCAGATAGCTCAAGCCAGAGATCATGGCGATCTTAAGGAAAATGCAGAATATCATTCAGCCAGAGAAAAACAAGGTATTATTGAAGCACGTATAAGCGATTTAGAAGATAAATATTCAAGATCTGAAGTAATTAATGTCAAAGATCTTTCTGGAGATAGGGTAATTTTTGGTGCCACTGTTACCTTAGAAGATGTCGATAATGAAAAGGTGGTACAATATAAAATAGTTAGCGAATATGAGGCAGATATTGATAAAAAAATGATATCTTCAATATCACCAGTTGCAAGCGCAATATTAAATAAAAATAAAGGAGATGAGGTTGAAATAAGAACTCCTGGCGGTGTTATTTCTTATGAAATTATCAATATTGAATTTTTATAATTTAATAGGCTTATATTTGCAACAGACTGAAAAGATCAATCTTGTTTTTGACAACACGCATAATATAAATCATAATATATAATCTATTTATTAATTTTGGCAATTTTTTAATTGTCGATGATTATCTCTTTTGGTATGTTTATTTTATTTAAAAAAAAACCGAAGCTAATTATAATTAGCTTCGGTATTAAACTTGCTAAGTTTTATAAAATTACTCAATAACATTAACGCTAAATGCCATTACACAATGTCTTTTATCTCCTTCGACTAGAGCATAGGTTCCACCTGTTCCTGCTGAGCCATCTGCACCAGTGTGACAATTACTATCACCTCCAGTACTTCTTCCAGCATCTACTACGCCGGATTGTGCTCTTATTTCACCTAGTACTGGAAGACCATCATCAAGTTTTTCATCTATAGAAAATGCGTCTGCAGGTGATATTGTTCCTGAAAATCCAACTGATGCAGTAGAGTCATCTTTTAACATTCCAGCTGTAGTAGATGTTGAGGTGGTTTTGTTAATTAACAAAACGGCATTTTGATTATCATGCGGCCAATTGTCGAAAACCCAACCAGAATTTTTAAGTTTTGATGATGGGATTTGTGTATCAGTTACAGACTGAGCGTCTCCAATAGTAATTTTTGCATTAGCAGTGTTAGTATAGATGGTATCATCCACAATGGCGCCTATTGCAAATAAATCTTTCCATGCTTCAAGTCCTTCTGGTTTACTATCAGAATTGATATATTGAATAAATCCGTCATTATTTCCAAGCTCATCTTTTGAAGCATCAAATACTGCCTTATCAAAATCGCCTGGTAAGGCATTATATTGAGTATGAAAAGCTCTAACGGCAACACCAAATCCCCTTGCTTCTGCAGAAATTGCTCTTAATTCAGATCCTCTAATTAGACTAGCACCACCAGTTATGCCAGCTATCAATAAACCAATAATAATCAAAACAACTGACAACTCAATAAGAGAGAAGGCTGATCTAGATTTTTTAGTAGAATGAAACATAATAATAAAACAAAAAATTAAATTAACATAGATCACACTTAAAGTGTGCAAAAGTTTTTTTTCAATTTTTTTAGATAAAAATTAAAATCATTAAATATAATGTTATATTTTGGTTAATTCGGATGGATTTATCTAATAAACAATAATATAGTATGGTGGTATAATTAGTATAATTTAAATCAATAATTTTGAGATAAAAATTGTTCAAAATTTAACTTATATAATAGATCATGAGGTAATAGTTAATTTAAGTCAAAATTTGACCTAAAATATATTTATTATTTTATAATTATTATGGCGCTTGGAGTGTTTTAGTAATTTAAGATAATAAATATTTATTTTTTTAATTTAATAAATTTTTAGATTCATATAGCGTTATATATGATAATTGGATTAAATAAGTTTCAGATATTTATTTAATTACAAATCTATAATATCTTAATTATTGCTATTATATTACTATACTCATCATTGAAATTGTAGCATTTTTATTGTCATAAATAATTTTTATATATTTTAATTAAATTTATTTGACTTCACAGTAAGTTAATCATTAACTACAAATTGATTATAAATCATATTTAACATTATTACAATAATTTGTATAGTTGGATATATGATAATTACTAAATTATTTAAATATTATGAAAAATATTACTTACAAAAAAAGATCAGCTTTTTCACTTATTGAACTATCGATTGTTTTAATTATTATTGGTTTGTTAATTGCTGGTATAACAGGGGGCGCTACATTGATTAGAGGTTCAGAATTAAGAGCTGCAATTGGAGAGGCTAGAGGTTATTCTGTTGCTGTTAATGCATTTTATACTCAATTTGACGAATTACCAGGCGATTTTAGTACAGCTGTTATTGATTCAACTTATGATAATGTTGGAGATAATAATGATTTAATAGAATATGTTAATGCTGCTAATGTAGCAGAAGGAGCTGAAGCTTGGAAGGATTTATTTGCAACAGGGGCTATTTCAGAAGTAGTAACATTTTCTAAATCTGATACAGCGAAATTAAATAATACTGATGTTGGAACTGTCACTGCTGCAGTTGATACTCCTTCTTCTAAGATTAAAAATGCTGGATGGATTTTTGATAAATGGTCTTCAGATAATCAGAATGTTGTTGTTTTAACGGGAAGTTTTACTGGCAAAACTCCAACTCCTTCTAACACCCTTCCTTCTGATTTCGCTGATTCTGCTATTTATGAAGGTGTTGTTACACCTACTGATGCTCTTTCTAGAGATAATAAGTCAGATGACGGAATACCTAATAGTGGTAATATTAGAGCTATTACTACAAATACTACATCTAAGTGTTACGATACGCCTGCAACAGCTACCGCAGGAACTTTTAATGTTACTTTAGATGATAATATATGCGCACTAGCATTTAGTGTTAATGTTAAATAAAATCTTCTAAGAATTATTATATAATCTTAAAAGCCTCACTTTTTTAAAAAAGTGAGGCTTTTTTTATGTTTGAGACATTTTTATTGCTTGATCTTCGGCTTGTAGAGATTGAATAAATTCATCAAGATTTCCTATCATGACTTCTTCTATATTGTAGGTTGTTAGGTTTATTCTATGATCTGTAACTCTATTTTGTGGAAAATTATATGTTCTAATTCTTTCGCTTCTATCGCCACTTCCTACTTGATCTTTTCTATTATCAGCCCTTTCTTTTTCAGCTTGTTCTCTTTTATTGTCGTAAAGCCTTGATCGAAGGACTTTCATTGCTTTTTCTCTATTTTTAATTTGCGATTTTTCATCTTGCATTGATACTACAATTCCAGTTGGTAAATGTGTGATTCTAACTGCGGAATCGGTGGTATTTACTGATTGTCCGCCAGGGCCAGAGGATCTAAATACGTCTATTCTAAGATCTTTTTCTTCGATTTTAATATCAATTTCTTCAGCTTCAGGAAGAACCGCAACTGTAGCAGCTGAAGTATGGACTCTGCCTTGACTTTCAGTTTCTGGGACGCGTTGAACTCTATGACCACCAGATTCAAATTTAAGATTAGCAAATACATTATTGCCAGATATCAACGCTGAAGCATCTTTAAAGCCACCAAGCCCAGTTTCAGAAATTGATAAAATTTCAAATCTCCAACCCTTTTTGTCACAATATTTATGATACATATTAAATAATTTTGCTGCAAATAAAGCTGCTTCTTCACCTCCAGTTCCTGCTCTAACTTCAATTATAGCGTTTTTCTCATCGGCTTCATCTTTTGGTAGTAGTGCAATTTTTAGATCATATTCTAATTTATCTATTTTTTTATTGAGGTCATCTTTTTCAAGGCTCATCATCTCTTTCATATCTTGCTCTGCAATTGAAGGGAGTATTTCTTCAATATCATTTAATTCTTTACTATATTTCTTATATTGAGTTGCTAATTGAACAATATTTGTAAGGCTAGAATGTTCTTTTGATATTGATGCTAGCTTATCTCCTAGTGATCCTGGATTAATGAGTTGTTGTTCTAAATTATTAAATTTATTAATGATATCATCTAGTTTTTTTAATATGGACATTTTCTTATAAATATTTTAAATTTTAATAAATTAATAACCTTATCTTGTTTAATATCTATGATTATCGAGATATTAATATATATGTTGTAATTGCAAGGTAAAGATAATTTTTAATAAAATGCAACAATATATGATCTTAAAAAATATTTATTAATCTTATAAGAAGAATTTTAATGGTAAAATCAAATTTTTATATTACCTCACCTATATATTATGTTAATGATAAGCCTCATATTGGTCATGCATATACATCTATTGCATGCGATACATTATCACGCTTTTATAGATTATGTAACAATAATGTATTTTTCTTAACTGGAAGTGATGAGCATGGTCAAAAAGTTGAAAAATCTGCTATTAAACTTGGTAAAAAACCCAAGGAATTTTGCGATGAGGTTTCTAGGAAATTTATCAATTTAACTGATATTCTTAATCTATCTAATGATGATTTTATTAGAACTACAGATTTAAGGCATAAAAAAAATGTTAATATTTTGTGGAACAAGCTTTGTGAAGGCGGGTTTATATATAAGGATATATATCAGGGTTGGTACAGCATTAGAGACGAAGCTTTCTACAGTGAGGATGAAATTATTGATAATAAGGCTCCTTCTGGTGCAGATGTTGCGTGGCATGAAGAAGAGAGTTATTTTTTTAAATTATCTTTTTTTCAAGATAAATTATTAGAGTTTTATAAAAATAATCCTGATTTTATTCAGCCAAAATCAAGATATAATGAGGTGATGTCATTTGTTAAATCTGGACTGAAGGATTTGTCAATTTCAAGAACATCTTTTAAATGGGGAATAGGTGTTCCAAAAGATGATAATCACATTATTTATGTTTGGCTTGATGCATTAACAAATTATTTATCGGCAATTGATTATTTTGACATTGATTCAAAAAAATCTAGTTTTTGGTCAAGTGATAATTCATATCCTATTCATATTGTTGGTAAGGATATATTAAGATTTCATGCAATATATTGGCCAGCATTTTTAATGGCTGCCAATGTTAAATTGCCAAGTAAGATATTTGCCCATGGTTGGTGGACAAATGAGGGGCAAAAAATATCAAAATCTGTGGGCAATGTTATTGACCCTAGTGATGAGATAGGCTGGCTCATTGATCTTGGTTGTAATAATGATTTAGCGGTTGATTATTTTAGGTTTTTCTTGCTTAGTGATGTTGTTTTTGGAAATGATGGAGATTACTCAAGGCAGAATTTTAAGTTAAGAATAAATTCTCAACTGGCTAATAATATTGGTAATTTAGTGCAAAGAACATTAACAATGGTTGCTAAAAATTGCGATTCTAAAATACCTGATTGCGATATTAATAATTCTAATATTAATAATTATCAAATTAGGATTAATAATTTTCATGATATTATCACAAAATTATTTAGTGATTTAAAATTTGATAAGGTCATTGAACAAATTATAGAATTTGCTAATATCATTAATAAAAATATCAATGATCAGGCGCCATGGAATCTCAAAAAGCTTAATAAAATTGAACAAATGAATGAGGTGTTATACATATCTCTCGATGCAATTCGAGTTATAACCATATGGCTACAGCCTTTTATGCCAAAATCTACATCTAAAATATTAGATCTTCTTAATATTGATTATAACAATAGAGGGTATAATGATATTTCTAATAAATTACTGGCTGGCAATCTTGTTAATAAACCAGAATTAATTTTTCTTAGATTGGAATAAATTATGAACCAAGATTTAAGTAATATAAAAATCATTTCGTGGAATATTAATTCTATTCGCCTTAGAATTAATTTACTTCATAAATTTATTAAAGATGTAAAGCCAGATATTATATGTCTACAAGAAACAAAAGTTGTTAATAATGATTTTCCAATAAGTGATATTAAAAAAATGGGCTATCAATATATTGAATTTGATGGAGAAAAATCATATAATGGAGTTTGTATTATTTCTAAAATACCATTGATAAATATCTTAAAAACAGATATTTTAAATTATGGCCATAAAAGATATATTAAAGCTGATTTTATAATTAATAATAAAATATATCATTTACATAATTTTTATGTACCAGCAGGTGGAGATGTGGCAGATATTATAGAAAATCCAAAATTTGACCATAAAATTAAATTTTTAGATTGGATGATTGATTATTTTCAATCTCAAAATGGTTATCATATTATGCTAGGAGATATGAATATTGCTCCATTGGAACATGATGTGTGGTCTCATAAGCAATTAATCAATGTTGTGTCTCATACTTCAATTGAGATTGAAAAAATGAACAAATTACAAAAAACTCAAAATTGGGTCGATACTCATAGAAAATTTATTGATAAAAGTCACAAATTATATAGTTGGTATAGTTATAGAGCAAGAGATCTTTTGAAGTCAAATCGGGGTAGGAGACTTGATCATATTTGGTGCACTTTAAATTTAGAGCAAAAGATAATTTCAAGTAAGANTTATACAAATTATAGAATTGAGAAACAGCCATCAGATCATGTGCCAATTGAATCTATTTTTAATTTATAGTCATAATTATTAATTGAATTTTAAATTAACTTTCTTACNATTCTGAAAAAAATTATTATTATGTCTGATTTAGTTAAAGTTATTTTTGATACCGATAAAGGTAGAAAAGAATTTATGGTGCCAGCTGGAACAACAGTTCTTGAAGCTGCTCACAATAATGATATTGATCTTGAAGGTGCTTGCGAAGGATCTCTTGCTTGCTCAACATGTCATGTTATTTTAGAGCAAGATTATTATGATAAATTATCAGAAGCTTCTGAAGATGAAGAAGACATGCTTGATTTAGCATTTGGCTTAACACCTACTTCTAGATTGGGTTGTCAAATAGTTTTAACTAAGGATCTTGATGGTATTATTCTAAAAGTTCCTAGTGAAACGAGAAATGTTTCTGTTGGTTAATAGCTGCTACTATTTAACAATTTTACTTTTTTCTTTCCTTGATATAAAAAATCATTGCTATTGGTGATATTTGCAATCAATTTATTATAGTTTAGTTATGAATTTAGCTATTTATAAAATCCTAATAATTACTAAATAAATTACTGGGTTTAATTATATTTTTTGATATGTTAAGAAAATCTTCCTTTATTACGTTGCTATTATTAATTACCGTTGCAGTTGCATATTTTACTTTATGGTACTATAAATCAAATAATATTAAATCAACCATATATAACATTGTTAAAAAGCATGACTATGTTAATGTTAGAGATATATCAGTTTCTGGATTTTTTACCAAAAGACAAGTAAAAATAAGTGGCATTAACATTAAAATGCCTAAAAAAATAGTTGCAGGCGGTATTTTTATTGCTAATTTAGATTTTCAAGTTCAAAGCGACAATAAATTTGAGTTAGTAAATATTGGAAATGTCAATTTTAATTATGATAATGGTTCAATAACTAATGTAATCTTTGCTAGCAATCCTGTTTTAGAAATGGATTTAAATGGTGATAATTTTCTTAATGTTAAATATAAAGATAATGGTTATAAGTTGAGTTCTCAATCTGAAAATGACATTGAGAAATATGTGAAATCATTAAATTTTATTCTTGATAGTAAGGTTGTTAATCAAGAATTAATAACTAATATCAGGGTTAATATATTAGATACAAATCTTGTAAATTTGCACAAAATATATCAAAATTCAATCTCTAATTACCTAGTTACAAATATTGAAGAGGGTAATATTATTATTGCCGATGTAAATGAAGATAATATAAAACAAAATGATGATAGTGCTGAAATATTAATTAATGAAATATCTCAAAATAACAATAATAATATATTAGAAGAAATAGAATTTTTAAATGAAGATGAGTTATTGGCATTTTCCAATGAAGATAATAACGAATCTTTGAAAGATGCTGCTAAAATTTTTAATCAGTTAAATAATATTGATAATAATTTAATTTTTGATATAACCATTAAAAAAATCTTAGGAAGCAATATATCGTTTAGTGACCCTACTAAAATAGCTTCATTAAAAAATAACAATATTAAATTCATCGATATTAATAATTTCTTACTTAGTAATAATCATTACAAAATATCATTACTTGGTCAATTAAGAAACTCTATTGACGACTCTAAAATGTCTGGAACTATTAATGTCAATATTAGTGATTATGATATTTTATTATCCTACATAAAAGAAGCTGCTCAAATCATGATTAATGATCAAAATCAAATAATATCAGATTCTGAATTGACCGATATTAAGAGTGACAATTATTCCTTATTTTTAAATAAAGCTATAAGTAATATTGATAATGTTATAATGAATATTAGACAAGATAATGAAGTGGCAAATGAATTGGCGCAAGAAATAATTGATCTTAGAGCTAGCTCTATAAGTCAGGATTCTATTTTTGAAGATGATAGTGATAATAAAGAAGAGTACGATATTAATAAAGAGATTAGTGATATATTGTGGTATGAAGAAAATTATCCTGAAAAATATCAAGAATATCTATCTAAATTAGAAAATAGCAAAAAAAATCTATCATTAAAAATTCACCGGGAAAAGAATTTAGAATTTATGATTAATGATAGGTCGATTAGAGATGTTGTTCAAAGTTTTTAATTTATTCTATAATACTAATAGGTGATGGATGCGTTTGAAGCCTTAAAATGGGGTAGGGATAAATTAAGATTGTCGCAAATTCATAGTTTTAACATTGATACTTTATTAATACTTCAAGATGCAGCTGGCTTAAACAAGGAGCAAATATATTTTGAAAAAAACATTATTAATGCTAAACAATTAGAAATATTTCAGCAAAATATTATTAAAAGATCACAATTTATTCCTGTTGCAAAGATTATCGGCAATAAAAATTTCTATCATGATAATTTTATTGTTAATTGTGATGTTTTGGATCCTAGGCCTGATTCTGAAGTTTTGATTGAAGCATTTTTAGCAAAATATCCAGATTTAAATATTGCTATAAATATATTAGAAATTGGTGTTGGTTCAGGATGTTTGTCGCTAACATTATTAAAATTATATCCAAATATAAAAATCTATGGAGTTGATATTAGTAAAAAAGCGCTAAATATTGCAAAAAAAAATGCTGATAAGATGATGTTAAGTGATAGAATAAATTTAATACAATCAGATATTTTTGCAAATATTTCTCATGATATTAAATTTGATGAGATAATATCAAATCCACCATATATTCCAACTAATGATATTAAAAAATTAGCAAAAGATCTTAAATATGATCCAGTTATAGCGCTAGATGGGGGGGGTGATGGCATGTATTTTTACAGAAAAATTGCAGATAAATCATCAAAATATCTAAATAATGATGGTGGAATAATTGTTGAAATAGGTATTAATCAAGATGAAACTATCAAAGAAATTTTTGCGAATAATAATTTTAATATATTAAATTATTATAAAGACCTTAATAAAATAATAAGGGTTTTAAGTTTTATAAAAAAATAATGAAGGTAATTTCTAAAATAGATGATTTAAAGCATTCTATTAAGTCAATTAAAGATAAGGAAGAGCAAGTTGCTTTAATCCCAACTATGGGAATGATACATGATGGCCATTTATCTTTAATTAAAGAAGCTCAAAAATACACTGATAATATTGTGGTAACAATATTTGTTAATAAGCAGCAATTTAATAATGATTGGGATTTTAAAAGCTATCCAAGAAACCTTGAACTTGATATTAAAAAACTTAAGGAGCTAGAGGTTAAATATGTTTTTTGCCCCGATAATATCGATATATATAAAAAGCAGCCATTAATAAATATTGAATTTGAAAATCTTACAAATTGCTTATGTGCAAAAAATAGGCCTGGACATTTTTCAGGTGTTTGTTTGATTGTGGCAAAGCTTTTTAATTTAATACAAGCTAATTATGCATTTTTTGGTGAAAAGGATTATCAGCAATTACTAATTATTAAAAATTTAGTTCAGGATCTTAGCTTCAATTTAGAAGTAATTTCTGTACCAACTTATCGTTGTAATGATGGGTTGGCAATGTCATCAAGAAATATATTGCTTGATAAAAATGTTAGAAAAATTGCTCCCAAAGCTTATGAAATTCTTACGGTAATGAAAGATGTTATTCACACATTAAAAGATAAGCAGGATTTATCGCATATTATTGAAGAATCAAGAGTGGCCATGTTAAATAGTAGCTTTGACAAGATAGATTATCTTGAAATTAGAGATCAAGATAATCTTAAGATGGTTAAAAAATATGAAAAAAATTTGCAATTAAGAATATTTTTTGCGGGATATTTAAATACGGTCAGAATTATTGATAATATTTTAATTTAATTGCCTTATAATTTTTTAAGGATCATTACTATTTCTAATCAAAAGTTAATAAAGCATATCAACTCTTTCATCTTCACAATCAAATAGGAAAATTGAGAAGTAAAACTGGGGTCTGAACCTATAGTTCCAACTATCTATTCCTTATATCTATCGTTAAGAAATAATGATTTTTATTAATTTTGTGGCGCTAAATGATAAGATTGTAAATAAAAAAACAGTTAGGGGCAGTATAATGCTAAAAGATAAATTATAGTTTTGCGCGATTAGCAATATTGGTATAATTAATGGCAGGGCGATAATTGCAATTAGAGAAGATGAATTATTAGAAAGGCTAAAAATTGCAGAAAAGCAGCATATGATATTAATACTAAATGATGCTATTATTGCGCTAATGCTAAATTTGAAGTCATTATTAATTAGGTGATAAATAATTATTAGTGGCAGACAAAATAATATCCAATTAGCTATTATTTTGGCAAATATGTAAAGTTCAAAATTATAGCAGGCCAAGATAATTTGTTCTATTACGCCATTTTCATAATCAGATTTTAGATATTGATGAGAGGAAGATAGAATTACGCTAATTAGAATAATCCAAAAAATAATATTATTATCAATTTTATTAATATTGCCAGATTGAATTAATTGCGCTGTGAAAAAAAATATTATAAAAAATAAGCAGCTATTTACAGCAAGGCTTATATTTCTGAAATTGCATTTGAGATCATGTAATAATAATGTTGTGAACATTAAGATTTGGATAATTTTTTATTGACTTGAATTAGCTTTATAAGGACTACAACTAGTAGCAAGATTAGTAATAAGCTAAATAAAGAAAATATGATGATAATTTTTTTAATATTTTTTGTAATTATTTCTGGGTCAATTTTATTATATAAATCGATTATTTTATTTGAAGTATTCTCAATTTTAGCGATTTTTTCTTCATATTTGTCAAATTTTTGATCATATTTATCGATTCTTTGCTCAATTCTGTTGGTGGTTTTGTTAATTGACCCCTCAACTTTTGATAGTAATTTGTCGATTTTTTTAGAAGCCTTTTGCTCTATTTTATCTAGAGGTTTATTTATGGTGTCATTGACAATATTTGTACCTTTTTTATCATTAGTAGTAACTGCATCAACGATTCCAATCGCTTTTTCAAGGTCAAAAGCGTGTAAATTACTAGATATATTAAGTAATAATATTAGCAAAAGAAAAAACTTTATTTTATTATTAATAAAATTATAAATCATAATGGTTTTAACAAATTAAAATATAAAGATATGATTAAATTACTAAAAATTCTTTTATTATCAATATGTTTTTTATTTGCTATTTTAAGAAATATATTTGCCATTGAAAATAGAGTTGATTACCATGCGCCAATAGGTGTTATGCGAGATCATATTCATGATAAAAATGATTTTATGTTGGCATATAGATATAAAAATATGTCGATGAGGGGTTTGGCAAATAATAGAAAAGATATATCTTTGCAGCAAGCTATGGAAAATTACATGAATGCAGCGATAAATATGTCGATGAAAATGCACATGATTTCTGCCATGTATGGTGTTACTGATAAATTTACAATATCATTAATGGGAGCTTATCTTGAAAAAGATATGAAATTGAAAAATAAAATGTCTTCATCAATAAAGTCACGAAATATAGAAGGAGTTTCTGATGTTAAACTAAATGGTCTTTATCAATTTGGTAAGAATAATAACAAAAAAGCTCAATTTAATTTTGGCTTAAATATTCCTATTGGCAAAATTAATAATAGCAAAGAAGGAAAAATGCTAGCATATGGTATGCAAAATGGCTCTCGCACTGTAGAATTCATGCCTGGTATTAGCTTTAGTAGTTTGTTAAATAGTTTTTCTTACGGTGCTCAATTAAATTCTACAATTAGAACTGGCAGAAATTATCGCGGTTATAGATTTGGCGATAATTATAATGCAACATTATGGTTGGCAAAAAAATTGACCAATAATATTAGTATTTCTACTAGAATTGATGCCAATATTACTGACGAAATTAATCAAAGTGATCAAGAATTAGCTAATATGAGCAATATGGCACCTCCCATGAATAATGACTTATATGACAAAAAACAAATTGATAGCCTGATTGGTATTAATTATTTGATTACAAATGGTTATTTAACTGGCAATAGAGTTGCTTTTGAATATGGAGTGCCAATATATCAAAGAATTGACGGACCAATGCTTAAAAATAAATATAAAATCACTTTTGGGTGGCAAAAATCTTTTTAAAATGATATTAAATGCTAATTTAATCACAAATCTTATTGCGCTAATTATTGCTATAATTGGCTATTTTATGCCAATATATGGCGAAATATTTTTCTTGGTAGGAATATTTGCCTTGTCAGGAGCTTTGACAAATTGGTTGGCAATTCATATGTTATTTGAAAGAGTTCCTTTTTTATATGGTTCTGGTGTAATATTAAATCGTTTTGACGATTTTAAAAAAGCTATCAAAAAACTTATTATAAATGAATTTTTTAATAAAGAGCATATCGAAAAATTTTTTAAAGATAATAATGACATATCTAGTGATAAAATAAATAAAAAAATCAATTTTGACAAAATATTTGACGGGTTATGTGACGCAATTATTGAGTCGCCAATGGGATCTATGTTATCAATGATTGGAGGTAAAGAAGCTCTTATTCCTATTAAAGAGCCAATTATCTTAAAACTTAAAGATATTATTGCTGAATTTGTTGATAGTAATAATTCTGATGATTTAGTACAAAATATATCTGTTAAAATTGAAAAAATAATTGATGATAGATTATCTAATCTAACTCCTATAATGGTTAAAAAAATCATTCAAAATATGATCCAAAGGCACTTAGGTTGGCTTGTAGTTTGGGGCGGTTTTTTTGGCGGTTTAATAGGTCTGATTTGTAGCTTAGTCAAAATTAGTTATTAATATTACTTTAATTTATATAAAATGCCTCACATTATTATCGAGCATAGCTCAAATATTGACAATAAAAATGACGTAGTAAAGTTACTGCCAATAATACATGATTTATTGGTAAGTGAAATATCGGCTAATATTAATGCCTGCAAGAGTAGGGTATATGAGCTAGATAATTATCTTGTGGCTGATAATATAAAAAAATCATTTATCCATATTACAATTAAAATAATGTCTGGCAGATCAGAAGAGCAAAAAAATAATTTTGGCAATATATTGCTTAAAAAATTAAATGACTTTTTTAAAGATTTGCCAAATCTTAGTAATTTATCAATTTCCCTTGAGATAGCTGAGTTACAAAATTACTTTAAATAATTTCTATGAAATATGTAAATCTTGGTACAACCAATATTAAAATTAGCAGAATTTGCCTTGGAACAATGACATGGGGCAAGCAGAATAATCAAGAGCAAGCATTTGAGCAAATGAATTATGCGCTAGATCAAGGGGTAAACTTCTTTGATACTGCAGAAATGTATGCTATTCCACCTACTGCAGATAGTTATGGCAAAACAGAAATTATCATTGGCAATTGGTTTGAAAAATATCGTAAAAGACAAGATGTGGTAATTGCCACTAAATTTTCTCCATTACCATGGGCTAGGGGTGAAAAGACTCCAGTGATTAATAAAGAGAATATAATAATTGCTGTTGAAAATAGTCTTGCAAGATTAAAGACAGATTATGTTGATTTATATCAGCTGCATTGGCCAACAAATAGAGCTAATTATCACTTTTCAAATTGGTGGGATTTTGAGCCGCCTTATGAAAAAAACGCCAAACAAAAAATTACTGATAATATTTATGAAATTATCAATACCCTTGATCAATTAGTAAAGTCGGGCAAGATTAGAGCAATTGGTTTATCTGATGATTCAGCATGGGGCATTAAACAATATGTTGATATTGCTCATTATAATGATTTAATAAAAATATCATCAATTCAAAATGAATATAATCTATTAAGAAGAAGAGATGAACATGATGTTGCAGAAACTTGTATATTAGAGGATGTATCATATTTAGCATGGTCACCTTTAGCTATGGGGGCTTTGAGTGGTAAATATTTGGATAATAAATTTCATGCTAATTCTAGATTTTCAAAAGAAGTTATGGCAGATGGCTGGGATCGCTATAAAACAAGAATAGAGCTTAATACCTGCAATGCCACTAGGCAATATTTGGCAATTGCTAAAAAACATAATCTTGATCCATGTCAAATGGCTATTGCTTTTACATTATCAAAAAAATGGATTGCAAGCTCAATAATTGGAGCAACTTCAATGGATCAATTAAAAAGCAATATAGCAGCAATAAATATTAATATAAATAAGGATTGCTTGAGTGATATTAATAATTGTTATAAGAATTACCCAGTGCCTTTTTGATATTTATGGATTTAGGGTCAAAAATCCAATAAAACTGGGATTAATTAAAAAAATTAAAATTATTATTAATGTAACTTATTTAATATTAATCTATAAAAAGATAAATAATTATAAGTTAAGTTTTTAAAATTTGTTTTAAGTTCAAATATCACCCCTTGGTAATATTGTGGTAATATTGGGGTCTGACCCAAGTTCATATGCTAATTCTTCCGATGCTTATTGAAGTAGAGGTAATGTATATTATCATTTAAAACAATTGGCAACGCTCTAATTGATTATAACAAGGCCATTGAACTTAACCCCTCAGATTCACAAAGTTATAAAAATAAGGCTATGCTTTATAAAATTTTAAAAAATAAATAGTTCCAATGAAAAAGGTTTCAGTTTTTGTTGATGTACAAAATATATACTACACCACAAAAGAAAAATATAATTGTAATTTTGATTATAATAAATTTTGGTCAGAAATCACGCAAAATAGAGAAGTTGTAACTGCCATAGCCTATGCAATAGATAGGAATAGTGAAAAACAAAAACAATTTCAAAATATTTTAAGGGCCATTGGCTTTGAGGTAAAATTAAAACCATTTATCAATAGGAGTGATGGATCAGCTAAGGGAGATTGGGATGTTGGTATTGCTATTGACATTATGGAATATGCTCCAAAATCAGATATAGTAGTTTTAGCGTCAGGGGATGGAGATTTTGATTTATTAGTTAGAAAAATTAACAATAGTTTTAATGTCACTAGTGAGGTATATGGCGTTCCCAATTTAACTGCAAATTCTTTGATTAACGCAGCTTCTATGTTTTTTCCTATTAGGGAGAATTTACTTTTATGACGTTGAGGTAGAAAGTATATAGGAATATTGGGGTCTGACCCCGTTTTTCCCTTAGAATTAGAGGAATATTACTTGATCAAGCAAACATTAATGTTAATATATGTGATAAAAATGGTGATAGCGCTTTACATAATGCTGCATACAATAATAATTTACAAATAATAGAACTCTTGCTTAAAAA
>JAHXBS010000015.1 GCA_020054685.1 Rickettsiales bacterium | reverse complement strand
CACTATTTTTTTTCTGATAATTATATCTCTGAACTGTGCCATTTTTCATAATTAAATATATTGCATCACTTTTAGTAATTATATCGCCAGTTTGAGCAGTTATTGTAATTGAGTTTAATTTTGACCTCTTATCATTAATCATTACTCCATAAAGCCTGTTATTTTCATCCTTATCTTTTACATAGATTGTTAAATTATTAATTGTTTCAAAGCTATTTGGGTTAAATGCCATAGTGGCATAATTATTAACAAAATCAACTTTCATGAGCCTTAATTCTTTATTGGCATATGGCATAATATAAAAGGTTAAAAAATAGCTAATAAATGTAATTATTACTGACAAGATAATTACTGGTCTAGCAATCATTAGCTTTGATAAACCGGCATTTTTTAATATTGAAATCTCATTATTTTTAAGCAAATTATAATATATTAATAAAACGGCTATAAAAAGGGAAACAGGAATTATAAACATTAACAGCCATGGCAATATTAAAATAAATAAATAAAAAAAATCACCCATAGCAATACCATTTTCAGTAACATATTTCATAAAGGATATTGCTCTACTAAACCATATTAATGATATTAATATGGTAGCAATTGATAAAAATTGATTTAATGTTTTTCTTTGTAAGTAATTAAAATATAACATATTAAATATAATAATGTCCAAACCCTCAACAAGAAAATTAGTAATTGCCCAAATCATACCCTCTTTAGAAAGTGGTGGCGTAGAGAGAGGTGTAATAGATTTAGCAATATATTTAAAAAGACATAATCATCAACCTATCATAATCACTAGTGGCGGCAGAATGATCAATCAACTCAAAGAAAATAATATCAAATATATTATTCTTAATGTTAAGAGTAAAAACCCAGTAAATATTATAACAAATATAATAAAATTAAAGCAAATTATAAAATATAACAAAATAGATATTTTACATATTAGATCAAGAGCACCAATGATCAGTGCTTTTTATGCATCTAAAATTCAAAAAATAAAATTGGTTAGCACAATACATGGCACATATTCGATAAATATTTTTAAAAGACTCTATAATAGCTATATGCTCAAAACTAAATATGTTATTATGGTTTCATCTTTTATAAAAAATTATGTCAGAAGTAACTATCCAAAATATTTTAATAAATTAAATTATAACAATTCTCAAATAATAAATAGAGGGGTAGATATAAATTATTTCAATATTGACAATATCGACAAAATCAGAATTAACAACATTATTGATCAATGGCAAATCGCAAATCTTGAAACAAAGTTAATTTTTGTACCTGCTCGCTTTACCAGTTGGAAGGGTCATGAATTTTTAATTGATGCGCTAAATAATGTTAGCAGAAATTTTTTATGCATTATGGCTGGATCTAGCCATGGACATGATCAATATTTAACTAGATTGAAAAATAAAGTAAATAATCTTGAACTATCAAGTAAAATTAAATTTGTAGATAATTGCTCAGACATGCCAGCTGCTTATGCAATATGCGATTTTGTTATTGCTCCAAGCATTAAGGCTGAAGCATTTGGCAGAATTCCTATAGAAGCCCAATCATGTCAAAAGCCAATAATAGCAAGTAATATTGGCGGCTATCTTGAAACAATAATTGATAATAAAACAGGCTTTATCTTTGACAATAATAACATAAATGACCTCACTCTAAAAATTACTAATTTACTTAATATGCCAAATTCTCAGTTAGAGTTCATAGGAAAAGCTGGCAGAGATAATGTGGTAAATAATTTTTCTAACGATATTATGCTAAAAAAAACTCTTAATATTTATTTAAGCCTGACTACTTTATAGCAATATTTAGTGTTTATAAATTATTTATGAATAACAATATATGAATAATGGCAGTTGATGTAATTAGTAAAATTAATGATGCCATAATTAATAATTTAGATATCTCTTTATTAGCTACTTAATACTCATCAATCCTTAGAAATTGTGATTATATCGGTTTTAAACCTTTTTTTCTTGCCACAGTACTTGGTAGAGCTAGTCACATAGAAATATTAATTAAATGTAATGCCAACTTAATAAATGAAGAGAATATTGATAGTCAAAGTCCTCTATATATTGCAGCTGATATATGGCTCAGCTACAGGGCCTGCAGCATCCTTAAGCACTGAGTTGCGTATAGGAAGATAACTAATATAGGCGATTTTATTATATCAAGCTATTACACTAGGTATTTCATGCCAATTAGTAGTATATCTTGGTGAACTATGATCAGATTTTAATGACCATATCCTATTAACGCCTTGCTGGGCAAAGAATATTGTTTCTTTTCCTGATTTATGATTAATATTATCTATGATTTTCATTAAATTACTGCGTTTTTGGTGATCAATATCTGCAAATAAGTTGGCTTGCTCATTTTGTTTAGATATTATATCATGTAATATTATGCCCGCTTTGTGATAATTAAGGCCGTCAATATAAATGCTATCTAGTAATTTTAGAGCTAATTTGATAATTTTGCTACTATCATCTGTAGCAATATCAAGTGACTGAGTGCAGCCATTATAATATTGACGATCATTAAGACGAAATTTATTAGTACGAATAAAAATAGATATAGCCTGAACTTTGCCATTTTGATTGCGCAATTTCTGACAAGCCCTAGCGCCGTAACTTGCTAATGATTGCTGCAAAAATTCTTTTTTATGAACGATTTGTCCAAATGATTTAGACGAAATAATATTTTTCTTAGGGCTAAAATGGCTAATTTCTAGACATGATATAGAATTTAATTCGCGCACCATTCTTTCACCAACTACTGTTAAATATTTCCTTGCCCACATTGTATCTAGTTTTTTCAGGTCATAAGCGTAATATATTCCTGCTTTTCTTAATTTAAGAGCCAAATTTTTCCCAACACCCCAAACATCTTCTATGGCCACTTTTTTAAGTATATGATCTATTTTTTGCTCATCAATTAAACTAACCACTTTTTTAGCAGTTTTTTTAGCAACAAAATTAGCAATTTTAGCCAATGTTTTAGTTGGACCAATACCAATTGACACTGGAATTGAGGTGCATTTTTTAATGTAATTAGCAATTTCAAGACAATATTGCTCATAATTGATATTAGCAATATTATTTAATTTAACAAAAGCCTCATCTATTGAGTAAAACTCAATTTCTGGACAATAATTAGTTAATATATTCATGATCCTTGCAGACATATCGCCATAAAGTTGGTAATTTGACGAAAAAACTTTAACATTATTTTGTTTAAGAATATTTTTATATTGAAAATATGGTGCTGCCATTGGTATTTTAAGGTCTTTAACTTCTTGTGACCTAGCAACAATACAGCCATCATTATTAGATAATACCACAACTCCTCTTTTTTCTAGCGCAGGATTAAAGACTCTTTCGCATGAGCAATAAAAATTATTACAATCAATTAACGCAAAGATATTATTTTTAACTTTCATAAAGGATGGATAACATTAGTAACTACTCCCCATATATAAACACCTTGCTCTTCATTAATAGTAATTGGTGGGTATTTATCATTTTCTGGCATTAAAAATGGTTTATTATCTTTCACGCAATATCTTTTAACTGTTAATTCACCATCAATTGCCGCTATAACTACCCTGCCCTCAGTAACATTTAAGCTACGATCCACTACAAGTAAATCTCCATCAAATATACCAGCTTTTATCATTGAGCTACCCACGGCCCTAACAAAAAAAGTAGCGCTAGGATTTTTTATGATATGGTTATTTAAATCCAACCTAGTAGCAATATAATCATCTGCCGGCGAAGGAAACCCAGCAGAAACTTTAGAAGCATAAAGTGGCAATTTCATTTTATTGCCATTATTGATAAAATTTTGAATATCGCTAGATAAATCAATAGGAACCCGCATTACTATTGTTTGGCTACCATATTTAGTCTTGCGACCAGAGCCTTTTCTTTTGCCACCTCTTTTATTAATTTGTGACTCACTAGTTGGATTACTAGTTTTGATAAGGAGTTTATTATCTGTCATAATGTTATATTTGATTTTGTAACGAAATCAAATATAACATTATGAAATTAAAATACCAAGATATTTTTTCATCAGATATTTTTTTCTTTAACAACTAATTTGAGCTAAATATTGCATAATAAATCAAACTAAAAATAGCCAATATCAATGATAAATATATTGGAGCAACAAATTTATTATTTTTAAAGGCAAATCTATTTTTAAGTGACCCTTTAGAATTAGACTTGTTTTTATTAGTAGATTTTTGACCAATAATTTCATATTCAGCATCTATTATTTTATTATTTTTATTAAATTTATTGCTAATTTTTTTAGTAATATATTTAACAATGATGCCATCAACAATAACAACCCAAAATATATAAGTAAAAAGGGGTATAAAAGCAGGTAATATTTTTAATAAAAGCTTTGTAATCATAAATTAATATTTTATCTTATTCATTTAACAAACTAACTAACAACATTAATAACATAATTATAGTTGTTAAGCAATTTTATTATTTTATGATATTATATCCCGCAATAGACTTAAAAGATGGAAAATGTGTTCGCCTTTATCAAGGCGATATGAACCAAGCAACAATTTTTAATAATGACCCAGTCGCTCAAGCATTAGAATTTGAAAATTTTGGCTTTAAACATCTTCACATAGTTGATCTTGATGGCGCTGTAAGTGGTAATGCTAAAAATCAAGAAGTAATAAAAAACATAATAAAACACACCAATATTAAAACACAATTAGGTGGCGGCATTAGATCTTTATCAGATATTAATAAATGGCTTAATATAGGAGTTGATAAAATTATTATCGGCACATTAGCACTAACTAATACCCAACTAGTTCAACAAGCATGCCTAGAAAATCCAGATAAAATAATAATTGGCATTGACGCTAAAAATGGCCATGTTGCAACACAAGGCTGGGTTGAAACCAGCGAAATAAGCGCCATAGATTTAGCACAAAAATATCAAAATTGCTCAGCAAATGCGATAATATATACCGATATTGCCAAAGATGGTACATTAAGCGGCCCAAATATAAAAGAAACATTAAATATAGCACAAAATAGCAATATAGCAGTAATTGCCTCTGGTGGTATATCAAATATTAACGATATAATAGAACTTAAAAAATATAATAATAAAAATATTAAAGGTGCAATTATAGGAAGAGCACTTTATGATAAAAAAATTACTATTGAGCAATTAAGATCAGAAATATTACTGTGATTTCTTAGTTGATTTTAATAAAAATATATAATTTATTCAAAGCTAATAATAACAATACCAGAACCACCATTTCCGCCATTAGAGGATCGACCACCCCCTGAACCACCATTACCAGTATTAGGTAATGCATCTTCAGATCCTGCGCTCCCAGACCAGCCATTACCACCATTACCACCTCTAGCATATTCAACCACAGAGCCTGAAATATCATATTCCTTACCTATACCACCAAGACCAACTTCAGTTGGATGACCACCAGAATCATTACCCCTGCCACCAGCACCACCACCGCCTCCTCCTGCACCACCATTTGTGTATGTTGCACGAGAATGACCACCACTATTTCCAAAACCATAACCAGCAGGATTATTATTTTGAGATGATCCAGCACCTTCACCACGTAAATCTCCGCCACCTCCTCCTGAACCACCAGAAACTCCATTAGAAGTAGAATTATCAGAATTATGGGTTCTTGCACCCCCACCACCACCATATACTATATATGAACTAAATATTGAATTACTACCCCTAACACCTTGTTGGCCACTTCCTGCTCTGCCACCAGTTACACCACCAGCACCTCCCTTTCCAACTCTAGCCTCATATGTTGTGCCAGAATTTATATCATAGGCTGGATCATATATTAACCCACCAGCGCCACCGCCTCCAGTACCTCTATTAGCATCATATGCACCTCCTGCACCACCTCCTCCAGCTACAATAAGCAATTGAGCTGATGTATTTTTAGGAAATTGCAAATCATATCTGGTATATCCACCAGAATCACTTATTGAGTCATATAAAAGAGTAACAACACATCTGGAGTTTATTGTTTCATATGAATATCCATCACTAGATAAGGAGCTTATAACAAGACCTTGGCATTTATCAACTTCTTCAACATTGCTACTTTGAGCATTACCTTGATTTTGCCAATTAGTGGCAACTTTTTGAGTTTTATTAACTACAACTTCTGCTGATTTATATATACTAATTGCAAAAGTACCAATAACTACCATTGATATTGCAACACTAAAATAAGAATAACCTTTCCTGGGTTTATTGGCTTTAATATTATTTTTTTTTAAAATTTTAATAATTTTCAAAATTAGCCTCACACAAAAATTATGTTACAAAAAACACTAATATAGCCCAAATATTTTAAATAAAGTCAATTAAATAATGTAAAATAGTAAGCAGATTTGCATAAATGTCCAAAATATGCTATAATAAATAATGTAACATAAAAACACATTATTATGAAAATTATATTATATTTAACATTAACATTTTTGCTTCTTTTTAGCAATGCAATAAATGCCAAAACCCAAGGTCATTATTTTGGACCATCAATAAATTACACATCAGCTAATTTTATAAATGCATCATATATTAATAATGATGATTACATAAATTATAAAAATAACAAATCTTCAAAAAGAAGAAATGGCACAAATCTTGGAATCAATTATGGTTATGCTTTTAATTATAATAAATTTTTTATCAAACCAAGATTATTTTACGATAAAATCAATATTAATAATAAAATTAGAAAAGTTGATATTAAAGATTATTATCAATCTGGAAATGTTCTAACTATAACAGATGATTATACTCTTAATAATAATCTAGAAAGTAGCTATGGCTTTGCAATTGATCTAGGNTATGATCTTAATGATATTTTTTCTATATATTCAATTATAGGAAACAAAAACTACAATATCTTAAGTCATTACCAACATTATACTCATACATCTTCAGGTGGAGTTCTCTTGGGTAATTCAATGAACCTACTATCATTCAAAAATAATATTAGATCTCTATTTTATGGAATTGGAGCTAAGTATCAAAAAAATAATATTGCCTTATCTTTTAATTTAGAAATTTCAGAAATTAACAATAATAATAGAAAAATATTATCTTACCAATCAAATAGCGATCCTATTTCTTATTACCAACATATAATTAATAACAATAATGTTGAAAATTTAACATTATTTAAAATTTTATTTCAGCAAAATTTTTAAAAATAAACTATGAATACAGCTTTAAAAAATATAGTTAGAATTGTGACTCTAGGATTAGCTGCAAGCTCAGCATTAGCAGCTCGAGGTGATAGACCCTCAGCAGTAAAAAATATGATAGAAAGTAGATATAGCATGGGTAATTGCGATGCTTTTACTGCAGAATGGTGTAAGTTTGATCCTGTTCAAAAAAGATGTCCACAATTATGTAATAATGCTCTTAATCCTCAATCAACATCATCAATGCAAGAAGAGACATTAACGACTAAACCTATTATAGAAGCTTCACCTACTACGACAAAAGCTTTATCTCCTTCTAGCTCAAGCTCTACAACACCACCACCTCCTTCTAGCTCAATCTCTACAACACCACCACCTCCTTCTAGCTCAATCTCTACAACACCACCACCTCCTTCTAGCTCAATCTCTACAACACCACCACCTCCTACTCAAACTAAAGAAAAGAATAGTAGAGTGGGCAATTTTATATCTTTCTTAAGTTCAACTACTTCACAATTAGCTAGTGTACTTAGTACTAAAGCACCAACTTTAACCCCTGCACCAGATTATGATTTAATAAAAACAAATCAAATACCACTTGAAGAACAAACAAATCAAGGAGGGGTAACAAATTCAAATTCAAATGCAGATGTTACTTCTTCAGTAAATGAGCCTAGTTCATCACCATTACCTGCATCTGATAAACTTATAACTTCACCGTTACCGTTACCGTTACCATTATCATTTCCACCACCAATTGATACAAAAAATCAGACCATTACTGTTAAAATACAAGAAAGTAAAGAGAGCTTTTATACAAAACCTCCATTTATAATTGGAACTACTATCTCTGGTGCATTAATTTTAGGTGGTGCAGTAGGATACGTTTTAAGACAAATCAATAAAAAAAAGGAAGGTGCAGAAGATGGACCGCGCATTTTAGAAGCCCAAGAAAATAATAGCACAGATCAAGCAAGGGGTGGTAATAATACTCCTTCAAGAGCACCATCAGCTGATGCAGATACTAGATTAATGGTAACGATTGACCCAAATCTTTCTGAACCACCTCCTCCTGAATCTTCGCCATCACCTTTAAATTCAGAACTTCATCAACATTCTATAGATGATAGTTTACATACATCAAAACAAGCCGGAGTAGAGATAGGTGATAGAATAGTTAACTCACAACCAAGCACAGTTAGCAAAACACCAGAACTTTTAAATTTTGCCAGAAAATTTGGCAATAGGAATGATACTAATACTTCTAGACACTGTTAGCTAATTATTTACAATTAATTCAATCCACATTAAACTCACTTATTTCCAACAAAATAAGGAGTAT
>JAHXBS010000016.1 GCA_020054685.1 Rickettsiales bacterium | reverse complement strand
TTCGATTTCTTTATTAATTAATTCCCTAATAGATATATTAATATTATCATAGGATTTTAAAAGATTTCGAAGAGCATGGTTGTCAATTTTAACTTCTGCCCCTTCTCTTATTTTAGATAATGTTTTTTTTAAATCATTATATTTAGCATCACTTATTTTATTAAATATATCATTATACATTTTTCTAATTATTTAATGAATAGTATTTTATTGTATCTTTTTTATAACATAAATGCAAATTAATTATATTAATTAGGTGATTTTGTGATTATTTTTGGCTTTACTTAACAAAAGTTGGTGGCTATTCTTGGATTTATCTTAAAAATAATCTAATTATTACTTATAATGACAAGAAAAATAGCAGTTGTTGGCGCCACAGGTAATGTTGGTCGTGAAATTTTAAATATATTATCACAAAGAAATTTTCCAGCAAGTGAAGTTGTAGCTCTTGCTTCTAAAAGCTCTTATGGCAAAAAAGTATCATATAATAATAAAGAACTTAATGTTGAAATATTAGATGATTATGATTTTAAAGATACAAAAATAGCATTATTTTCAGCAGGAGGTAATATATCTGCAATTCATGCACCAAGAGCTGCCAAAGCAGGATGCGTGGTAATTGATAATAGCTCTCATTTTAGAATGGATGAAGACGTACCATTAATTGTGCCAGAGGTTAATTCGTCAGACCTAAAAGATTACACCAAAAAAAACATAATTGCTAATCCTAATTGCTCAACAATTCAAATGGTGGTTGCACTAAAACCTCTTCATGAAATTGCTAGAATTAAAAGAGTAGTTGTTGCCACTTATCAAGCAGTATCAGGAGCTGGCAAAGAAGCTATGGACGAATTATATAATTCTACCAAAAAAATATATCACAATGAAATTACCCCTCCTCAAAAATTTAGCAAAAGAATTGCTTTTAATGTAATTCCTCAAATAGATGTCTTTATGGATGATGCCTGCACCAAAGAAGAATGGAAAATGAAGGTTTAAACCAAAAAAATACTCGATAACGACATTAATGTTGAAGTTACATGCGTTAGAGTACCAGTATTTAATTGTCATAGTGAAGCTGTTAATATTGAATTTGAAAATGATATCACAATTGACCAAGCCAGAGAGGCTTTAGAAGAATCTGATGGAATCTTAATTATTGATAGACCTCAAGAAATGAAATTTATTACCCCAATAGAGTGCTCAACTCAAGATCCAGTATTTGTTTCTAGAATACGCAAAGATTGCTCAGTTAAAAATGGCTTATCAATGTGGGTTGTTGCAGATAATCTAAGAAAAGGTGCTGCACTAAATGCAATTCAAATTGCTGAATTACTAGTCAAAGACTATAATTTATAAAATATTTTACCATATTTTTGAATGTGATCAATCAAATTCTGATTATCAATTTGATCATATATAGCAATGTCAAAACTATGTGGTATCATTAATTTATCTAATTCCACCTCAATCTTGCACTGATAATTAAAATTAAGGCTACAACCAATTAATGCCAAATCTATATCAGAGCCATTTTTGTGATTACCAATTGCTCTTGAGCCATATATTATTACCTGATCAATCTTTTGAAATTTAGCAAATATTTGGTGAATTTTAGTAATAACATTTTGATCAAGGCCAAAATTCATGACAAATTATTAAATTTTTCTTTTAATGATTGTAGTAATGGATAAAATTTGTTGTAAATTTGTTCAGAAATTTCATTAGTTGTGTCAATATTATAAGTATGGCTAGATTTATTTCTTGCAATCATCATCTCTAACCACCCTTGCCCATCTTCAATTATAGATAATTTAAAGCTTTCATTAATTGATGATCTAGCACCAGTAATGTTATTACTTCCTTGATATTCAAGATAATCTTTTAGCAATTTCCATCCTATTTCATAATTATATTCAAAGCATTGTATCAGGCCCTGAATTTCAAATTTATTTAACTTGCCCTTATTAATAAATTCTTCTAATTGCTCAAAGGCCCTGTTAAAGCTATTTAATCTTTGCTGCCATCTATTTTGCTGACTACTATTTTGACTCATATTGCATTAATTTATATGTTATTGCGTCCTTTAATGCTTGAAATGATGCGTAAACAATATTATTTGAAACCCCAATAGTGCTCCATTTATTGTCATGATCATCACTAAATTCAATTAAAACTCTAGTAATTGCTTTAGTGCCATCAGATGGATTGATAATTCTAACTTTATAGTCACTAAGCTTAATTTCAGAAATCGAGCTATATTGCTCAACCAATATCTTGCGTAAAGCTTGATCAAGAGCATTAACAGGGCCAATTCCTTTGGCTTTAGCTTTGACTATCTTATTATTAATTTTAATTTTAATAGATGCTTCAGATTTATTGATAATTTCATTTTCTGAGATATTTTCAACATAATTAGTGGTTGAAAAATCTATAATTTCAAAGAAATCCTTTTGATTAAACATTAATTTATTGGCCAAAATAGCAAAGCTTGCATCTGCAACATCAAAAGAATAGCCTTTAGATTCAAGATCTTTTACTTTATCAACTAATTGAGCAATTTTAGCAATATTTTGAGGGTCATCAACATTAATATTAATGTCTTTTAATCTGTTAATAATATTAGATCTTCCTGCCTGATCTGATACAATAATATATCTTTGATTTCCTAATTTATCTGGATCTACATGTTCATAACATTGCGGGTTTTTAGCTACTGCAGATACATGAAGACCGCCCTTATGAGCAAATGCATATTTTCCAACATATGGCGCAAAATCATTGCGCTGATGACCTAATAAATCATCTAAAAAATGCGATGTTCTTTTTAGGTTTTTTAATTGGGCTTGACTGATATTGGTTTTAAAACCCATTTTTAGCATCAAAGTTGGTATTATTGATGTTAAATTAGCATTACCGCATCTTTCACCAATACCATTTAATGTGCCTTGAACTTGCCTAACTCCAGCTTCAACTGCTGCAATTGAATTTGCAACAGCTTGATTAGTATCATCATGGCAATGAATACCAAGATTTTCTCCTGGAATATGTTTTGTAACTTCCTTAATAATTTGTTTTATTTCGCTGGGCATTGATCCGCCATTAGTATCGCAAAGCACTATCCATCTTGCACCTGCCTTATATGCAGATTTAATAACATTAAGAGCAAATTCTTTATTAGCTTTATAGCCATCAAAAAAATGTTCAGCGTCAAATATGGCCTCTTTATTATTTGCTATAATATATTTGATTGAATTAACAATCATATAAATATTTTCTTCTTGGGTAATATGAAGAGCCTGAGTTAAATGAAAATCCCAACATTTACCAACAATGCAAATAACATTAACATTGCATTTAATTAGTGCATTAAGACCTGGATCTTCATCAGCACTTGAATCTCGACGATGAGTCATGCCAAATGCACTAAATTTGGCAATATTTAATTTTGGTAATTTTTTAAAAAACTCATCATCTGTTGGGTTAGCCCCTGGCCAACCTCCTTCAATATAATCAAAGCCAAGATCATCTAATTTTTGTGAAATAGTGATTTTATCACGCAATCCAAAATTTATTGTGCTAGTTTGCGCCCCATCGCGCAATGTTGAATCATAAATATAAATTTGTGGTACTGGCATTATTGATAATTTTAAAAATTAATTGCTAATAATACATCATTAATAATTATTTAATGCTAAGTATTTTTTAACTAAAGCTTATAATCAAGCAATTAAAAACAATTGATTTATACACCAAAATTCAAATAACTAATTAATACAGCTATATTTTATACATAAAAATATATAATTAAAGCCATAATAGCACTAATTAATGAAAATAGCCAAAATAACCTAACAACTTGTAATTCACTCATGCCCTTCTTTTCAAAATGATGATGAATTGGCGCCATTAAAAAAATTCTTTTTTTTCTAATTTTAAAAGAAGCAACTTGCAATATTACCGATAAGGATTCTATAACAAATAATAAAGCAATAAAAAAGAATATAAATTCTTGTTTTAAAATAACTGCAATTGTGCCAACAACACCGCCAATTGCCAGACTTCCTACATCTCCCATAAATATCTTGGCAGGTTTTAAATTAAATTTCAAAAAACCTAAAATTGCCCCAATTAATGAGGTACAAAAAATTATAATATCATTACCACCAGCAATATAAGGCACTCTAACTTCACTAGCCAAATATGCATTAGTGCCATATATTGTCAATATTATTAAAGAAATAAGACAAATAATTGCAGGCACTGACACCAAGCCATCAAGACCATCGGTTAAATTAACACCATTTGCACTACCAATAATAACGCAGCTAATAAATAAGATAAATATAAAAGTAGGAATTTCTATAAAAAATCCATCATTAATAGCCAAAAATATATTATCAATTCTATAGATTGGATCAATATTAATCAATTTAAGATATATAACTCCAATAATAATAAATTGCAGAATTATCTTGATGCTACCCTTTAAACCATTTGGGTTTTTATATATTATTTTTAACAAATCATCAATAAAGCCAATCACCCCAAATGAAACCAATATAATTGACAATATTTTAGTATAGCCACAATTAATATTACCAAATAAAGCTACTGATAATAAAGTAGCAAATATAATAAAAATACCACCCATAGTTGGGGTGTTTTTTTTGAGTAAATGAGATTTGACGCCATCATCTCTAATAGGCTGAGCTAAAAAATTATTATTTTTTACAGCAATAATATATTTTTTAATTAAGTAGCTTGAAAATAAATAAGATGATATAATTGACAATGAGTATAAATATATTTTACTACCAAAAATATCGAAGAACATAAATTACCTTAACCCCCTTACTGTCTTCCTATAACCCCTAGCCCTTCTGCTAAATTAACTTGTTTACCTATACTTGGCACTTTGTACTTACTATCTCCCTTAGGTATAAATTCAGAACAACCGCAAGCATCTAATTTCCCTGGTCCCAAATTCTCAAATAATCCCATGATGTCAAAAGTACCCGCTCCAGCACAAAAAACATTATAAATTTCATCGACACCATTTCCTGGAAGTTGAAATCCTCCTCCTGAATTAAAATTAAAACTACCTCCCACCTTTCCTGTCATTCCAGATCCACCATCTATCAATTGCCCGTCAGAGTTATTGTTAGATGGGATATTACCAGAAATATCTGGAGCTCTACTACTACTATCGTGGTTTAATATCGATTGCAGCCTACCTGAATCAAAATCTGACATAAATAAATAATTTAATTAACATCAGCAGCTGCTATTGCTGCCATATTTAAAATATCATTAATAGATGATCTCATTGTAACAATTTGTACAGATTTGTCAAGTCCATTTAATATTGGACCAACAACATTACATTCTCCAACCTGCTCTAAAAGCTTAGTTGCAATACTTGCTGAATGAAGACCTGGACAAATTAAAATATTTGCTGGTGCTGTTAAGCGACAAAATGGATATTTAGCCATTTTATCTAAATTAAGAGCAACATCAGCAGTCATTTCGCCATCATATTCAAAGTCTAGATTTTGTGAATCAAGAATTTCAACTGCTTTTTTAATTCGCTGCGATTCTGTTTTTAATGCTGAACCAAAATTAGAAAATGACAAAAATGCAACTCTAGGCTCATATCCCATTTCACTAACTTTAGCAGCAGTTTGAACAGCAATTTTTGCTAAATGCTCTGAAGAAGATAGTTCAGAACATGCAGTATCTGAAATAAATATTGTTTTCCCTTTTGAGATAACCATAGAAATTCCAAGCAATATTTTGCCCTCTTCATTTTTTATAACCTTCCATATGTCGCTCAAAGCCTTGCTATATCCTCGAGTAAGACCAGTAACCAAAGCATCGCCATGACCGCAAGCAAGCATAGAAGCGCTGAAGATATTTCTATCAGTTTTTACCATTCTAGAACAATCTGAATATAAAATACCATGTCTTTGGAGTTTTTGATATAAATAGTCAGTATATTTGTTATTTTCATCTGAAATTGCAGCATTATATATTTCAATGCCTTCAGGATTAATATTGGCTTGCGACATATTAGCCAAAACCCTGTCTTTTCTACCAACCAAAATTGGTGTACCATAGCCATTATCTCGCCAAGTAGCAGCAACCCTGATAATTTCTGGCTGATCTCCTTCAGCAAAAATAACTTTCTTTGGCGATCTTTGTAATTTATCAAAGATCAGGCTCATACTATTAACCGTTGGATCTCTTCTAGCTTGAAGCTCTTTTTCATAAGTCTTCCAATCTTTAATTGGTTTTTTTGCAACATTTGTTTCAACAGCAGCTTTAGCAACTGCCACAGGAATAGTTGATAATAATCTTGAATCAAAAGGCGTTGGAATAATGTAATTTGGGCCAAATTTCATTTCCTTACCACCATAAGCTTTGATAACTTCCTGTGGAACATGTTCACGAGCCAACTTAGCCAAAGCATTGGCAGCAGCTATTTTCATTTCTTCATTAATTGTTGAAGCATGAACATCTAAAGCACCTCGAAAAATATAAGGAAATCCCATAACATTATTTACCTGATTTTCATAGTCACTTCTTCCTGTTGCAATAATTGCATCATCTCTGACTTCACGAACTGCTTCAGGTAATATTTCTGGATCAGGATTAGCCATGGCAAAAATTACCGGATTTTTAGCCATAGATTTGACCATTTCTTTTGATACTGCATCTTTAACAGATAATCCAAGGAAAATATCACAATTAGTCATAGCATCTGCCAATGTTCGATCGCTAGTATTGGCGGCGTGAGCTTCTTTCCATTCATTCATACCCTCTTTTCTACCCTTATAAATCACACCTCTAGTATCACATAAAAGGGCATTATCATGAGGCAGACCCATAGCTTTTAATAATTCTAAGCAAGCAATACCAGCAGCTCCTGCACCATTAACAACCACCTTGACATTTTCTATTTTTTTATCGGCAATATAAAGAGCATTTATTATACCAGCTGCAGAAATAATCGCCGTACCGTGCTGATCATCATGAAAAACTGGTATATCCATAATTTCTCTAAGTTTTTTTTCAATGATAAAGCATTCAGGAGCTTTTATATCTTCCAAATTAATTCCACCCCATGATGGTCCAAGATATTTTACAGCATTGATAAATTCTTCACAATCTTGTGTTGAAACTTCAAGATCAACAGAGTCAATATCGGCAAATCTTTTAAATAAAACCGACTTTCCTTCCATAACTGGCTTTGATGCTAAAGCACCGAGATTACCCAAGCCAAGCACTGCTGATCCATTAGAAATAACCGCAACATAATTACCTTTTGCTGTGTAGTCAAATGCTAAATCCGGATTTTTTGCAATTTCTAAACATGGAAATGCCACACCTGGCGAATATGCTAAAGCAAGCTCTCTTTGAGTATTAAGTGGCTTAGTAGCATGCATGGCAACTTTACCTGGCTGACCTTGCTTATGAAATTGCAATGCCTCAATTTGTCTAGAATTTTCTTTTGATTTATCTTGCTCTTTTTGTGAATTATTAGTCATAATTATTGCTTCTATTAATAAACTTGAGAATTAAAAAATATAATCTAACTACTATTTGTAAAATGTCTACCAATTTATTAATCATCAATGAGATTAACTGTTAAAAATTACAAATTACCGCAATCCATAAATAATGTTAAATATTTCATTGAATCACAACAAAAAAGAGATATTAAAGTTATTGTTTTGCACCATACTCAAGCAAATAATATAGATCAAGCAATTAAATTAGATATTGATCACGGTGTTAGTCCGCATTATGTTATTAATGATATCGGAGATATTTATAATTTGGTTGAGCCAAATAATATTGCTTTTCATGCTGGATGCAGCTATTGGCAAAATATTGACCAATTAAATAATAGCTCAATTGGCATTGAATTACTTAGCAAAGAGCCTTTGAAAAGTGGATTTAATGATAAGCAAATGGATAGCGTGGTTAAATTATGCCAAGAAATAATAAAAAAATCTAAAATAGAACCTTCAAAAATAGTTGCTCATAGCGATATTGCCTATGATAAAGAAACACTCTTACTTAATCGCAAACAAGACCCTTCTCATTTATTTGACTGGTCATTTTTAGCAAAAAATAATATTGCAAAATTCCCTGAATTATCAATTAAAAAGGACCAAATATTATATAAATTACACCAAAAAGATGATAAAATTACTAAAATTAAAGAAAAACTTAGCAAATTTGGATATAAAGTTACTAATTTTTCTAATAATTTTGATCATGAAATGAAATTTCTATGCCGAAATTTCAATCAAAGATTTAACCCATCTAAATTTAATCAAGGATTGGATATGTGGTATTTAAGCTCTGATCTAAAATTGGATATATTGGGGTCAGACCCCATAATTCCCATTTGAGATATTTTACTCCATAATTCCTATTATTGTCTAGGATCCCTCACCCTCTTCTGTCCTGAAAGACTTGAACCTATAGGCATTTCAGTTACTGATTTTAACATCTCTTCATCATCACTATGACATTCTTGAGCATATTGTTCATGACTTACATTATCAGATTTATCAAATTTATTATCACTTGTATAATCAATATTACCTAATTCTGGTGGCTTTTTTACTAAGCGTGTATCTAATACCAACATTCATCTTTACATATACTATTATAGGTTTTAAAATATAGTTTTATTATTAACTTAACTTTAAGATTATGGTAAAAACTATTATTTCAGACAGAACTTATTTTATTGCCCAGAAAGAATTGCGAAAGTTAAAGGTTGAGGGGACTTTATTTAAAAAACTTCAAGCTGTTAAGCTTGCCTATGAGCATGGAATAAAAGAGACATCTGAGTTTCTTGGTGTATTTCCTGTTTCAATAAGGAATTGGGCGAAGTTAA
>JAHXBS010000006.1 GCA_020054685.1 Rickettsiales bacterium | reverse complement strand
AACATCTTTCTTAATGAATTTAGCAAATTCATTAAGAATAAAAAAAACACTTATTGTTATGGATGGTGCAGGATGGCATAAATCAGACAAACTTAAATATCCTAAAAATATTAGAATCATTATTCAACCAGCATATTCGCCAGAACTCAATCCAATAGAGAAACTATGGCAATATATCAAAGATCATATCATTAAAAATAGAATATTTAAAACTTTGACAGAATTAGAAGATAAAGTTTGTAATTTTATTCAAACATTAAATCCAGCAATTATTAGAAAAGTTTGTAATATTAACTATATGGAATTATAAATGGGATTTGGTATTATATCAACAACAATTTTTTTGTGTATAAAAATGCAAAAAAGAGTAACTAAGTGTATTTTTTCTTATATTGTGCGGCAAAATGTTTGACTAATACGCCAATAATAGCAGTTAAAGGTACTGCAATTACAACGCCTATTACACCTAGAGTTATACCAAAAAAGAACAAGCCAAATATTATCCAGACTGGATGTATGCCAATTTTATCGCCAATTAATTTAGGGGTAATAAAATTACCTTCAATGAATTGGCCAGTTGCAAAAATAGCGGCGATAATTGAGATATTTATTGGGTCAAATCCCCATTGAAATAAAGCAACAATAACACCAATAACAACACCAACTAACATGCCAACATATGGTACAAAAGTAAATAAACCTGTTAAAAACCCTATTAGAAAGCCAAAATTAAGACCGCTCAAATTAAGTAATATTGCATAAAATAACCCAAGCATTATGCAGATATTTAACTGGCCGCGAATATATTGTGATAATGTGTGATCAATATCTTTAAATATTTTTTTAATTGTTTTGGCAGATTTTTTTGGTAGGTATTTTTTTATAGTGTTAATCATTACTTCCCAATCCTTAATAAGATAAAAAACCAATATTGGGGTTAAGATTATTAAAGAAAAAGCATTGACTAAGGAAAATGATGATAATAATGCTTTGTTAAAAAAGCTTTTTGAAAAATTTATAACCTTTGAAGTGACTTCTTGATCATATATGAGTTCGCTGTAATTCTTGTTGTAATTAAAACCTGAATTCTCAATAAAATTAGCAAATTTGGGATAGACATCATATTGAATTATGTTCATATATGCTGGCAAGGTGTTGATAAAGTTGTTAAGTTGATTATATGTTATTGGAATGATATAAGCGCATAATAATCCAGTGGCAGTAAGAAATATTGTCAAAATAAGTAATGTAGATAATGAGCGCGATACTTTGTGATATTTATTTAAGTAATTAACCGGAGGGCTAAGTAAATAAGCTAAAATAAGAGAAAAAATAAAAGGCGATATAATTGTTCTAACTGTGTATAAAGCTGATGAAATGGCTATAAAAAATATTAGCGAAATAAGTATTTTATCTCTAAATGTCATCTTGGTCATTTAATGAGTTTTTATTTAAAATTGAGCCAAAAAAATGATTATTACTTCTTTTGCTTAAATTTATTCCAATTGATTGAAATTTATTTTCAACATTAATGTTATGGTCAGCAAGTAATATTTTGAAAATTACTGAGTTAGTTGTAATGAGTTTTGTTTGGCTATTATCAATGAAATTGGCATTTTCAAGCTTATTTTTGATCATCAACCATTGACCCATATTGCTTAAATTTAAGCCTATATAGATATTTTTGTCAGTAGTCGTAATATCATTATATGACTGATTTGCTAAATATTTGGTAGTTTTTTTAGCAATTATATTGAGTAAATTATCCTTACTGAGTGATTCAGTGTTAATAAAACTTAATTTTGTTTGTTTTTTGTAGCTATCTTTAATGTAGAAGATGTCAATAATGGCTTTATTTCTTAATTCGTTATATGAATAAGCTAAAATATAAAAAGATTTTACTTGGTATTTTTCAGAGACTTTTGTTAAGTGATCATAATTTATGTTGTTAAATATAATGTCGTATATTTTCTCTTCATCGATTAGCGATATATTATCAATTGAATATTCAGGAATTATAAATTTTTTATTTCCAATGTCGTAATTATTATTTAGCATGATTTGATACCAAATATTATCTTTATCCCATAATTTTACTTTATTATCGGTTATTTGAATGGGTAAAATTATATATGGGTCAATTTGTGCATTTGATCTGAAGAATTTTAGGTCTTTTTCAATGATATATTGATCTACAAAATCCTTGTCAAAAAAAATATTTAAAGTGGCCCAATATTCATTATCAGCAAATCTTTCATCACTAATTTGCTGAGATCTAATAATTTGTTCTATCTCTTGGTCACTAAATAATTCATTAGCTGTAATTTGATATTTAAGTTTTTGTAGTAATATTATAAATGCTCTTCTTCTTGCTTCATCAAGGGCTAACTGCCTGGAAGAGGTTGGGTTGTCCATTTTAGCATTAGCAATAATATTGCTAATTTGATAGATATTTTCAGCAAATAAAAAGCTAATATTAAAAAAAGTTAATATAATTGAATAAATTGCAAATAAGCGCATTATAATAAAAGTAAATTTTAAATTAGTTTATGGTTTTAGATAATTGTGAGTTATTTAAATTTTTTGTAAATAGTAGTTATATAATATATTATCTTTAAAATTACAAACTAAGTTATAAACTAATATCTTATCGATATTTAGTAATTTAATAATTAGCAAATAAAAATGTCTAACAATAAATCAATAAATTATCAAACTGCTGGAGTTGATATTGATGCAGGGAATAAATTTGTTGAAATGATCAAGCCATTAGTAAAAAGCACTAGGCGCAAGGGTTTTGATAGCGATATTGGTGGCTTTGGGGGTTTGTTTGATATTAAGAAATGTAATTTTAAAGATCCAATATTAGTATCTGCAACAGATGGTGTTGGCACAAAGCTTAAATTAGCGATCCTGGCAAATAAGCATGATACTATCGGGATAGATCTGGTTGCCATGTCGGTCAATGATTTGGTGGTTCAGGGTGCTCAACCATTATTTTTTCTAGATTATTTTGCATGTTCTAAACTCGATCCTTTAAAAGCAAAAGAAATTGTTAAAGGAGTTGTTGATGGCNGCANATTAGCAAATTGTGCCTTAATTGGTGGAGAGACAGCTGAAATGCCGGGAATTTACAACAATAATGACTATGATCTTGCTGGTTTTGCTGTAGGTGCTGTTGAAAGAGATAAAATCCTTCCCAAGCAAACTTGTTCTGGTGATGTTATCTTAGGTATTAAATCAAGTGGCCTTCATTCAAATGGTTTTTCACTTGCAAGATATATTATCGACAATAAGGGTATAGATTACAATATAAAATTATCAAATAATAAAAGCTTGATTGATCAGCTATTAGAACCTACGAAAATTTATGTTAAAACATGTCTTGAATTATCAACAAATTTAGATGTAAAAGCTTTTGCTCATATTACTGGAGGGGGGCTAAGTGAAAATATTAGCAGAGTAATTTCAAAAAATATTTCAATTAAGCTCGATCTTAATAATTTTAAAAGGCCTGAAATCTTTAATTTTTTACAAGATAAGGGAGAGGTGGTGGAGCAAGAAATGATAAAAACATTTAACTGTGGAATTGGCATGGCTGTAATTATAGATAAAAGATTCATTGACAAGGCGCGTGAAATTATCAATAATTGCGGCGAAGAATCTGTTATAATTGGCGAATTAATTTAAGGATTATATGAATAACGATAATAATATCTCAATTCACTTGCAAGATTTTCCTGATTTGGGTTTTGTAAATAGCGATACCAAATTAGAAGAAGATATGGATTTGGTTAGGGTGATTTGTTCAACTGTTCTTGCAATTAGAGATTTAATGAATTTAAGAGTTAGGCTGCCTCTTCAAAGCCTTACTATAATTGGTAAAAATGCAAAAAGAATTCAGCTATATAGTGATATAATTGCAGATGAGGTCAATATTAAATCGATTAATAGTGATGAAAATATTTCTCAATTTGGAGATTTAAAGCTTAAAATCAACTTTAAAAAAGTTGGCGCTAAATTTGGGGCAAAAATGAAGGATATTATCAGCCACGCAAATAATAATAATTACAAGATTATTGCCGATGATAAAATTTCAATTTGTGATATAGAGCTTAATAATGATGAATTTGAGCTTAAATTAATACCTAAAAAATTTGATTCAACTAAATATTATATCCAGCCTTTGCCAACTAATGATTACCTGATTAAATTAGATATAGAGGTAACTAAGGATCTAGAAGATGAAGGATTGGCTCGTGATTTAGTAAGGATTATTCAACAAAATAGAAAAGAAGCTGATCTTGATGTGTCCGATAGAATTAAATTATCTTTTTATGGCGATCCTTACTTAACTAAAATTATCGTAAAATTTAAGAACTATATTTGTCATCAGGTTTTGGCTACGGATATTGAAACTTTTTCTCAATTAATGACAAAAGATATTATGTTTGATAATGTTATTGATGATAAATCAATAACTATGGGCATTGAAGTTGTTGAAAGTAATTAATTATTTTTAAATTTAGCCATATCTTGCCTTAAATAGCTGTAAATATAAACATCAACTTTTTTGCCAAGATGAATACGATGATGTCTTAATGTTCCCTCAAAGGTAAAATTACATTTTGCTAATAATTTTTTAGATGCAATATTATCTATTGCAATAAAGGCTTCAATTCTATTGATATCGCTATTTAAAAAAACATAATTTACAACCATATTTATAGCTTTAGTCATTATGCCTTTTTGCCAATATGTGCTAGCAAGGTCGTAGCTTAGCTCTGCTCTTTGATGATGTTGATTAATATTATTTATACCGATAGAGCCAATCATTTTATTGTTTTTTTTGTCAGCAATGGCAAAATAAATACCTTGATTATTATAATATAAATTGCGCCAATAATATAATTCTTTTCTTGCATCTTCAAGACATGTTACTGGATTGCAAAGAATATATTTATTAACATTTGGGTCGCTAAAATACTCAAAAAAATCATTGAGATCATCTTCTTCTTGCTCTCTTAGAATGTAGTCTTTAATATCTAGGGTTGGAAAATTTTTTATCATAATTTTAAATTGATATGGCTTTAACCTATTCGAAAATGCTAGAGCTTAACTCTAAAATGCCGCAATTTAACTTATTAAATAGCGCTAATAATAAATTTTTCAACTCTAATTTATTATCATCTAAAAAAACAAAATTATTAATGGTAATATGCAACCATTGCCCATATGTTATTCATTACCATGATATCATTACCAAAATATCGCAAAATTATCTTAATAAAATTGAAATAATTGCCATTAGTTCAAATGATGTGAAAAATTATCCTCAAGATTCAGTGCAAGAAATGGCCAAATTATCTAAAAAATTAAATTGGAATTTTCCATATCTTTATGATGAGGATCAGCAATTGGCAAAAAAATT
Organism: Rickettsiales bacterium; assembly: GCA_020054685.1. GTDB lineage: Bacteria > Pseudomonadota > Alphaproteobacteria > Rickettsiales > UBA1997 > UBA1997. The sequence goes on along the minus strand of JAHXBS010000006.1, from coordinate 3,540 downwards.
ACAGGCTCAATGTACTCCAGAATTTTACCTTTTTAATAATAATAACTTATTAATTTATCGAGGTCGAATGGATGAAACTAATCCTGGATCAAATAAAGATCCGAGTGGTAAAGATCTTATAAATGCTATAGATTGCTATTTATCTAATAGCTCTATAGTTGGCAATCAATTGCCTTCAATGGGGTGTAGCATAAAATGGCTTTAAGATAATATGAGATTTTTTGATGAGGGTATAATTATTAATATTAGCAATTATCAAGATTCTTCAGCTATTATTAAATTACTAACTAAGGATCATGGTATTTGTTGTGGATTTATAAAAAATGCTAAGTCAAAAAAGGCCATAAGCTTATATCAAATAGGTAACCTAATTACATTTGAATATCGTAATAGAATTGACGATAATTTGGGTACTTTTTTTAATGTTGATATCTCTAAATCCTATATAGCGCCTCTTATATTTGAGCCATTTAAGCTCGAATTAGTTAAATTGCCTTTATATATATTTGATAAAGCTTTTTTAGAAAGAGAAGAGCATAGATTGTTATTTTTAGAGTTGATTAGTTTTTTTGAAGAGATTGCTAGTGATAATATTACAAATTATCATGCTGTTGGAAAATATATCAAATTTGAGCTAAAAATATTAGAATCCTTAGGCTATGGCATTGATATAACATGTTGCGTGGTAACAAATAATAGTGATAATTTAGCTTTTATCTCGCCTAAATCTGCCAAGGCTGTATCATATGAAATAGGAAAGCCTTATGAAAAAAAGCTACTTATTTTGCCAAATTTTTTAACAGGTCATCTCGATAATAATATTGCTAAAAATGATTTAATTAATGGGCTAAAATTAACAGGTTATTTTTTAGCTAAAAATATTTTTTACGATAATAAAATATTTAATAATTTAAGGGATAATTTTTTGCTAAGAATATAACGCCAAAAGCCATAGAGTTTCTTTGTTAGAAAAATAACCTGCCAATTATGTTAATTGCATCAAATTTATCTTTAATTAATAGTCCAATATAAAAAGATAGGCATATTGATGGGGCAAATGGGTATGAGTCATCTTTTTTTCAATATTGCCATAAGCTACCATATAATAAGCCAAATACACCACTTAGCAGCATAAATATTAAAAAATTATCCAATGTTAAAGCAAATCCAGCTATAAAGAAAAATTTTAAATCATCAATTCCAATTGCTTCAATTCCAGCACCATAATAGAAAAGCAACCATAATGCAATTCCAAATCCTAAATATGCCAAAGAAGATAATAGATTATAGCTTATATCTAATTCATTGCTTTGATAGATGACAAAGCTTGTTATTACTACGGCGAGAACATATTGTGAAAGATCGGGAATATAGTAATGCTCTAGATCGATAATGCACATATATATTAATATTGATGCTATAGCGCATAGAAAAATAAATTGATAATTGATAATTTGACCTGTCGCAAAATAATTGATAATAAAAAATAGCAAAAAACTAGATTCTATTAAAGGGTAGCGAGTTGATATTTTATTATGACATTTGCTACATTTTCCTAATTGTATTATCCAAGAAAATAATGGTATTAGATTGTAAAATTTTAATATATTTTGACAATTTGGACATTTTGATCTGGTAAAAATAAAGCCTTTAAAGGCTGAGATGTGTTTTTGATCTATTCTATAAGTTATTAAACTGACAAAGCTTCCAATTATAAGCGCGATAACGCTAATGATGATAAGTTGATAAAATGTGTTAAAATCATTAATATTGATCATAAAATTAATGTAATTACTAGTATTATGGCTAAACTTAATTATATTGATGTATATTTCTTTATGTAAAGTATAAAAATTAATATAAATATTGATTATGATTACATAAATATCTGTTGCCTTAATAGATTTAGGTCTTAAGCTAAAAACCAAGAGTAAATAGAGTTAATCAAAAATCATTTATATATCAAATGAATAAATTAATTTTAATAAAGTTTCTATTTTTTGCTTTAATTATTATTTCATCTTGCTCTAGAAAGCCAGCCATAATAGTCGATCGAGCTGATTTTTTTTACAATAAGGCCAATTCATATCGCTATAGTAATAGCCATACTTCATATACTAATAATAAGGATTTTTATATTAAGGTCAAAAATGGCGATACATTATCTCAGATTGCGCAATTTTACAATATGTCTTCAGATAAAATTGCAAATGCCAATAATCTTAAGGCTCCGTATCAATTAAAGATTGGTTCAAAGCTTAAAATCCCAAAAAAATATACTCACAAGGTCAGTAAAGGTGATACCTTATTTAAAATCTCAAAATTATATAATATTAAATTATCTAGCTTGGCAAAAATTAATAATCTTAACAAACCATATATATTAAAAACTAATCAAATTATAAATATAGATGTAAAAGAAAAACCAACCTCCTTAAAGAGGCACGGTAAAAAAAGGATTGCAACAAGAAAGGTAATTAAAAATTCTAAGAAAATTACTAACATATTTGCTAAATCAAGTTCAAAATTTTCATGGCCATTAGACGGGCGCGTAGTATCTTCATTTGGTCCAAAAAAGGGTGGTTTATATAATGATGGCATTAATATTAAGGCTGCAAATAATCAAATAGTAAAAGCTTCGCAAGATGGAGTTGTGGCTTATGTTGGTAATGAGCTAAAAGGATATGGCAATTTAATAATCATTAAGCATTCTGGCGGTTGGATTACGGCTTATGCACATTTGTTAAATACAAATGTTAAAAAGGGCTTAGAAGTTAAAAAAGGTCAAAAAATAGCAATTGCTGGCGCTACTGGAAATGTAAATTTTAATCAATTATATTTTAGTCTAAGAAAGGGCAGGAAGGCAGTTGATCCACAAAAATATTTAAGATAAAAATGTTTAGTTTTTTTAGCAAATCCAAAGAAAAAGATGATAGAGCTAAAAATAACAATATTGTTAATGCTATTAGTCAAATCTTTACCCATAAGGTATTAAATCAAGAAATGCTTGATGAGCTTGAAGAATTGCTTATTATCTCTGATATTAGCCCTGCAATTGCTCAAGAAATTATTTTAAAATTAACAAAACAAAAATTTGCTAAAAATATCGATATTGACTCAGTCAAAAACTTTCTTGCTAATGAGGTCGCTTCAATTCTTAAGCCTTATCAAAAGGAATTAAATTTTCAAGATATTGAAGGTGTAAAAGTTATTGCCTTTAACGGAGTTAATGGGGCTGGTAAAACAACAACAATTGGCAAAATAGCTTATAACCTAACTCAAAATAATCATAAAGTATTAATAGCAGCTTGTGATAGCTTTAGAGCTGCCGCCGCAGAACAGTTGCAAATATGGAGTAATAGAGCAAATTGTGATATAATATTGCCAAAAAAACTCAATGAAGACCCGGCATCTATTGCCTATAGGGCTGTAAAAGAGGCTCAAGATAATAATTATGATATTTTATTAATAGATACAGCCGGTAGGTTGCAAAATAAACAGAACCTTATGGATGAGTTAGCTAAAATTAACAAGGTAATA
>JAHXBS010000032.1 GCA_020054685.1 Rickettsiales bacterium | reverse complement strand
TTGCTAAATTATTTCGATAGGCTAACGCCTATCTTATATTTTAGCGATTAAATTGACACAGAGGATTGGACGTTCTCTATCTTATAGCGGCAGTATGTTATCGCAGCAGCCCCATCCTTAAAAATTTTAATAAGGTAGCTTTTAATATTACTCAACTATAATACAATCTGAATTAGTTTTATTTGACTTAAGAACATATTTAGAACAAAACTCTTCTGCTTTAATCTGATTATAAAAATCACCTATTTGCAAACGATAAAAAACACCTCTCTTACCTAGATCAGCTTTTTTTATATAATGATTTTGTTTTAGAAATAATTCTGGATATAATCTTTTAAGTTTTTGCCAACTAATTTGTGCAGATTGATAAGAAGTTAATGCCGCCACCTGAACTCTTATTGACCTTGATTTTTTATCATAAAGCTTAGCTTTAGCATCGGCAATCCTTTTTTTATCAGACTCGCTTCCTAAAATATTTATAACAGATTCTGGCTTTTTATCTGAATTCTTATTTTTGTCAAAAACAATTATTTTTTTAGTTGAGACTGGCTTTTGAATAGAGCTAACCTCTTCTTTTGACTGCTCTTTTTTATTATTATTTTTATTTAAAGCTAATATATTGGATAATTTTTTGGGTTTTGGAGCTGACTGGACTTTAACAATTCTAGATTTTTCAATATTATCAATTTTTTTATTTTCTAATATATCTTGATATATTACCTTATTATCCTTACTTGCTACTTTCTTATGTTTGGCAAAAACTTTAATTGGATTAATTGGAGATTTGATTATTTTAATGTTTTTTTCATCAATATTATGAACATAATGATATGCAGATATTGTAATATATAAAAAACAGCCTATCGAAAATAAGGTAGCGCCAATCATCATCGATTTCTTGATAAATTTTGATAACCCAATATTTTTACTTATTTTTTGATAACCGAAATCTTCCATTATTTCATTTCCTCAACTGGTTTAATATTAAATATTTCAAAAATTACAGCAATTAAATTTTTAACCGCTATCACCAATGATAATCTTGCCTTAGTTTGATCAAAATTATCAAACATAATAAATTTTAAATTATCATCTTTAGCTCCCTTATGCCATAAAGCATGAAAACTAGCAGCCAAATCTTCAATATAAAAAGCAATAATATGTAATTCAAAATTTCTCACAGACATTTCTATAATTCTAGAAAAATTTGCAATTTTTAGCATTAATTCAATTTCACTTTCATCTTTAAGCAATTTAAGAAAATTTAAATCACCATCAATGTCAAAATTTATAATATTTTGGTAAAATTTAATATCTTGCTCTTGCAGATTTTTTATTATTGAGCAGCATCTTGCATAAGCATATTGAACATAAAATATTGGATTATCCTTAGATTTTTCTATTGCTTTTTGCAAATCAAAATCAAACATCGCATCATTTTTTCTCATTAGCATTAAAAATCGCAATATATCAGCGCCAATTTCTTCAACAACTTGCCTTGCAGTAATAAAATTACCAGCTCTCTTTGACATTTTAAGAGGCTGATTATCTTTAACAAACTTTACAAGCTGACATAAAATAATCTTAATTTGCACCTTATCATCACTTAAGATTTTACATGCCGCTTCAAGCCTTTTTACATATCCACTATGATCATAGCCAAGTGGCATAATAATAATATTGGCACCTCTATCAATTTTAGATTTAGTGTAAGCAATATCGGCAGCAAAATATGTTGGACTGCCATCAGATTTTAAAATTACCCTATCTTGGTCATCGCCAAATTCAGTCGATCTAAATAATAATTGCTCATCTTTATCATCGCTATTAGAAACTTTATTTGATTTTGGGGCTTGAATTATACCTTTATATATTAGGTTTTTTTGATTTAATATCTCAATAACTTCACTAATTTTACCTTGATCATGAATAAGTTTTTTTTCTGAAAAATAACTATCATGTTTAATTCCAAGTAATCCTAAATCTGATTTAATCAAATCTAGAATTTCATTAATAACAAAATCTCTAATTTTTGATAATGAGCCATCCTTACTAGTGCTAAGTAGTTCATTGCCAAATTTCTGCTTAATTTTATCTCCTATCTCTATTAAATATTGCCCTGGATATAATCCTTCAGAAATTTCAACTTTAATACCACATGATTGCTGATATCTAATAAATGCAGATTCAAGTAGTGCTGTGATTTGATTACCCGCATCATTAATATAATATTCTCTTAATATATTATAGCCAACTTTGGTAAGTAAATTAGCTAAAATATCTCCATAAATAGCGCCTCGACAATGGCCAATATGAATAGGACCAGTTGGATTTGGCGAAGCATATTCTAAATTAACATTAAGAAAATTACCTAAATTTGGGAAAATAATTTCTTTTTTAGATATTAAATCATAAGTAACTTTGTGGAGCAATTCTTGCTTAATAATAATATTAATAAACCCTGGATTTGCTATTTTAATATCAGAAATATTTACTTTATCAAGTTTATCTATTATTAAATTAGCTAAATTTAAAGGATTTTTAATTTCAGTTTTAGTAAAATTTTTAAACATTACCATGGCAATATTTGATGCAATATGGCCATGGCTACTATCTTTACAAGGCTCAACAACAATATTTTTTAAATATTTATCTTCTAGAGTAATATTATATTGATTGGCAATTTTATTGATAGATATAATAAATTGCTCTTTAAAAATATTGAATAAATTTATCATTAATTTAATCTTAAATTATCTTTTAAATTTTTTTAAAGACTTACGGGACTTACAGCATTTTAAGCATTATAGCTATTTTGCTAAACTACTTTGTTATTGCAAGCAAATAATTTATGAATAAAAACAACCCTTCTCAAGATTCTAAAAATAATTCTAAAAACAACATTCAAAATAAAAAACTATCCAGCGCTCTTAAAAAAAATATTGCCAGACGCAAACTATCTCAAAAAAGTAACTTGAAATATTAATTTTAAATAAGATATAATATTACTTTATTTTGTTATTGCTAAGATATTTTAATCAGATATTTTAATTGAAATATAAATACGTTAAAATCTAGTTAAAATAATTAATAATTTTAGGCGGGATAGCTCAGACGGTAGAGCAGTGGGATCATAATCCATTGGTCGGGGGTTCAAGTCCCTCTCCCGCTACCAAAAGCAAAATTTATGTCCGAACTTTCTCAAATTACCTTATCTCAAGAAATTACCAAATTAATCGAGGCTGGCATTAACAAACATATAAAATCTTCATTTCTTTATTCGCCATTTAGAATTACATTAGATCTATTCAAAAAATCCAATCCAAACACCATTAGACAAGTCAGAAGCTATGTTGCTCAAGATATTGAAAATATATTAAAAAATATAAACAACTATGATGAAGAAATATTTCTATATGAGGGTGGATTTTCCAATAAAGGTCAAGAGGTTAGAAAATTAGCCTATAATATAGGCATCAGATTAATGAAAAATAAATTAAACACTAGATTAGCATTTAAAGCTCTTCGCAATAATGAAATACGCCAAGAAATATATAACTATATTCTAGAAAATGTTAAATATAGTGTAGAAAATGCAATGATATCAACACCAAAGATAGATTAAATTACATTGCCACCTGTAATTATTGCACATATTTTCTTGCTACCCTTAAATTTTGATTTTTTAGTGTAACTCTCTATTGCTGCTAGAGGTAATGCTGATGTTGGCTCAATTTTTAATTTTAAAATAGTTTCTAATTTTTCTTGCCAGTAAATAATTCTATCTTCACTAACTTCTATAATTTCAGAGATTTTTTTTAAATAATTAAAACATCTATCGCTAATTGCCAATGTTCTTGCTCCATCAGCAATTGTTTGAGGCGAGTCATTAAAAGAATAAATATTATTATTTTTTACTGATAAATATGCATCATTTGCTATTGATGGCTCACTTGCAATTATTTTGCATTTTGGAGAAATATATTTCGCTGCCAAATAGCAACCAGAAGTCAAGCCCCCTCCTCCACAGGGTGTAAAAATATAATCTGTGTCAGACATTTCTCTAAATATTTCCATGGCACAACTTGACTGGCCCAATATAACATCATTATTATCAGATGGGTGTATAAAAAAATATCCCTCTTTTTGCTTCTCATGGGCCAAAAAATTAGCCTCACTTCTTTTATCGCAAATAATAACTTGAGCACCATATTCTTTAACTTTGTTGATTTTATAATTAGAGACGTTGCTAGCCATATATACCAAAAGCTCAATATTATATTTTGAAGCAATGTAAGAAATTGCATGAGCATGATTACCTGAGCTTTGAATAACAATTTTTTGAGGAAATTCTTTAAATTTTTCTTTATAAGAAAATATTGAATTAACAGCACCTCTATATTTAAATGAATTAGTTATCTGTCTATTTTCTAGCTTGAGAAATATTTGTATATTTAATAAATTATTAATTTGCTCATTAGTTATTAAAGGAGTTTTAATAATATGATCCCTTATTCTATTATAGCTATTTATTAAATCATCCCGATAAATCATTTACTCAATTTCAAAAATAGCATCAACCTCAACAGATACATTAAAAGGCAATGACCCCGAGCCAACAGCTGCACGTGCGTGCTTTCCTTTATCGCCAAAAATATCAGCTATTAAATCAGAAGCACCATTTGCAACTTTAGGGTGGTCAGCAAATTCTTCAATACCATTAACAAATATACCTAATTTAATGCATTTTTTAACTTTATCCAAGTTATTTGCACATGCATCATTAAGCTGTGATAATATATTGATAGTACATAATTGAGCAGCTTTAGTTGCATCTTCAATTGATATTTCTTTACCAACCTTGCCGATAAATTGTAACTCGCCATCTTTAATAGGTAATTGACCTGATATAAAAACCATATTGCCTGACTTAACATAACCAACATAATTTGCCACAGGAGTTGTAGGCTTTGGCAGACTAATATTTAAAGATTGGATTTTTTCTAATGTAATAGACATAATATAAATTTAATTAATTGATAATAACCCTAATTTTTGAAAAAGCTTTTGATCTTGCTTTACCTCGGGATTATTGGTGGTTAATAATTTTTCACCATAAAAAATTGAATTTGCTCCAGCAAAAAAACATAGAGCCTGAGTTTGCTCATTCATCTCTTCTCTACCAGCAGATAATCTAACTACAGATTGCGGCATCATAATTCGAGCAATGGCAATTGTTTTAATAAAATCAAATTGATCAATATCTTGAACCTGATCCAATGGAGTGCCCTTTACCTTAACAAGCATATTAATTGGCACAGACTCTGGATGCTTTTCTAAATTAGCTAAAATAATGAGCATTTTTGCTCTATCTCGCACTTTTTCTCCCATACCTACAATTCCACCAGAACAAACATTAAGACCAGAATCGCGAACATTCTTTAAAGTATCCAGGCGATCTTGGAAATTTCTAGTTGTTATTATATTGGAATAGAATTCTTCAGATGAATCAATATTATGATTATAATAATCAAGCCCTGACTCCTTTAATTGCTGACTTTGTTTTTTAGTAAGCATGCCTAATGTCATACATGTTTCAAGACCAACTTCTTTTACTTCTTTTATAATATTGCATATATTATCAACATCGCGATCATGAAGATTGCGCCATGCAGCTCCCATACAAAATCTTGAAGCACCACTTTCTTTTGCAGCTCTTGCAGCTATCAATATTTTATCAATCGACATTAATGATTCTTTTTCAAGGCCAGTATTATAATGAGCTGATTGAGGGCAATATTTGCAATTTTCTGGACAAGATCCAGTTTTAATACTCAATAATGTTGAAATCTGAATCTTATTAGCATCATGAAATTGACGATGAATTTGAGCTGATTTAAAAATAAGATCGTTAAATGGCATATTAAATAATTCTTGCACTTCTTCAAGCTGCCAATCATGTCTTTGAGTAAATTTATTATTTTGATTTAGATTATCTTCTTGAAACCTTTCCTTTTTTTTAAATTTTTCTTTTTGAGATATTTGCTTCATTTTAAATTTTTGATATTAAATGTACCTTGAATAAGTCTCCCATTTCATCCTTATTAATCAAGCGATGAATTGCTTTAATTGCATTTTGGTCTGAATCTGGAATTTGCTTCATTCGTGTTTTAATAGCAAGACTAATTAGAAATTCTCTTTGAGTAATAAAAGAAGATTGAAGATTTTTTGACCTAGCAATATCGTCAATCATTTTAAAATTAACATGAGCACTAATGTCACATTTATTATCCAGCATTAATATATCTGAAATATTAATTTTTTTATGATTAGATACCGCCTGTAAGCTATTATAAAATTCATTATTATAATATCCATAATCAATATTAATGACTATACCATTATATTTTACTATGGAGTCAAATAATTCATTTGCAAAATCATATGCAAATTGACTAAATTCATATATTGAGCTTATTGGAGCTTTACTAGAATCATTAGGGCCGATAATATTTGATATTTTATTATGAATATTAATATCAAAATTATCTAATTTAAAATTAATATTTTTATCTTTAACATTAATTAATCTCTGACACCAGCCAATATCAGTTTTAACAAATTGATCAATAGCAAAGCAATCAAATAGCTCATTACATATAAAAAATATCTTATTATTTTGCTTTTTTTTTGATAAAAAATCTTGATATGTTTTATGCCAATTAACATTAAAATTTTTAAGCTTTTCTTGCTGTATTACAGTAAGATTATTACTAATTTCAACAATATGAAAATCAGATTTTGTTAAAAATTTTTGCGCAAGATCAATATTGTTACCTGCTAATCTATTAATTACTGTCAATATATCAGAAAATAAAGTGCCATTACCGGCACCCATCTCTATCAATGATATTGAATTAAATTCATCAGCAATATTTAATAAATATAAAGCGATTAACTCACCAAATACCGAACTAATTTCAGGCGAGGTAATAAAATCATTGTCAGGCCCTATTGGGCTAGAATTAATATAATAGCCACAATTTTCATCATATAAATATTTATTTATAAATTGCGAAATTCTCATAGATTAAAAAAGATTTAAAAAGAGAAATATTAAGTCAAAAAATTTTCTAATATTTGCAAGCCCTGCTTAGAGCTCTTTTCAGGGTGAAATTGAATTGCTGTAATGTTGTTTTTTTCAATTATTACTGGCATTTTAATCGAATAATCTATTTGAGCAATAATATTGTCTTGATCATTAGGTTGAAAATAATATGAATTAGCAAAATAAAAATGCTCATTTTTATTTATATTTTTAAGAATTTTTGATTGCCGCAAAATATCAATATTATTCCAACCCATATGAGGAATTTTATAACCATTTTTAGGTATTTCTTTAACAATTCCAGGAATCAGGTCTAAACCCTGATGATCTCCATTTTCCATACCCCTACTTGCCAAAACCTGCATTCCAACACAAATACCTAAAAATGGCTTTTCTTTTTCAATAATTTGATATTTTATTTCATTAATAAGATTATCAATTTTAGATAAAGATTTAACACAATCTCCAAAAGCACCAACACCAGGAAGCACTAAAAAATCTGCCTGCTTAATATTAGATATTTTGTTCGAAATTATTATTTGATAAGAATTAGCAATCTCACTAAAAGCATTAACCACAGATGCAACATTTCCAGAATCATAATTAATTATAACAATTTTCATGCAATTTTATGATTTTTATCTTTTGCTTTAAAAAAACGAGCCAATTTACACACAAAATTATCTTGATCTTTTACGTTAAATATTTCATTATCAAATTCTTTAATATTTAAAGATTTTGAGCTAAATTCTTTAAAGATTTTAAAGTAGACTTCATCCTTATTTTTAGCCATTATTATATTGAATAAATTATATTTATTTTTAGCTAATTTTAAACAATACCAATAATTAGCATTCAACCCAATAAAAAAGCTCAAAACTAATTCAATAATAACGAAATCAAAAGAAGATATATTGCTAGAAAAACTCATTAAAAGCAAGTTAATAGCAAATAAAAAAGCAAATTCAAACCACATCCTATGGTATAAAAACCACAAAGCACCAAAAATAAAAGCATAAAATGAGAAGCCATTTTTAATAACTTTTAAGTCATCAATTTTATCTTGATGATTGCTCCTCAAATATATGCTAAATATTTTCATTTAATAAAAATTAAATTAAGCTTTAATAGCTTTCTTTACCTTATTAACAATTTCACTAAATAATGCTGGCTCTTTGACAGCTAAATCAGCAAGGACTTTTCGATCAATATCAATTTTTGCTAATTTTAAACCAGCAATAAATTGAGAATATTTCATACCCTGCTCTCTAACGGCAGCATTAATTCTTTGGATCCACAATCTTCTAAAGTCTCTTTTTCTGACTTTACGATCTCTATAGGCATATTGCAAAGCCTTTTCAACTCTTTGAATAGCAATTCTAAAGCAATTTTTAGCTCTACCACGATAGCCTTTGGCCATCTTAAGTATTTTTTTATGTCGTGCTTTTTTAACGACAGCTTTTCTTACTCGACTCATAATTAGATAAAATTTTAGTTACTATTTGGCATTTTAAATTTTAGTATATTTGCTGCAAAGCTATCTTCAACAACAGCACTTTTACGCAAATTACGAATTCTTTTCTGACTTTTTTTACCAAGATTATGACGCTTTCCAGCTTGTTTAAACTTGACTCTACCAGTTGCAGTAACTTTGAATCTTTTTTTTGAGCTACTATTTGTTTTGATTTTTGGCATAATATTAATACTAACAAAATATAGGTAGCTAACTACACAGCTAACATTTTAAAAACCTATAAATTCAATCGGGTGGTGGGATTGGTAGGAATCGAACCTACGACCAAGACGTTATGAGCGTCCTGCTCTAACCGCTGAGCTACAATCCCAACAAAAATAATTCTAATAATAAAAACACTTTTTTCAAGCATTTATTTTAAACTCAAAATTCAACCTTTATTGACTTTAAAAAATAATTAATATAAATTAAATAAATCATTTCAATTTGGATGGGTGGCCGAGTGGTTTAAGGCAGCAGTCTTGAAAACTGCCGTGCGTTCACGCGTACCGTGAGTTCGAATCTCACCCCATCCGCCACACAAAAGCAACAAAATCTATTCCCTCAAATAAAAAGAAAACTGATAAACTGTAAAACTTCCAATTTAATCTGACACTTCCTATAATTTAAACTTTAATTATTAACAAAAAATTACAGGACTTAAAGGGACTGTTGCAAATCTCAATTTTCTTTAGAAATTTTCAAAATATTTTATATTTTCAATATTTTAGGGAATTTCGTTAGAAATTCACTGAAATATTGAAGATTTATTTGATATTTTTGTAATTTTTGTTTGATTTTGTGGTTTTTTATGGATCTTAGACGTAACAATCCCTTGTCTTTGGATTAAGTCTGATAAATTCCATCTAAAACAACCATTCTTTTAAGATTATGAGCTATGCCTTCCATGAAGGCGGTGAATTGATTTTTATCTATGCCCTTATATCTAACTCTATGATTAGT
>JAHXBS010000001.1 GCA_020054685.1 Rickettsiales bacterium | reverse complement strand
TTAACTTCGCCCAATTCCTTATTGAAACAGGAAATACACCAAGAAACTCAGATGTCTCTTTTATTCCATGCTCATAGGCAAGCTTAACAGCTTGAAGTTTTTTAAATAAAGTCCCCTCAACCTTTAACTTTCGCAATTCTTTCTGGGCAATAAAATAAGTTCTGTCTGAAATAATAGTTTTTACCATAATCTTAAAGTTAAGTTAATAATAAAACTATATTTCAAAACCTATAATAGTATATGTAAAGATGAATGTTGGTATAAGATGTGAACATATTTCTGCGTTTGGATTATATCCACATAATAGTGCAAAGAAAAGTAAGCTATGTCCATTATTATTATAAAAATAAACGCTAGATGAAGAGTTATTATTGCGTCTTAATAATGTTAATATATGTCTATTATCTTGCCCAATATTATTAATTAAATATTTTTCGTAAACGCTATATCTATTTTTATCCGTAATATCTTCGATTTTTAGCAAAATTTATTATTTTGATAATTTATCTTGTAGAATTTTATTAACTATTTGAGGGTTTGCTTTGCCTTTTGTTTCTTTCATTATTTGTCCAATAAAAAAGCCAAATAATTTATCTTTACCAGATTTATATTGAGTGACTTTATCTTGGTTATTGGCTAAAATTTGATCTATTATTAATTCAATTTCTGCAGTGTTTGATAGTTGTTTTAAGCCTTTTTGATCAACAATTATTTTAGCTTCTTTGCCTGATTGAATCATTTCATCTAATACATCTTTGGCAATTTTGCCAGAAATTTCATTATTTTTTATTAAATCAAGTAATTGGCTTAATTTTTTAGGGCTAATATTACAGTCTTTGATATTCAGGCTTAATTTATTGATACGACCCAATAATTCAACACACAGCCATGTTACAACTAATCTAGGGTCATGATTTTTAACAATTTCTTCAAAATAGGTGATTAAATCATTGTCAACTGTAATGACTGATGCGTCATATGAGCTTAAATTAAAGTTGTTGATATATCTTTGTTTTTTGGCTTCTGGTAATTCATTGATTGAGTTTTTAATATCATCAATAAATTCTTGAGATAAATTAAGTGGAGGTAAATCTGGGTCAGGAAAATATCTATAATCCATGGCGTCTTCTTTACTTCTCATGGTTTTTGTTTCTCCAATTAAGGCGTCAAATAGTCTGGTTTCTTGATCAATAACACCACCTTGCTCAATAATATCAACTTGTCTGCTAGCTTCAAATTCTATGGCTCTAGCTATGTTTCTCATTGAATTGAGATTTTTAATTTCGCATCTAATACCTAATTCTTTTTGACCAATTTTTCTAACAGAAACATTGGCATCGCAACGTAAATTGCCCTTTTCCATATCGCCATCGCATGTTTCTAGGGCTCTAACAATTGATCTAATGGTTTTAACATATTGAGCTGCTTCATATGGCGAAGATAGGTCAGGCTTAGAAACAATTTCCATCAAGGCAATGCCACTTCGATTTAGATCAATAAATGATAATTCAGGATCTTGATCATGTATTGATTTGCCAGCATCTTGCTCAAGATGTATTCTTTCAATACCAATAGTTTTCTTACTGTCATCTTCAAGTGTAATTTCAACATTTCCTTCACCAATAATTGGGTGATAAAATTGCGAAATTTGGTAACCTTGAGGCAGGTCGGGGTAAAAGTAGTTTTTGCGATCAAAAACGCTAAAATTATTAATTTTGGCATTTAAGCCAAATCCTGTTTTAATAGCTTGTTTAACGCATTGAATATTGATAGTTGGAAGCATTCCTGGCATGGCTGCATCAATAAGAGATACTTGGCTATTTTGCTTGGCGCCAAATTCTGTAGAGCTTCTTGAGAATAATTTGGATTTTGAAGAAATTTGAGCGTGAATTTCGCACCCAATCACAACCTCATAATTATCTTTATCTCCTTTAACAATATAGCTCATATTCTTAATTTTGTTCGTTATTTTCTTCTCCTGTTTCTGCTTCATCAACTTCTTTATTGCCGCTATGAGCAATTCTAGCTACTGAAACAACATGCTCATTCTTGGTTTTGATCAAGGTGACGCCTTGAGTATTTCTGCCAGTAATTCTAACTGAATCAAGTGCTGTTCTAATTAGAGTTCCTTGATCAGTTATTAGCATAATTTGATCATTTTCATCTATAGGAAAGCTAGCTACAACATTGCCATTTCTTTTTGAGGTAATAATATTAGTAATACCGACCCCACCTCTATTGGTTAATCGATATTCATAGGCTGAAGTTCTCTTGCCATAGCCATTTTCTGTAATGGTTAATATAAATTCTTCCTTAAGAGCCATTTGCTCGATATATTCTTGAGTAATATCTGGATTAGAAATTTGTGGAATAGATACAGTTTGCTGATCAACAAGATCAAGTTGCTCTTGATTGTTTTTTCTTTCTTCAATTTCAATATTGGTGAGTAGGGCATTTTTAAGTTCAATTCTTTTATTTGTGCTAATTTTCAAATAATGATCTTTTTTATCATTATATTTTTCAGTATTGGTTAAAATTGAAATTGCGATTACTTCGTTATTAGCTTCAAGTTTCATACCTCTAACCCCAGTTGAGTTTCTGCTTTGAAATATTCTTAATTTTTCAACAGGAAAGCGGATGCATTTGCCATTCTTAGTTGATAGCATTATATCATCATCAGATTTGCATAATCTAACTCCAATAAGAGATTCATCACCATCTAATTTCATGGCAATTTTGCCAGATGATCTAATATCTTTAAATTGATCCATTGAGTTTCTTCTGATATTGCCGCTTGAAGTAGCAAAGACGATGCTTAAATCTTTCCAACTTTCTTCATCTTCAGGTAGTGCTAATATTGTGCTGATTTTTTCATCTTGATCAAGAGGAAGAAGATTAACAAGTGCACGCCCTCTTGCTTGAGGAGTGCCAAGTGGTAGTTTATATGTTTTTAATTTATATACTTGACCCTTAGTTGAAAAGAATAAAATAGGGGTGTGAGTATTAGTAACAAATATGTCAGTTGTAACATCTTCGTCTCTAATATCCATGGCACTTTTTCCCTTTCCTCCTCTTCTTTGGGTACGATATGAATTAAGTGCAACTCTCTTAATATAGCCATTCATAGTTCCAACTACAACCATATCTTCTTTAGGTATAAGATCTTCAATATCAACTTCAAATTCAGAATCTTCAATTGTTGATCTTCTAGGAGTTGCAAATTGATCTTTGACTTCAATTAATTCGTTCTTAACAAGATCGAGCATTTTATTTCTATTTGCCAATAGGTCTAGATGTCCTAGAATTTCTTGAGATAATTGTTGTAATTCATTATTTATCTTTTCCATTTCAAGACCGGTTAATTTGGCCAGTCTCATATCAAGTATTGCTTTAGATTGAGCTTCGCTAAAATAGAATTTATTATCTTTGATAACATTTCCTTGATCTTGGACAAGATTTATTAAAGCCTCAACTAATCCAACGGGCCATGATTTTTCTAGTAATCTATTTTTGGCTTCAGTTACATCTTTAGATGATTTTATTAATTCAACAATTTCGTCAATATTGGCAACTGCGGCAGCAAGACCAATTAAAATATGAGCTTTATCTCTGGCTTTATTGAGTAAGAAATTAGTACGTCTTGTTGTAACATTTTCTCTAAATTTACTAAAAATTTTAACAACTTCAAGTAAGTTAAGTAATTCTGGTTTGCCATGATTAAGAGCTAGCATATTAACGCTAAAATTACATTGCAGCTCAGTAAAGCTATATAATTGATTGACGATAACTTCATCCATAGCGTCTTTTTTAAGATCGATCACAACTCTAATACCTTCTCTGTCTGATTCATCTCTTAAATCGCTAATGCCTTCAATTTTCTTTTCTTTGACTAATTCTGCAATTTTTTCGACTAATCTTGCTTTATTAACTTGATATGGTATTTCGGTTATAACAATTGATGATCTATTATTGGATTTTGTTTCAATGTGATGACGACCTCTCATAACAACAGAACCTCTGCCAGTTTTTGCAGCAGAGTTATGTCCTGCTCGACCTAATATTATGCCGCCAGTTGGGAAATCTGGACCAGGAACGATATTAATTAGTTCTTCTATGGTGATATTATTATTGTCAATATAGGCAATGCAAGCATCAATAACTTCTCCTAAATTATGAGGTGGTATATTAGTGGCCATTCCAACGGCAATTCCACCCGAGCCATTAACTAGTAAATTAGGGAATCTTGCTGGTAAAACTTTGGGTTCTTTTTCATAGCCATCATAATTGGCCATAAAATCTACAGTATCTTTATCAAGATCTTCTAAAATAGTGTGAGATATTTTTTTTAATCTTGATTCGGTATATCTCATTGCGGCAGGAGGGTCATCATCAATTGAACCGAAATTACCTTGACCGTCAATTAAAGGCACCCTCATTGAAAAATCTTGAGCCATTCTGACTAATGATTCGTAGATAGCGGCATCACCATGTGGGTGATATTTACCCATAACTTCACCAACTATTCTGGCCGATTTTTTAAATGGTTTATTGAAATCGTAGTTACCTTCATACATTGCAAACATTATACGTCGGTGAACTGGCTTTAAGCCGTCGCAAGCATCTGGAATAGCGCGTGATACTATAACACTCATTGCATAATCAAGATATGATTTTTTCATCTCGCTAACAAGCGAAACTGGTTCAATATCGTTGCTAATTTTAACTTGATTATTGTCAGCCATATATAATTTGTTATTGATAATTATTGATATAATAAATTGATATTAAATAATAATTTCTAATTTTCACCACTTAATTTAAGTTTTTAGCAATTTTATTTATGATTAAATTTATATTTTTTAAAATATTGATAATTATAGTTATTTTTCAGGAAAATTTGCTTGCTAGACCTATTTCATATTCAGGTGGTTCAACTATAATGCAAAAAAATAGTTCAAGACATAATTCTATTCATATTCATTATTCGCCAAGCTATAAATATTCTGTCGGCTATAAGGGTCGATATTTCAGAGATGAAAAGATGTGGCTTAATGGTCTTCAATTAAATAATTTGGTTAAAAGATGGAATGAGCCTGATTCTCAATCAAATATTTATTTAAAAAGCTCAATTGGTAATGTAAGATCTGGAAGTCATGATGATATTTATGCCTTTATTGGCTCAGCATTTGATTATGAAACAAGAAGATATTACGTCTCTTATGAAAATATTTATTATAAATCGCATAATAATTTAATAGATAATTTTGAGCAAGATTTAAATATTGGTATTGCGCCATATATTGCAAATTATGGCAATCTTCATAGTTGGATAATTTTGCAAATAAATCATATTCCAACTAATAATAATCAAGAATTAACATATACACCTTATTTAAGATTTTTTAAAAGTTCATTCTTGACAGAATTGGGTTATAGCTCTAATAATAGAGTTATATTTAATTTTATTAAAAGATTTTAGCTTATGTTTAAAAAAATAATTATTATATCATCTATATTTTGCTTTATTAGCTTTTCTAATTTATTTGCTACTGAAATTAAGGTTAAGGTTGATGGCATGGTATGCGAATTTTGCGTTGCTTCAATTGAAAAGAATTTTCTTAAATTGGATCAAATAGAGCAGGTTAATGTTGATTTTGATGAAAAATTACTATCAATTTCTTTAAAAAAGGATCAACAATTAAGTGATGAAGAAATAACTGAAATTATAATAAATAATGGTTATAATGTTGATGAAATTTCTCGTTAATCATTGCGTGTAATGATCTATATTACCTTATTAACTTCAATTTCAACTTTATTTTGTTGTGCTTTGCCAATTATTGCTGTAGCTATTGGTGCTGGTGCAGCATTTGCTAGCTTGACTGCAAATTTACCTATAATTTCATGGCTCGGATCTTATACTGGTTATTTAATTACTTTGGCTATAATATTTACTGTTATTAATGGTTATATATTATTTTTTAGACCTCAATCATGTCCATCAGATAAAAAACTAGCTAAAAAATGTCTAAAAGCAAAAAAAATAAGCAAGATCTTATGGTATGTATCTATTGCAATTATATTAATTGCAATATTTTTTAAATATATTTTAATATATATTTATTAGGTCTTAATTACAATTACATAGGCCTTAATTACAATTATAGGTTTTAAATATAAGATATAGAAGTATCTACTTTTGATAATTGAAATATTTTTTGAATATATCTTAAGTTAAATTAATAATAACAAAATAAATTGTTTTAATATAATGAAAATAGGAGTTAGTGCAATAAAAGGTAAAATGTCTCGAACAATTGCTGGTCTTGTGATGCAAGATTCAATTGCTGAGCTTAAATCGGCATTAGTAAAAAAAGATAGTAATATAGAAGGTGATGATCTTGGAGAATTTTTAGGTTTTAATAAAAATAATATCGCAATAACTTCAAATATTGAACAATTTGTTAAAAATTGCGATGCTGTAATTGATTTTTCTACTCCAGCATTAAGTATTGAAATAGCTAAAAATTGCGCTAAATTTAACAAGGTTTTTGTATGTGGGACAACTGGTTTTGACGATAAAGAAAAAGAGCAATTAGCGCAATATTCTAAGGATTGCGCTGTTATTTGGTCGTCAAATATGTCACTGGGGGTCAATTTATTGTTAAATCTTGTTGAAATAGCCGCTGCTAAATTACATGATGATTTTGATATTGAAATTGTTGAAATGCATCATAAAAATAAGGTCGACTCACCATCTGGAACTGCTTTGTCTCTTGGAGCCGCTGCTGCTAAAGGTCGCTCAATTGATCTTGAAAAAAGTGCTAGAATGCAAAGAGTTGGTAAGGATTTATCTCGCAATAAAAATGAAATTGGCTTTGCTACTTTAAGAGGTGGTGATGTAGTTGGGGATCATAAAGTTATATTTGCTGGTAGTGGTGAAAGAGTCGAGGTTAGTCATAAGGCTTCAAATAGAGATATTTTTGCTAAAGGTGCTATTAGGGCGGCAATTTGGGGTTCAGCTCAAAAAAGTGGCTTTTACTCTATGAGAGATGTATTAAGTTAAGATGGATAGCAATAATAATATTGAGCAATTATTTAGCGATAATATCAGTAAAATTCTTAATGATAATAATATAAATCTTTTAGAAAATATTACAGTTGCATTATCTGGAGGATGCGATTCTATGGCTCTTGCTTTTTTACTCAAAGATTATTGCTGTAAAAATAATATTACTCTTAAAGCAATAACAATTGACCATCAAATCAGAGATGATTCACATATTGAAGCAAAGATGATAAATGATTTAATGACAAAGCATGATATTGATCATTGTACAATTAAAATTGATAAAAATAACATTAAATCATCTAATACTGAAGCTAATTTAAGGCAGCATCGTTATCAATTATTGCATGATTTTTGTTTAAAAAATAATATAAAATACTTATTTGTTGGACATCATTTATCTGATATTGCTGAAAATTACCTTATTAGATTATTTCGTGGTTCTGGCCTTGATGGTCTTTCTCCTATTGCTGATTTTAAAGAATATGATAATATTTACTTAATTAGACCACTTTTAAATATTTATAAGGATGATTTAAAAAATTATTTAAATAAAAAAAACATAATATGGTTTGAAGATTCATCCAATAAGGATGAAAAATTCTTAAGAAATAAAATAAGAAATTTTCTACAAACATTGCCTGATTCAAAATTAATTGAACAAAGAATTAGCAATACAAGTTCTCACATAGCAAAAATAAGGGATAATTTTGATCATTATTTAGCATATTCTATAAAAAAAACAATCAAGCATAGTGGTAACTCATACTTAATTGATAAAATTAATTTCGTTGATTTAGAAGAAGAGGTGGCATTAAAAATACTTGCATTAATTTTAATGGAAGTTGGGCAAAGAAATTACAAACCAAGAATATTAAAATTAAGAAATTTATATCAAAAATTAAAAAATTTTGATAAAAAAATGATTAATTTCTATGGTTGCACAATCGCCAATAATAACAACTATCTTAAAATTTCATGTGAAAATAATGATAAAATTAAGAGATTTAAATCGCATGAAGTAAGTAAAATAAAATATTTTTTAACTAAATGAAGATAAGTGCTTATCAGATTGAAAATTATATCAAAAATATAGCATCACAAAAAATTGCTGGTTGCTTAATATTTGGACAGGATCAATCACTAATTGATCATTATTGGCAAAAAATTAGTCGAAAAATTGTTGATGATATTAATGATCCTTTTTTAGTGGTAAATATTAACAAGGATAAAATAAAAGATAATCCGTCAATTATTATTGATGAATATTACTCAATAGCAATGATGGGTGGTAGAAAATTAATAATAATTGATAGCTCAATTTCAGAGGTTGCTCAGTCGCTTAAAATAATCCTTGATGATAACGATTTTGTTGAAAAAACGAATAATTTTTTATTAATTATCGCTAATGATTTAGAAAAATTTAATAAATTAAGAAAAATATGTGAAGTAAATAAATCATTTGCAGCAATAGCATGCTATCAAGAATCGCAACAAAATGTAGGAAAATATATTATAGAAAAATTTAAAAATATATCATTGCCACATAATCCAGAAATAATTAATTTAATATATGAAAAAACAAATGGTAATAGAAATTTAATTGATCATGAGGTAAAAAAGTTAGATTTATATTTTGATGATAATATTAATAAAAAAGATATTTCAATAGACCTAATATCAAGCATAATAACAGATCAATCTAGCGCATCTATTGATGAATTTATTCAACTATTTTGTCAAAAAGACTACATTACCCAAATAAAAAACTTTAAAAAACTTGTGGCAAATAATCATAATAATATAATGATTATTAGGTTTTTAATTAATTATCTCACAAAATTATATAATGCAAAAATTGCAATAAAAATTAAAAAAGAAAAAATTGATCAAGTTATAAAAGATCAAAAAATATTCTTTAAACAAGAACCCTTTTTTAGAAAAAGTTTGTTAGAATTAAGATTTAATGACATTAAAAAAAGAATATATTTATTACAAGATTGTGAAGTAAAATCAAAGCAGAGTAGTATATATCAAGATCTAGTTTTTTATAATTTTTTATTAAACTTTTCTTGACAAACAAAAAGATTGATGGCAATATAAATATTCCTTTATTTTGGATTTTTTTAAAAATTATTTCAAGATTAACTAAAATTTAATTTAGTTAATTTATCAATATTTGATGTTTGATATAATTGTTGATTTTCTGTCTCTCTTAATGAAATGAGATTTGACGTTTCTTTGATAAATCTAAAAAATAGTTGTTTAAAATCGTAAATATTTGTAAACATTGCTTTATTTGTGTTTTTTAAAACACAATGTCAGTTAATAACAAAAATTAAGGCGATAGTGCATATTGTACTATCTCTTGAAGATTAACTTGTTAATTCAAAGAGTTTAGTGAAATTTCAAACTTAAGAGTTTGATCCTGGCTCAGAACGAACGCTGGCGGTATGCTTAACACATGCAAGTCGAACGAGATTGATAAGCTTGCTTATTATATCTAGTGGCAAACGGGTGAGTAATGTAGAGGAATCTACCTAGTAGTACGGAATAACTCTGGGAAACCAGTGCTAATACCGTATAATACCGATTTCGGGAAAGATTTATCGCTATTAGATGAGCCTGCGTAAGATTAGCTAGTTGGTAGGGTAATGGCCTACCAAGGCAACGATCCGTAGCTGGTCTGAGAGGATGATCAGCCACACTGGGACTGAGACACGGCCCAGACTCCTACGGGAGGCAGCAGTGGGGAATATTGCACAATGGGGGAAACCCTGATGCAGCCATGCCGCGTGTGTGAAGAAGGCCTTCGGGTTGTAAAGCACTTTCAGTTGTGAGGAAAAGTTAGTAGTTAATACCTGCTAGCCGTGACGTTAACAACAGAAGAAGCACCGGCTAACTCCGTGCCAGCAGCCGCGGTAATACGGAGGGTGCGAGCGTTAATCGGAATTACTGGGCGTAAAGCGCGCGTAGGTGGTCTGTTAAGTCGGATGTGAAAGCCCCGGGCTCAAC
>JAHXBS010000014.1 GCA_020054685.1 Rickettsiales bacterium | reverse complement strand
GAAGAGCTATGGAAAAACGAAATTATGGAAAATGCAATAACTGATGGTGAAAATCAAGCTTCAAATGATGGTACGCAAAATTACTTCAATGCAAACTCAGCATATTTCAGGGATCATCTGTCTAGAAAAACAACTGAAAGGTTAGCGAAATCTGGCAAGAGAACAGTTACAGAACCAGATGCCCCACCCCGAAATGTCGCACCTCGTGTTACACAACCACTTCACGGTCCTGGAGGTTATGGCTTAGGAGGTTATGGCTTAGGAGGTTATGGCTTAGGAGGTTATGGCTTAGGAGGTCATGGCTTATAATAATATCGTGATATTTTAAGTCTTAGCAATAACAAGATTGCTTTATTGCATGCTATACTTTATTAATAAAAATAATTCAGGATAAATAGTTCCGATTTTAAGCTAACAAAATATTGCTATTAGCAATATTTTGTTGGTATAAATATTTTATTATTTAAAATTATAGTTAAAAAAATAATATTTAAGAATAATTGACATAAAATAGAATATTTACTTGTGCATAATATTTACTCACTAACCAAAGAAAATTTAGCAAAAGAGCTCAAAATAATATCTGAAAAACCATTTAGAGCTAATCAAATATGGAACTGGCTCTATCATTTTGGCGTTAGAGATTTTGACCAAATGACTAATATTTCAAAATCATCCTCTATTAAGCTAAAGGATCAATTTTGCTTTGATTTGCCAATTGCTAAAAATATTACTAAATCAATTGATGGTACTATTAAATTTTTAGTTGAATTTATTGATAAAAACCAAGTTGAGGCGGTTTATATTCCTGAAAAAAGCCGGGCTACCTTATGTATCTCTTCTCAAATTGGCTGTACATTGGCTTGCAAATTTTGTCATACTGGCACCCAAATGCTGGTTAGAAATTTAGATTTTCATGAAATTATAGCACAAATTATTATTGCAAAAGATATTATTAATGATTGGGGTAATAAAAAGTTAACAAATATTGTTTTTATGGGTATGGGCGAACCATTTTTTAACTATGAAAATGTCAGGCAGGCAGTAAATATTATGTGTGACTCAAATGGCCTAAATTTTTCTAAGAAAAAAGTTACAATATCAACATCTGGATTGGTTAATGAAATTGCAAAAGCTAAAGATGAAATTGGCACTAATTTAGCTATTTCACTTCACGCTACTAATGACAAAGTTAGAACTGATATAATGGCAATTAATAAAAAATATCCCATAGATGAATTATTCAAAATTTGTAAAAAATATAGCGAAACTTTGAAACAAAAAATTACTTTTGAATATGTTATGCTTGAAAATATTAATGATCATGCAATAAATGCTAATGAATTAATAGCATTAATTAAAAAGCATAATACAAATTGTAAAATTAATCTTATACCTTTTAATAAGTGGCAAGGTTGTAATTATCAGGTTAGCAATATGAATAAAATTATAGAATTTCAAAAAATTCTACAAAAAAATCATATTGTTACCACAATCAGAAAAACAAGAGGAGATGACAATATGGCAGCATGTGGTCAATTAAAATCTGAATCTCAAAGAAAAGCTAAAATTTTTAAAAATAAATGACTCATTTATTAAAAAATCGAGATATATGGCTCAATATTAATAAGCCGGCAAATATTAGCTCAGCTAAAGTAGTTGCAATTATCAAAAGAATTACAGGAGCTAAAAAAGTTGGACATGCAGGAACATTAGACCCATTTGCTACCGGGGTTTTGCCAATTGCCTTAAATAAAAAAACTAAAGAATCTCAGAATCTACTTAATTGCGACAAGGAGTATTTTTTTCAGATAAAATGGGGCGAATTTAGAGATAGCGACGACATTGATGGCAAAATTACTGACAAAAGCAATAAAATACCAAATAATCATCAAATATCTGTCATTATGACAAATTTTATTGGCAATATTATTCAAAAACCTTCTAAATATTCTGCTATAAAAATTAATGGCAAAAGAGCATATGATTTAGCTCGTCAAAATATTGAGTTTGATATGCCTGAACGTGAAGTTTTGATTAATAAAATAATTTTATTAAATAATAATGATAATTTAGCTTCATTTTATGTATCATGTTCTAAAGGCACATATATTAGAACAATTTCTCGTAATATCTGTGAATTACTTGGTGTGTGTGGTTATGTTTGCAAATTAACAAGAATAAGAGTTGGCAATTTTCATTTAAAATCAACAATTTCTCTTGACCTCTTAAAATATAAGCATTACTAATATTACTCAACTTAGCTAATTTTAATTAAAACTGAATTAACTTAGCATTTTAATTATATAGCTATATAAAAAGATGTTTAGCTGACTAGATGTCCTTTAATTTAATAATAATTTAAACAACATAATATGACACTTGCAAATAAGTCAAAAAAAGACGTTATTGCGGACTTTTCTAAGGAGGGCAAAAACACTGGATCAACAGAAGTTCAGTGTGCATTAATGACCAAGAAAATCGAATATTTAACAAATCATTTAAAAACTCACAAAAAAGACTTTTCTTCTAGAAGATCACTATTAATTCTTGTTGGTAAAAGAAGAAGATTATTAGATTACTTAAAATCTAATTCATCATCCTCTTATGATGATTTGATTAAAAAGCTAAATATTAGAAAATAGCATTTAATCATTCCTTGCAGATGTTTCATAAACTATGATGAGATCTATTGATCGCTAGAAATATGTTTATCGATGATTTGCCTTAACTATAAAAAAAATTAAACATGTTCAATGTTGTAAAAAAAGAAATAGAGTTAAATGGAAAAACTCTTTCTATAGAAACTGGAAAAATTGCCAGACAAGCTAGTGGATCAGTTATTGTTAAATATGGCAATACCACAATATTATGCGCTGTTACAGTTGCTAATAAAGCTGCTGAAAATGCTGACTTTTTTCCTTTAACTGTTCATTATATTGAAAAATCATATGCTGCAGGCAAAATTCCTGGCGGCTTTTTCAAAAGAGAGGCCAAACCTAGTGATTTAGCAACCTTAACGGCAAGATTAATTGACAGACCAATTAGACCACTATTTCCTAGCAATTTCTTCAATGATCTTAATGTTGTATGCACATTATTATCATATGACCCAACTTGCAATCCAGATGTTGTAGCTTTAATTGCATCATCTGCAGCACTTTCAATTTCTCAAGCACCTCTTAGCGAAGCAGTTGCTGGGGCTAGAGTTGGATTAATTGATGATAAATTTGTTCTAAATCCATCTAATGAAGATCTTGCTAATAGCACTCTAGATCTAGTGGTTGCTGGAACTGAAAGCTCGGTTTTAATGGTTGAATCAGAAGCTAAGGAACTTTCGGAAGAAAAAATGCTTGATGCAGTTACCTTTGCTCACGAATCTTTTCAGCCAATAATCAAAATGATCAATGAACTAAAAGATGAGATTGGCAAAGAAAAGCTTGCAGCTTCAGCTGAAGATCACAACAATCTATCTAGCGATATTAAAGATTTTATTGGCGATAAATTAATAAAAGCATATAATATTACTGATAAGCAAGATAGAGTATTAGCTCTTGATCATTTATATAATGAAATTTGTGATAAATTTATCAATGAAGAGCAAAATATTAATGATAAAATACTCAAAAAAATATTTAAAAAATTATCACAAATCATTGTCAGAAATGATGTGTTGGAAAATGGCGTCAGAATAGATGGCAGAAAAACCAACGAGATCAGAAATATTGAAATTGAAGTTGGCTTATTACCAAATGTTCATGGTTGCGCCCTTTTTACTCGAGGCGAGACTCAATCACTTGCTGTTGCAACCCTTGGCAATGCCAAAGATAGACAATTAGTTGAAAATCTTGATTCTGGAATGTCTGAAGAATCATTCTTGCTTCATTATAATTTTCCACCATATAGCGTTGGTGAGGTGGGGCAGTTAAAACCACCAGGAAGAAGAGAAATTGGCCATGGTAAGTTAGCTTTTAGAGCAATTAACCCAATATTCCCTTCTCAAGAAGATTTTGGCTATACTACACGTATAGTTTCAGAAATTACTGAATCTAACGGATCCTCTTCAATGGCTACAGTTTGCGCGTCTTCATTAGCCTTGATGGATGCTGGAGTCCCTATTAAGTCTTCTATCTCTGGTATTGCAATGGGTCTTATAAAAGAAAATGATAATTATGTTATTCTTGCTGACACTATGGGAGATGAGGACCATCTTGGTGATATGGATTTTAAAGTTGCAGGAACTAAGAATGGTATAACCTCGTTACAAATGGATATTAAAATTAACGGTATCACACCAAATATCATGAAAGAGGCACTTTCTCAAGCAAAAGATGGCAGATTACACATCATTAACAAAATGGATGATGTAATGAGTGAGCCAAGAACCGACCTAAATCCAAATGTACCAAAGGTTGAGATTATGAATATTTCTCCAAAAAAAATTAGAGAAGTTATCGGTTCTCGTGGTAGAGTGATTAAAGAAATATGCTCAGTTTCGGGTGCCATTGTTGATATAGATGATGATGGAACTGTTAAAATATCATCAAATAGTTCAGAGTCAATATCAAAGGCTGTTGCAATGATTAATGATATTATTTTTGAGCCAGAAATTGGCGATATCTATGAAGGTCCAGTTGTTAAGGTTATTGATGCTGGTGCTTTTGTTAGTATCTCTAACAATAGAGATGGCTTTGTTCATATTTCAGAATTAGCAGAGCATCGCGTTGATTTTGTTGAAGATGTCATTAATGAAGGCGACATAGTTAAGGTAAAAGTTATTGGCTTTGACAAAAAAGGAAGGCCAAAACTTAGCTATCGATGCGTTGATCAAGCAACTGGCGAAGATATATCTGACCAATTAGCAATTCAACCAAATATATCTGATGAGCGCGACTCTGGCAATAAAAGAGGTCGCGATAAAGGAGATAATAAAGATAGAGACTCACGAGATGATGATAAAAATCGTAAGAAGAAACGTGGCTTTTTTAGCTAAAATATAGTTCAAGCAGGTTAATTAAATTATCCTGCTTGAAAATTTTATTTGAAAATTAATCTCTTACGCTATAATTTGATTGTTTCATTGTAATATATTAAATTTGATGACTAAATCAACAACAAATAGCAAAAAATCAGAAGCCAAAAAATCTAAAGAAATTTCAACTAATGATCTATCAAAAAATCAAGATTCTGTTGAATCCAATATA
Source organism: Rickettsiales bacterium (assembly GCA_020054685.1). Taxonomy (GTDB): domain Bacteria; phylum Pseudomonadota; class Alphaproteobacteria; order Rickettsiales; family UBA1997; genus UBA1997. The sequence goes on along the minus strand of JAHXBS010000014.1, from coordinate 5,856 downwards.
AACATCTCTTCAAATGAGCTTGGAATCGTCAAAAAAAAGAAGCTAACCAGAAGAAGAACCTATGATTCAAATTCAACTGCTTTTTATATTCTTGCAACTTTATTAGTTATATTAGCTGCATGTTTTATGATATTTTCATATATATTTAGCAATGGAGAGTTTGACTCTAGCTTATTTCTAACTGGCCTTACAATTGGCGCAGGCGCTCAATTAGTTGATGGGGCTCTTGGCATGGCATATGGCGTTACTGCAACAGCAATATTACTTTCAAAAGGAATATCTCCTGCTACTGCAACAGGCTCTGTTCATATTGCTGAAATATTCACTACTGGAGCATCAGGATTGAGTCATTGGCGCATGGGAAATGTTAATATGAAGCTATTTAAAGCATTGATAATTCCTGGAGTAATTGGCGGTTTAATAGGGGTTTTTTTAATCACTTCAATTGATGGCGATAAAATCAGACCATGGATTTCTGCATATTTACTATTTATGGGAATATCCATATTTTTTAAAGCTTTTAAAAGAACATATTTTAGATCTAAAGTAAATAAAAGAAAAATAACCCCATTAGCCTTATTTGGTGGCTTTGTTGATTCTGCTGGCGGAGGTGGTTGGGGCTCTGTTGTTACTGCAAATCTTCTTGGCTCAGGTCATGAACCAAGGAAAACTATCGGCTCTGTGAATGCTGCAGAGTTTTTTATAACAATAATCACCGTCTCAGCTTTTGCTATTATAATTGGCTTTAATTACTGGGAGATTGTTGCTGGCCTAATTATATCTGGAATGATTATTGCACCAATATCTGCTAAGATTTTATCAAATTTTCCCATCAGGCCTTTAATGGCCTTTGTTGGATCATTAATAATTATGCTTAGCGGCTTTGTAATATATCAATCTTTTTTTTAATGCCAGTTCCTCAAAATAAAATAGAACAAGCTCTTTTATCAGCTCTACCACGTGCTAAAATAGAAATAAAAGATCTCGTTGGTGATCAGAATCACTACCAAATTACTATTACTGACAAAATTTTTATTAATAAAACTAAAATTGCGCAACATAGAATAGTTAATGAAATTTTAAAAGATCTTCTTAAAATGGATCTACATGCTATGCAACTTAAAACTTTAACTCCTTAATTATGAACAATTATCAAGAAAAAATATCAAAACTTAATCAAGAAAATAACATAGTTTTATATATGAAAGGCAGTCAAGATTTTCCTCAATGCGGCTTTTCTGCAATGACCTGCCAAATTTTAAATAATCTTGGTGTTGAATTTTTAGATATTAATGTCTTGCAAGATATGGATCTTCGCCAAGCTATAAAAGAATATTCTGATTGGCCAACAATACCTCAACTTTACATTAAAAATGAATTTATTGGTGGCTGCGATATTGTTAAAGAAATGGCTCAATCTGGTGAACTAGAATCACTCCTTAAGAGCAAATCATTATTATAAATAAAGTCTTTTTCAATGAAATATGCTATTGAGATTAACAATCTAAATAAAATTTATAGCCCTAATAAAAGAAGCAAAACTAAAATTAGTGCACTTAATAACGTTAATCTTAAAATTAAAAAAGGCTCTTTTTTTGGATTATTAGGGCCAAATGGCGCTGGCAAATCAACAATTATTAATATATTATCAGGATTAGTTAATAAAACCAGTGGCCATGTCAAAATTTGCGACCTTGACATTGATGATCAGAAACAATTAGCAAAATATAAAATTGGTATAGTTCCTCAAGAAATAACATTTGACCCATTTTTCACAGTTTATGAAACTCTTGAGATTTATGCTGGATATTATGGCATTAAAAAATCAGAGCGAGAGACTAATGAAATCATCAATGCTATGGGCTTGTCTGATAAATCCAAATCAAAGCCTCGCAACCTATCTGGTGGCATGAAAAGAAGATTGCTAATTGCCAAATCATTGGTACATAGCCCTGAAATATTAGTACTAGATGAGCCTACAGCAGGAGTTGATGTTGATTTAAGAAACCAGCTATGGGATTATGTTAAAGAACTTAATAAAAATGGCACCACAATATTACTAACAACCCACTATCTTGAAGAAGCTGAGCAACTATGCGACGAAATTGCAGTTATCAATAATGGTAAAGTTATAGCCCATGATAAGAAAGATAAATTAATGAATATATTATCACAAAAAGATTTAATTATATCAGTAAATAATTTTGACAAAATTAAAAAATTTAATCTGAAAATAAAAAATACCAAAATTTACAAAATTTCTGATGATAAAATTTCTATTAATTATGATCCAAACATAATTTCAGTTGAAACAATTCTTAAATCTTTATCAGAGGCCAAAATAGAGATTAACGACATTTCAACAACGCAGCCAGATCTTGAAGAAGTTTTTAAATATCTTGTAAAGCTATAAAAAAAGGAAAAAGAGGGTCATCAAGGCCTCATTTTCTATATTATATCTCTCTTCGATATGAGATTGCTTCTAATAGGTGTTTCTTGGCTATTTCAGTACTTTTATCAAGATCAGCAATTGTTCTTGCTACCTTAAGAATCCTTACTATTCCTCTATGAGATAGATTCATTTTTGTGCTGGCTAATTTTAATAAATCTTTATTTTCGTTTGATAATATGCAGTATTTATCAATATCTTTATTTTCCATAACTGCATTTACTTGACTTGAATGCTGATATCTGTCTTTTTGAATATTTCGAGCTGACTCAACTCTTTTTTTTATTTCCTTTGAAGATTCAATATTTTTATCCTCACTAAAATAATCAATAATTGGAACATATATTATAATATCAATTCTATCAATTATTGGTCCTGATATTTTATTTTTATAATCTTGTCCACATAATGGTGCTTTGCTACATTCTTTTTTGTTAACTCCTAAATATCCACATCGACATGGATTCATTGCTGCTATTAATTGAAAATTTGCCGGAAATGTCACATTATTTTTGGCACGCGATATTGTAATTTTTTTATTTTCTAATGGCTGTCTGAGTGAATCAAGCACTTGCCTAGAGAATTCTGGCAACTCATCTAGGAATAATATTCCACAATGAGATAATGTTATCTCGCCTGGCTTAATATTGCTACCGCCTCCTACCATTGCAGCCATTGAACATGAATGATGAACTTCTCTATATGGCCTCTTATTGTTAAAATTACCCGATTCTATTTGTGAGTTAATGCTATTGATCATATTATGCTCCAATATTTCTTCACTAGTCATATCTGGCATTATACCAGCAATTCTTGATGCAAGCATAGATTTACCAGCACCGGGGCTGCCTATCATTAATATGTTATGACCTCCAGCAACACCAATTTCAATTGCTCTTTTGGCAGATTCCTGCCCCTTAATATCTTTAAAATCTGGATATTTTATATTTTTTTTAGCCATACCAATTAATGCAGGCGAGATTTTCTGAAAACCTTTAAGGTGATTAATAAGAGATAAAATATTTTTTGCATTAATAATTTCAAGATCTTTAACCCAGGCAGCTTCGCTACCATTAACCTTAGGGCAAATAAGTCCTAAATTATTTTCTTTAGCTTTTATTGCAGCAATAATTATGCCATTTACTTTTTCTATGTTACCATTAAGAGCTAATTCTCCTAATATTATGTAGCTTTTAATTAAATCATAATTTATTGCCCCCATTTCACACATAATACCAAGAGCAATAGGTAGATCATAGTGACTACCTTCTTTTTGAATAGCAGATGGCGCCAAATTTACAACAACTCTTTTTGAAGGCCAGGATAAATTAGTTGATGAGATAGCAGCTTTGACTCTTTCTTTTGATTCAAATACAGCCTTATCGCCTAATCCAACGATATTAAAACTAGGCCTAACAAAATTATCGATTTTAACTTGAACATCAATTTCAACGCATTGAACGCCGCTAAATGCAAGGGTTTTTATTGTGGTGGTCATTTTATTATTAATTATATGTTATAATACATTTCAAACTCTATAGGGTGAGGTGCTTGTTCGTATTTTTCAACTTCTTTCATTTTAATTTTGATATATGAGTCTATTTGGGTATTTGTAAATACACCCCCAGCAACTAAAAATGCTCTATCCTTATCCAAAGCTTTTAACGACTCTCTTAAAGTACGTGCAACCGTTGGGATTCTCTTTTCTTCTCGAGCTGACAGATTATATAAATCCTGATTTCTTGGCAGTCCCGGGTCAATTTTATTTTTAATTCCATCTATTCCTGCCATTAATAAAGCAGCAAAAGCTAGATATGGATTAGCAGAAGGGTCTGGAAATCTAGCCTCAATTCTTCTTGCTTGCTCATGATTAACATGAGGTATTCTAATTGAGGCAGATCTATTTTTTGCAGAATAAGCTAGCATAACTGGCGCTTCATAACCTGGTACAAGCCTTTTGTAGCTATTAGTTGTTGGGTTAGTAAATGCATTTATAGCTTTTGCGTGCTTAATGATACCACCTATATAATAAAGCGCTAATTTTGACAAATTAGCGTGATCTTTGCCAATGAAAAGATTTTTGCCATTTTTCCAAATAGATTGATGAACATGCATGCCAGAACCATTATCAGCAAAAATTGGCTTGGGCATAAAAGTCGATGTCTTGCCATATAATTGACACATATTGTGAACAACATATTTAAATTTTTGGACATTATCTGCCGTTTGTAGCAGTGAGTCATATTGAAAGCCAATTTCAAATTGTGAAGTTGCTACTTCGTGATGGTGCAATATTGGCTTCATATTAATTTGTGATAGCGCCTCAACAATTTCTGATCTTAAATCTTGCCCAGTATCAATTGGAGAAGCTTCAAAATATGCACTCTTAATTAGTGATCTTCTGGCAAGATTACCGCCTTCAATTTTAGTAGCGTTATTATGGGGTGCTTCTTGCGAGTCAATCTCGTAAAAATTACCATGGGATTTATTGTTAAATTTAACATCGTCAAACACAAAAAATTCCGGCTCAGGACCAAAAAATGCCACATCGCCAATACCGCTTTTTTTAAGATAATTTTCAGCCTTTTTTGCAGTATCTCTTGGGTCTTTTTCATAACCTGAATTTGTCTCAGGGTCAATTACATCGCAAATAATAACCAATGTTGAAATAGTTGTAAAAGGATCAATAAAGCAACAATCAAGCTGAGGCAATAAAGTCATATCAGAATCATTAATTGTTTTCCAACCAGCAACAGATGACCCATCAAATGATACGCCATAATCAAGATCATGAGTTGATAACGCATCTGCACAGTGACTAATATGAAGCCACCTACCATTATAATCACAAAAACGAAAATCAATAAATTTGATCTCTTCTTCTTTAATTCTTTTAATAATTGATGATGATGTTACTTTATTAGTCATAATTTGTAATATTGCTTTAAAAATTGTGCATTTTTTGCAAATATTACATGATGTTTTTAATAAAACTAGCTATTTTTTGCATTAAATGCAAAAAGTATGATTATAAGAAGCATATATTAATATGGTGCAAAAATATATAATTTTTATACTACTACACATACATTGAACCAGAATTTTTTAAAGCATCTATTTTAGCAATACCTGCACTACCCCTACTATTAACAAGTTATGTATCCGGTCTTTATTGAGTTAAATCTTTCGTTTCAAACCCAAATAAGCTATTTGATACAATAAATCATGTAATAGACCTAATATATATAATAACTAACAGTAAAAAACTAACTATATCAAAAAACCTAGCAACAGATACAAATATTAACATATATCAAAATAAAGAAGATCTCTTCTTATTAATAACAAATATATTATCCCTATCAATATATTTTGCTAAAAATAACTCAAAAGTAACTATATCATCA
>JAHXBS010000020.1 GCA_020054685.1 Rickettsiales bacterium | reverse complement strand
TAAATATCCAAAGAATATCAGAATCATTATCCAGCCTCCATACTCACCAGAGCTGAATCCAATAGAGAAGCTTTGGCAATATATCAAAGATCATACAATTAAGAATAGGGTTTATAAGACTTTGCCAGAATTGGAGAATAAAGTTTGCAAGTTTGTCAGAACTTTAAACTCTGAGATTATTAAGAGTGTTTGTGGGGTTAGTTATATATAGTATTAAAGATGGGAATTGGTATTATATAATCAGTTACATTGGAAATAAAATCCTTAGAAACTTCATTACCATAAACATCTTTAAGATGACCTTGGATTTCACCCACTGACATCCCTCTACTATACATCGAAATAATATTATCATCAAAACCAGTAAACCTATTCTGACGCTTCTCAATGTTCTTTGGTTCAAAAGATCCATCCCTATCCCTTGTAGGATTTATTTCAATTTCACCATCATCAGTAATAACTCTCTTCTTTGAATGACCATTCCTGTAATTATCAACATCTGATTTAGAGTGCTTCTTGTAACCTAAATGTTGAGTCATCTCTGATTCCAAAGCTCTTTGAATAATAGCTTGCTTTAATTGCTTTAAAAGACTATTAGAACCTATTAGCTCCTCTGGGTTTTGATGATTGTAATCTTTGAGAATTTCATCTAATAACTCTTCCTTGAAAATCGAAGAATTTTTATTTTTGTTTTGAGATGAATTTGATTTATTAGTTTTTATTTTAGTCATAATTTTATGCATAAATGATTTAATGAAAATTTAAAGATTAATCAAAGCTTACGTTTTGAAAATCTTTAAATCGTTAATTGATCATTTACACACTTTTTATGATAGGCTCATCAGGGGTTAAATCAAATACTTTTATTAAAATAAAATCCGATGTAATACCATTACATATCTTGCAAGCAAACAACATCAAATGATGATTCTAAATTGCGCAATTTTTCAATTGAATTGACTGCACATTGGGCGGCTCTCATTGTTGTTAAATAAAAAATTTGATTCATCAAAATTTCTCGTCTCATATTAAAGCTTTTAGCAATTGATATTGCATCTGCAGTTGTGTTAATAACAAGATTTACCTTTTTATCTTTAACTAATTTAATTACATTATATCCATCTTCATCTTCCTTGGCCACTATTTCTATATCTTTAATATTATTTTTAGTTAAAAATTTAGCAGTGCCATTTGTGGCATATATTTTATAGCCTATTTTAACCAATCTTTTAGTAAGATCAATTAGGCTATCATCCTTATCTTCATTGGCAATGGATATTAATATTGATAAATTATTATCATAAATCACCTTATTATTTGCCCCAATTTGGGCTTTTATAAAAGCAATATCAAAATCCTTATCGATCCCCATAACCTCGCCGGTTGACTTCATCTCAGGGCTAAGTAAAATGTCAGTATTAGCAAATCTAGCAAATGGAAAAACAACCTCTTTTACCGCAAAATATTTACTATTATTGCCATGATTGTTAAATTTGAACTCTTTTAATTTTTTACCAGCCATTATCAATGATGCAATTTTTGCAATATCATTACCAGTAGCTTTAGCAACAAATGGAACTGTTCTCGAGGCCCTTGGATTAACCTCAATTACATAAAGTATGTCATCTTTAATTGCAAATTGAACATTCATTAAGCCAATTACACCAATGGATTTTGCTAGTTTTATTGTTGCTTCCTTGATAATATTTATCTGATCTTGATTAAGCGAATATGGCGGCAATGAGCAAGCTGAATCACCTGAGTGAATTCCTGCCTCTTCAATATGCTCCATAATACCAGCAATCTCAACATCCATGCCGTCACTCAATGCATCAACATCAATTTCAATTGCATTATCAAGAAATTTATCAATTAATATTGGCCCATCCATTATTAAGCTAGAGTTAATTTCAATATATTTATCCAATGATTTTTTATCATAGATAATTTCCATTGCCCTTCCCCCAAGAACATTGCTGGGCCTAATAACTACAGGGTAAGAAACTTTATCAATTGCAGATTTAATATCATTTAAATTATAACAGATTGAGTTTTTTGGTTGAATAAGATTTATCTTATCTAGTAATTTTTTAAATCTATCTCGATCTTCTGCCATATCAATTTTATCGAATGATGTGCCGATAATTTTTATATTTTCTTTGTCAAGTGACTTGGCCAATTTTAGCGCTGTTTGCCCACCAAATTGAACAATAACTCCGATCAAATTACCTTTTTCTTGTTCTTTTTTAGCAATATTTATAACATGCTCATCACTCATAGGTTCAAAATAAAGACGATCTGATGTGTCATAGTCAGTTGACACTGTTTCTGGGTTACAATTAATCATTATAGTTTCATAACCCTCTTCTTTTAAGGCCAAAGCAGCATGGACACATGCGTAATCAAATTCAATGCCCTGCCCTATTCTGTTTGGTCCACCGCCTAAAATAATTATTTTTTTATTATCAGAAATATTAGCTTCGCAGTCAGGCTCATTAATGCCATCTCCTTCATAACATGAATACATATAATTTGTATATGATTCAAATTCAGCTGAACAAGTATCAACTCTTTTAAAAACAGGTTTTATATTATGCGATAATCTTAATTTATATATTTCTTCAACACTCTTTGATGATAATTGCGCCAATCTTGCATCGCTAAAACCCATTTTCTTTAGATTTAATAGGTAGTTTTTGTCATTCTTAAGACCGTCAATCTTGATTTTAGATTCTTGATCAATTATTGCCTTTATTTGTCTAATAAACCATGGATCATATTTTGTAATATTGCATATTTCGTCAATAGTAATATCATATCTTAGCGCTTGTGCGATAATTAATAATCTCTTAGGCGATAAATTATTAAGCTCTTTCTTAATAATTTCTTGCTTAACTGCCAATGAGCCATCATGATCAATACCACTAATTTCAATCTCATTAAAACCGTTAAGACCAATCTCCATTGAGCATAAACCTTTTTGTATTGACTCAACAAAATTTCTACCAATTGCCATTACTTCGCCAACTGAGCGCATTGTACTTGATAGTGATTGAGTTGCGTCATTAAATTTCTCAAATGTAAATCTTGGAATTTTAGTAACAATATAATCAATTGTTGGCTCAAATGAAGCTGGCGTTACTTTTGTTATATCATTTTTGATTTCATCTAAGCTGTAACCAACCGCCAATAACGCAGCAACTTTTGCAATTGGAAATCCTGTTGCTTTAGAAGCAAGGGCAGAAGATCTTGATACTCTAGGATTCATTTCAATTACTACCAATCTTCCATCTTTTGGATTAACAGCAAATTGAACATTTGAACCCCCTGTTTCAACACCAATTTCACGCAATACAGCAATAGATGCATTGCGCATTTTTTGATATTCTTTATCAGTTAAAGTCAATGCTGGAGCAACTGTAATACTATCGCCAGTATGAACACCCATAGGATCAATATTTTCAATCGAGCATATTATAATAGCATTATCTTTATTATCTCTAATTACCTCCATCTCATATTCCTTCCAGCCTATTATCGATTCATCTATCTGAACTTCATTAACCGGAGATATTGACAAACCATAATTAACAATTTCGTCAAACTCTTCTTCGCTATTTGCAATGCCACCTCCTGCTCCACCAAGGGTAAATGAAGGCCTAATTATTGCTGGCAAACCAATATCTTTTAGAGCTGCTTTAGCTTGCTCAAATGACTTTACAATTTTATTTTTTGGCACTTCAAGACCTATTTTTTTCATGGCCTTATTAAATAAATCTCGATCTTCTGCCTTTTTAATTGCATTACTATCTGCACCAATCATTTTTACATTGTAGCGATCTAATATTCCTTGATCTTCAAGTTCTAATGCACAATTTAGCGCAGTTTGTCCACCAACTGTTGGTAATATTGCATCAGGCCTTTCAGTTGCAATTATTTTTTCAACAACCTCTTTTGTAATGGGCTCAATATATGTTCTATCTGCAGTATTTTTATCTGTCATGATAGTGGCTGGATTGGAATTAACCAATATAATTTTATAACCTTCATTTTTAAGAGCTTTGCATGCCTGAGTGCCAGAATAGTCAAATTCACATGCCTGACCAATTACAATTGGCCCAGCTCCTATCACTAATATTGATTTTATATCATTTATTTTTGGCACTGCTGATCCTTAATTAATTTTATGAATTCATCGAATAAATATCTACTATCATGAGGACCCGGCGAGCTCTCCGGATGATATTGAACAGAAAAAGCTGGCTTATCTTTTAATTTTATACCCTGAATTGTATTGTCAAAAAGTGATTTGTGAGTTATTATTATATTATCAGCTATATTTTGATCATCGACACAAAATCCATGATTTTGACTGGTAATTTCAACTATATTTTTGATGTAATTTTTTACTGGATGATTCGCTCCCCTGTGACCTTGATGCATTTTTATAGTTTTTAAACCACATGAAAGAGCCAATAATTGATGACCCAAACAAATTCCAAATATTGGAATATTATTTTCAAGCAACTTATCTATTAAAGGTTTTACAATTTTTGAAGTTGCCACCGGATCTCCAGGACCATTTGATAATAATACAGCATTAATATTATGATCCAAAATATCTTGATAAGAGCTATTGGCTGGCATAATAATAATATTGACATCATATTGCTTTAGGCAGTTAATGATATTTTCTTTGACCCCAAAGTCAATGACTGCAATATTTATATTACTGCTACTAGTTTTTTGATAATATTTTATTTCAGAAATTGATATCTTACTAGCCAAATCTTGACCTTTTAATGTTGGAAGGTCTTTTATCTGAGATATTAGCTTATCTGTATCGATGACCTCGCCTATTTGGGCATTATATATAATGCCATTTTTGGCACCATTAATTCTAATATGCTTTGTTAATTGCCTGGTATCAATATTGCAAATTGCTATTAGATTGTTTTTTTTTGCCCAATCATTTAGGGTAATTTCACTGCGATAATTAGAATCAAGACTAATATCTTGACTAAGGATAAAGCCTTTGCAATAAATCTTGTTTGATTCAAGATCTTGATTATTACAGCCAACATTACCAATATGAGGAAAGGTAAATGTGATAATTTGACCATTATATGAAGGATCGCTCAATATTTCTTGATAACCTGTAATCGCTGTATTAAAGCAAATTTCACCAATTGCGTGTCTATTTTCGCCCACAGATTTGCCAAAAAAAAATACACCATCACTCAAACATAGCACAGAGTTGGTATTTTCATTGGCTGTGATTTTCATTCTATCAAAATATGAAATTTAATTAATAAGCGCTTCAGATATTTTTTATCTTATTATCCTTCATTAAATTTAGCAAGGCCATTCTTATAAAAACTGCCAATTCTGCTTGTAAAAAATATTTCGCTTTAAATGATTCATCAACCTCAACTGCAACCTCATCAACTCTTGGCAAGGGGTGTAATATTATTAGGTCGTCTTTTGCTTTAGATAGCAATTCATTATTAATGAGATATTTACCATTTATTTGATTATATTCTTCGATATTTTCAAATCTTTCTTTTTGAACCCTAACAACATATAAAACATCTAACTGATCAATATTATCTTCAATTATATCAGTCTCTTTTAATTTAATGTTATTTTTTATTAATTTGTCTTTGTGAGAATCTTTAATTTTAGAAGATTGAGGAGATATTAAAGTAAATTCATTATCCTGATAAAGTGATAATAATTTTATTAGCGAATATGCTGTTCTGCTATATTTTAAATCTCCAACCAAACCTATTTTTAGGTTATTTAACCTTTTTTTAGTTTTTAAAATAGTGAATAAATCTGCTAAAGATTGAGTTGGATGCTCATTGGCACCATCACCACCATTAATAACTGGTATTGAAGAATATTTGGCAAATTTAAATGCGCTATCCATTTCAGGATGTCTAATAACAACTAAATCTGCATATTTACTAAATACACGCCCCATATCCTCTAAAGTCTCTCCCTTTATAATAGATGAAAAAGAGCCTTGTTCAAGTGACAGTAATTTGCCATTAAGCTTTATCATGGCCGATTCAAACGAAAACCTAGTTCTAGTACTTGGCTCAAAAAATAATGTAGCTAAAATGTAGTCTTGGCAGTCATTAACAGATTTTTTATTTTCAAAATCTACTAAATATTGCACAGCTAAGCTGAAAATAATATCAATATCATTTCTGGTAATTTGATTGGAGCTTAAAAGGTGTTGAAATGATAATTTATGCACAGTCTTTGATATTATTTAACATCAGCTGCTACTCTGACTGATATCATGGCATCTGGATTGTCAACAGAACCATTTGGACCATTCCCCTTTTTAATTTTATCAACAAATTCCATACCTTTAATCACTCTTCCCCATACTGTATATTGATTATCTAGAAAGCTTGAATCATCAGTAACAATAAAGAACTGACTATTAGCGCTATTTGGGCTTTGTGCTCTAGCCATTGAAACCGCACCTCTACTATGAGGCTGACTATTAAACTCGGCTTGCAAATCAGGTAAATCACTACCACCCATTCCAGTACCAGTTGGATCGCCAGTTTGCGCCATAAAACCTGTAATAACTCTGTGAAATACAATATTGTCATAAAATTTCTTCCTAGCTAACTCTTTTATTCTAGCTACATGATTTGGAGCAGAATCATTTAATAATTGCACCTCAACTCTTCCATATTCTAAATCAATATATAAAATATTTTCTAAATCTTGGTTTTGTGCATTAACTTGGCTCATAAGCAATAATAGGAAAATTATGTTAATAAAAAATTTTTTCATTTATCTAAAATGTAAATAATTAGTAATTTAAATAATTTATCACAATTTACAAATAATAAAATACTAAATCGATACACTAAACAAATTATAATGAACTTTATAATCATCAAGTATTTCTATTTGTTTTTTTAAATAAAGATGTTATTTTTTAAATATCTTATATATTTAAAATAGGCCTATGAAAGATGATAAAATAATAATATTTGATACCACTTTGCGCGACGGCGAACAAGCTCCTGGAGCATCTATGAATATTCAAGAAAAGCTTCTCATTGCCAAAATTCTTGAACAGATGAATGTTGATGTTATTGAGGCTGGTTTTCCTGCTGCATCTGATGGTGACTTTGCTGCCGTCAATAATATTGCTAAAAATATCACCAAATCTTCAATATGTGGACTTGCTCGTGCTAAAAAAGATGATATAACCAAGGTTGCTCAAGCAATTGCGCCAGCACCGAAAAAAAGAATTCATACTTTTATCGCAACGAGCCCCATACATATGGATTTTAAGTTAAAAATGGACAAAAGCCAAGTATTAGAAACAATAAAAGATAGCGTATCATTTGCTAGAAATCTATGCGATGAAGTTGACTGGTCTTGCGAGGATGCAACTCGCTCTGATCATGATTTCTTATTCAAAGCAATTGAAGTCGCTATTAACGCTGGAGCAAATGTTATAAATATTCCAGATACTGTGGGATATAGCATTCCTGAAGATTATTACAATTTAGTAAAAGCAATTAAAGAAAATGTTACAAATATTGATAAAGCTATTATCTCAACTCATTGCCACAATGATTTAGGACTTGCAGTTGCTAACTCTTTATCGGCCATACAGGCTGGTGCAAGACAAGTTGAGTGCACAATTAACGGCATTGGTGAAAGGGCGGGAAATTGCGCTTTAGAAGAAATTGTCATGACACTCAAAACAAGATTCGACCACTATAAAATTGACACAAAAATTGATACCACCCTTATATCTAGAGCATCAAAGCTTGTATCAAATATTACCGGCTTTCCTGTTCAATATAATAAGGCAATAGTCGGGGCCAATGCCTTTGCTCATGAAAGTGGCATTCATCAAGATGGTATGCTTAAAAATCGCAATACCTATGAAATTATGACTCCAGAATCTATAGGATTGCAAAAATCATCACTCATACTTGGCAAGCATTCTGGTAGAGCAGCCTTTAAAGAGCGCATTACATCAATTGGCTATGAATTAAGCGAAGAACAAATTGAGGCCAACTTTATCAAATTCAAAAATTTAGCCGATAAGAAAAAAGAAATCCTAGATGATGACATAATTGCGATTATTGATGATTCAATTTCTCACAAAATTGCAAATTGCAAATTAATTGATCTCGACGTTAAATGTGGCAATAATAAAGAAGCAGTTGCTAATATTAAAATTCAAATCCAAAATCAGAAATATAGCTCCAACTTCTCATCTAGCGATGGTCCAGTTGATGCAATTTTTAAAGCTATTGATCAAATAATTAAACATGATAGTAAGTTAGAACTTTATCAGGTTCAAGCAGTTACTGAAGGCACAGATTCTCTTGCAACTGTGATTGTTCGCATGCGCTTTAATAAAAAATTATATTCAGGAAATGGTTCTAATAGCGATGTGCTAACTGCATCTGCTATTGCTTATATTAACTGTTTAGAAAAATTTTATTGCCAATAATTGGCTTTTTAAATTAACTTTAACCAATAATAATTACTAATAATGTTTTTTAACTTATTTTCTTTTAGCTCTAAAGATATTGCAATTGACCTTGGAACTGCAAATACTCTTGTTTATGTTCGTGGACAAGGCGTTGTTTTAAACGAGCCTTCAGTAGTAGCGGTTTTAAGCGAGGGTGGCAAAATGGTACCATGCGCATTTGGCAGTTCAGCAAAAATGATGCTCGGCAGAACTCCAGCAAAAATAGATGCTATAAGACCTTTAAAAGACGGAGTTATTGCTGATTTTAAAGTGGCAGCTGAAATGATAAAACATTTTATTAGAGAGGTTAATCAATCAAGAAGTTGGCTTGGACCTTTAATAATTATATGCGTACCCTCAGGATCAACGCCAGTTGAAAGAAGAGCAATACAAGATGCTGCGGAAGGGGCTGGAGCTAATGAGGTTTACCTTATTGAAGAACCAATGGCTGCAGCAATTGGCGCCAATTTACCAGTTACAGAGCCTACTGGCTCAATGATTGTAGATATTGGAGGCGGCACAACTGAAGTTGGAATATTATCTCTTGGTGGCATTGTATATTCAAGATCAGTTAGAGTTGGTGGCGATAAAATGGATGAGGCCATCATATCCTATATCAGACGCTATCAGAACCTTTTAATTGGCGAATCTACAGCGGAAAGAATTAAAAAAACAATCGGAGCAGCATGTCCACCAACCGATGGAGATGGCAAAACTATTCAAGTAAAAGGTCGAGATCTTTCAAATGGCATTCCTAAAGAAATGATATTATCTGAAAAGCAAATTGCAGAAAGTCTTATGGAACCTGTTGGTGAAATTATTGAAGCTATTAAGGTTGCCCTAGAATGCACTCCACCAGAATTATCATCTGATATAGTTGAAAGAGGAATAGTTCTTTCTGGAGGCGGCTCTATGCTTAAAAATCTTGATCATGTTATTAGACAAGCTACTGGACTACCAGTATTTGTTGCCGAAGATCCTTTATTATGCGTTGTTAATGGCTGCGGTAAAGCATTGGAAAACATAAAAATGTTTAGAGCAACATTATTTAGACAAGATTAACAACCATGAAGCAATATGTTAACTTTAATCATAATAGCTCAGTATCTAGTATTGGTTATATCTTTAAGATAATATATAAGAAAATAGAATTTTTATTCTATGTATTTTTATCTGTTGCCTTTCTCATTGCCTCAAAAGCAAATAATAAATTTATTGATAATATCTCCAATATATTTGTAAATATTTCCGCCCCTATATCGTATTCTATCTCCCTGCCATTCAATATTGCTCATGATCTAGTATTTGACTATAAAGAGCTGCTTATTGACAAAGAAAAGAACAAAAAGCTAGAAAATGAAATCAACTATTTACGATCACTTTACGTAAAATCTCTTAATATATTTGAAGAAAATAGAGAGCTAAAAAAAATACTAAATTTTGCCTCAACTAAAAGCTCTAATTTTAAAGTTGCTAGAATTTTCAGTAGATCCAGCCAAAATTTCAATCAGCAAATTTATATAAATATTGGTCATAATCAAAATATTAAAGAAGGAAGTATCGTTACTGGAAATAATGGCATGATAGGAAGAGTTCTTAAAGTAATGAATGATATATCAAGCGTTATTTTAATCAATGACTCTAGATCAAAGATACCAGTAATCACATCAAGCTCAAGAATTAGGGCTATATTAGCCGGAAATAATAGCAATATTATGAAGCTTATTTACCTACCAAAAGATCATAACATTAAAAAGGGTGACATGGTATTTACTTCAGGAGACGGAGATACATTGCCACCTGGACATTTGGTTGGGATAGTTAGTAACATTGATGCAAATAATATATATGTAAAAATGGTTGAAAGCCCCAACTCATCAGACATTGTTACTATTGTACAATATTAGTAAATTATATTAATTTAGCGATTCATCAACCTTAGATTGAGATAAATCCTCAAGAAACACATTTAAAGAAACTGATTCCATGGCCGTCTGATCCTTATTGGGTCTTAATATATTAACATCCTTATCTTTAAATTGATTGCCAAGAGCCTGCTTTAATACATTTTTAATATCAATAAAAGGGCTAATCGTATCAATTATATATATTTTATCTCCTGAATTCCACTCATTTGGAGATAAGCGCAATATACCAGATTTTAACCTATTTTCCACATCCTCACTTACTCTTGCCCAACTAATAAATGAAATTGGCTCTCCTTGCTTATTACGATATAAAATAAATTGCTTATTTGCAATTGCTGGAACAATTAGCCACTCAAAATCACCAGCAAATAAAAATTTGTGAGCTGGAGACTTGGTAGATAATAATAATATTGCACCAAGAGCACTTTCCATCGCAATATAGGATGGTGTTTTATTAGTATTTTCTTTAGTCATTTTAATATAATTAGATTAACATTATTTTTTATTTTTTTTCTAAAAAAAATAATATGCAATAATTAAGTGAAAAATGAATATATTGATTAGACACTGTTAGCTAATTATTAAGCCTAAAAACACCTTAATCGCTCCAAGAGCAATAAAGCTCAAAAATGACTGAT
>JAHXBS010000005.1 GCA_020054685.1 Rickettsiales bacterium | reverse complement strand
CTATCTTTAAAATATCTTGATCCAGTTAAAATATTTGGATCAAGGAATCTTAAATTAGTTTCAACTAGATATTCACTGGTTATAGGAATATCGGGGTCTGACCCCATTTTTCTTCAGTTTACCCCGTTTTCACCTTCCTTCCAGCTTTCACCTTCTATTAGGAAAATCGGGGTCTGACCCCAGTTTTCACATTGGTGATGTTATTTGCGGTTTTAGTATCAAGACTATTTTCTGCTAGCAGGTTGCCTTGATTAATTACATTATCACTTTTGATTATAACATTTTTTGCCAATATCATTGATCCATCATTTAGATCAAAATTATTAAAGCTATTATTAGATAAATAAATAGTGGGAGTAGAAATTAATTGCCCATCGATTATTTGTTCTTCATACCAAATGATATCTTTATTAAGATTTGCTATTTGATTGGCAGTTAATTTGATTCCTGGCACTAATTCTAAATCATCAGCCACCTCATAAGCATTATCTATTAATTGATTTAAATTATTGGCCCAGCCAATTTGATCCCATTGTTTTTGTTTTTTAGTTGCAGCTCTAATTTGATCATTAACAACTTTCCATTCATAAAAAGGATCTCCCAAGAATCTTGCTCCATCAATATTTGGATCATAACCAAATCTATCTTTAAAATATCTTGATCCAGTTAAAATATTTGGATCAAGGAATCTTAAATTAGTTTCAACTAGATATTCACTTGTTGGATCAGCTTTTCTGAATAATCCATTAGAATTAGAGGGTAGAGTGATAGAGTATTCTTTGCTATTAGAAGCATAATTAACATCATCATAAGTACTATCTGGTGCTATTGGTAAATTGGCATTATCTTCTGTTGGGGTATCATTTTTTACATTATTAATGGCATTTATTGTTAGATTATTACCACTTGAAAGAATAGATGCTGTATTTGATTGAAGTAAAAACGATCTCCAATAAGTATTCCACCATCTAGACTCTTTGTGACCTCTGCTAGTTCTTTTCTTGTGATGATATTCGTAAATATATGGTACATTTGCACTAAATTGCGTTCTTTTGTTTTTGAAGTCGGTAGCTCTAATATTCATATTATTTCCAGCTGTAATCCAAGAGCTATTATTGAGGAAGTTATTAGTTTCTATATCTATATTATTTGCTGATATTAAATAGGATTCATCTGCGGTTAATATAGAAGAAACTGTGTCATATCCATCTAAAACAACATTCTTCCAAGCTGAACTTATATTTCTATATTTAACCCTATTTATGAAATTACTTTCAGCATCACTATTAATATCTGCACTATCTTTACCGATATTATTAAAGTCTTTTGTTTTGATAAATATATCTCCAAATAATGACTCAATTCTACCTCCATTAATATTATTTACACTATTTCCAGCTGTCATTACATCTAAAATGCCATTACTGACTTTTAAGCTATTATAAATACCTTCAGCATGTTCTTGCAGATCATCTAACTGTAATTGGTTGTAATTAGTAACATCATTTGCAGAATAATTAAGAACCTCATCCATTAACTTCTGAGTATAGTCACCTTTTGCATTAATATAGCCTTTCTCGTAAAGTTTATTAAATATTAACCCAGCTTGGGTTTTGGTATTATTTTGAGCAACTTCTGTTAAATTAGTTTTATTAGTGTTGGCTTGAGATATGTTAGAAAGTAACGCTCCAATTTGGTCTTGAAGGGCTGCAAATTTAGAATCTGTGCTAAGATTTGAGTAATCACCATTTAAATTATAAAAAGCCTGCTTAACATCACCATTTGCTGAAAGATAGTTTTTAGCAACAAGATCATCAAATAACTCTTTATTTTCATCAAAGAAAGTGTTGGAATCAAAGCTACCACCTAAGAAATCTGAACTAGATAAAGCATAAGAAGCATCTTTACTATTGATAGTATTGTAAATTAGAGTTTGATTAGAGCTAAATTCGTCACTTAGAGAAAGATCAGAGGAACTGGCCAGATTGTTAAAATTATCTGTTTTCTTGCTGGTATCATCAATATAGCCACTTGTTTTTAATTCTGATATTAATCTATCAACACTACTATCCAAAGATTTGTTTATTTTCTTGAAAGAGTTGGTATTTAGACTTTCTTTTTGAATAGAAGATATAGTGTTGTTTACGTCGCCTTGGTAAATAGCAAGCGCGCCTGTTATTGTTAGACCATTTGTGTAATATTTATTATTCACATTACCCTTATTATCAATATATTCATTATTGGTTAAATAAATAATGATTTCGCTTTGATTTAATGTGGCGGTGACATTATTTAAATCTGTAATTTCAACTGTATCACTAGTATCACTGAGAGTTTTTACAATATTAAATAATTGGTCTTTAAATTCTGATAAATTTGTATTTACATTAAAGTCATTAATATCACCAGTAAAACTTCCTTGAATATTGCCATCATTATCAATATAGTCTTGATTGACTAATTCATTAAATAAATCAGCATCATTGGCAGTAGAAGTTATGCCATTAAAATCATTTGCAACAACTTTACCTATATTTGTGGTGCTATTAATCTGATTGTAAATAGCTTGTAAGTTTGAATCGAACTGAGAATCAATATTTAGATCACTATAAATAGCAAGATTGGTAAATGCTGAAGTTACGTTTCCTGCGTCATCAATATAACCATTATTTTTTAGATTACTTATCAAAGTGCTGCTGTCAATACTTGGATCAATATTTAAAAAGATATTTTCTATTATAAGACCAGTTCTTGCTCTTACTAAAAGGTTATAAACATCATCCTTAAAGCTAAGATTTAGCTCTATGTCAGCAAAATCTAAACCTTGCGCACCACTATCTTTAGTATCATCATAAAATTTCTGAGTCAGCTCATCATTACCATCTATATAGCCTTCATTTTTTAAAGCATTGTAAATATCATCTGCTTTATCATCGAAGTTTCTTTGAATTTCTCCTTGGAAATCCTCACCATCACTTGCTATTTTTAAAGATAAAGCATCAAGGGTACGATAAATATTTTCTTGATACTCACTTAATGTGCTATCTAAGGTTAAGCTACTATAGCCAGATAAATCTTTAAAAGCATCGGTCAAATTTCCGTCTGCATCAATCCAGCCTTTAGCAATTAAATCATCCCAGATTTCATCGCTTTTATCAAAACTAATCCAAAAGAAATCATATTTAGAAACATTACCAAAATCAGTTTGATATTTTTCTCCATTAAGATAAATATTATTGAAGGCATAAATTTCACTAGCATCATTTGTTAGGCCACCATTTACCTGCATATTGATATTATTGCCAGCAAATAATAAGCCACCATTTTGGTTTAATAGATCATTATAAATTAAGGTGTTTAAATCTCTAAGAGCGACAACTCTCTTATTATTAGTAAAATTATTGGCGGTGATATTGATGTCGCTATTTGAAGTTAATTCAGTATTATTAACAATTTTATTGGTGGAAACCAGATTTATAATATTATTAGCAAATAGATATTCTCCATTTAATTCAATGTCATCATTATTAGCAGTTAAATTAATATTATTGTTTGCATAGGCTAAAGAAGGTTTATCAGCTGTAGCTTGTAATCCTTGTGTTATTTTGTTATTAGTAGTTGTAACATTTATATTATTTGCTGATTGCAACCTTTCATATTCAATATCACCTTTTGCCTCAAGATCAATATCAGAAACATTACTTACCAAATCTCCTCTAGCTCTAACACCAACACCCTTTTTGGAAGATATAATTTTAATTTTACCAGCATACATTCCGCCCAAATGACTAGAATCAAGGCCAAATGTTGGATTGTTATTAGTTATATCATCATCTGAGGTAACTTCTTTTGTGTCATAGTTATATTTTTCATTACCAGTTTTAATATTTAACTCAGTACCAGCAAAAATATCACCGCTCACCTCAACAAAGCGTGATATAATATCAACATAATCAACTTGAGAGGCATCAAGACCAAGATTGACATATGTTGGAGTATCAATGCCTGTAATAATTATATCGCTATTGGCATCATTTGATAGGCTAAAATCAACAATATTGCCATTATTCATGTTAACGACACCGGTTATTAAGCTAAGTCTGCTAGTATTAATAAATCCTGCGCCAGAGACATTAATTCCATTTTGATTTATTAAAACCAGTTCAGCTCTTCTGCCAGCAATTTCTGTAAATCCATTTAATTGAGTTCTATTTGTTCCCGTAACCTGACCAATAATTATACCTGCTTCATTAACTCCCGATGGTATTAAATTTTGATTTCCAGAAATTACACCTGCAAGATTGGTGTTTATCGTTAGATCGCCAGAGTTGTTAAATATGGCATTTTCATTTGTAACGTTAAAATCGGTAAAATTATTCAAAGAAACCCCAGCTCCGCTTGGGGCAGCAATATTAACGATTGGAGTATTATTTGGTGCTCTATCAGTTATTGTATTTGTTGAGCCATCAGGAACTATATGATCAATATCAACAATATTGCCATTAGCTGTTAAAGCTTTCGCATCATTGGCAGAAAAAATAAAAGTAAGGAAGTTTTGTGAAAATATCAGAGATATTATTAAGAATATATGTAGTAAATTATTTAAGAAATTTTTAGGCTTTATTCTTAAATAATTTAATGTTGCGTGGTTAACAAGCATAAATTATTACAAATAGTTTTTACAATCGTGCAAAAAACAAAAAGAGATAATTAAATTTCAAACCTCTTTTCTTATGATCTTAGGTTAGTATTTTTATTTTGTCAAATTGATAGAAATTTCATGCTAAAATAATGATATTTTTAAGCTTAAATTAAAATAAATCGACTCACTATCTTCTTCTAATTTATCAATATTTTTGAGGAATTTAGGACTATGCAGCGCTTTTGAATAAGTTGCATCCCAATTTAAATATTTTCCTATGTAATTTATTTTTGCTCCAGCACCACTCATATATCCCTTATCAGAAGATTCATCAATTATTTTACTTCTGGTGTAACCATAATCATAAAAAACTCCAAGACTAGTTCTTGCTAAAATATTGTTGAATGAAATTTGTTTTTTTGAACTAAAATTGAAAAACTTTGATTCTTTGAGCTTTTTTGGAAATAAATGAATCGAACTAATTTTTAGGTCATTTCTAATATAATAGCCGCTATCTCCTGATACCTGACTTTCATTAAAACCTCTTACTGTATATCTACCACCAATGGTAAATTGTTTATTACTATAAAGGCTATCATTACTATATCTTGAATCAAAGGTTAATAAATGATTAAAGGGTATTTGAGTTTTTGGAATTTTTAGGTTGTTGTTAATGCTTCCATAAAGCCCATAATATTCAAATTGAGCTTTGGCATCATTCTTTTCTAGGGTGTTGCTATCTTTTAAAGCTCCCATTGCTTTTAATCCTTTAGAATAAGATGGCTGTAGGTATATTGAACCAATTTTGGTGTAGATAGTATTATTAAGATAAATATTGGCCGTTGTTAATCTGCTGCTATTTACTGGAACATAGGTGTCTTCTATGTAATTGTCACTATCTATTTGTTCTAATTCTACTTTGAGTGACATTTTATGTTTCTTGCCTCTGTTTAATACCTTATCTAAATAAAAACTTTTTGTTTCTGTATTTCCTGAAGTTTTAAAAGTTTTATCATTTCCAACAGTCGTAATAAAATATTTTGAATGGGAGTAGCTACCGCCAAGAGTATAATAACCAATAGGAATAGAACCAGCAATATAAGTGCTTTTTGAATATTTTGTATTTTTATCATTGTTATTTGTGCTTGTGCTATTGATATATATGTTATCGTTGATTCCAAGTAAATTATCTTGGTTTATGACAATTTTATTTCTAAATTGGCCAGATGATTTATTGCCAGCATTATCACGAGTTAGAGTAATGTTTGTTAAGTGTCCAACTTTATTATTAATTTCTACTTTAGAATATCCTGGCTTATCTCCAGCCTGAATACCCATAGTTGCACTATTTGAAGAAAGTCTATTAATTTGGTCAAGTCCTTGTTCGA
This sequence comes from Rickettsiales bacterium, assembly GCA_020054685.1. Classification (GTDB taxonomy): domain Bacteria; phylum Pseudomonadota; class Alphaproteobacteria; order Rickettsiales; family UBA1997; genus UBA1997. The sequence goes on along the minus strand of JAHXBS010000005.1, from coordinate 7,834 downwards.
TATCTCTTAAGTTGAGAACTCTTTTTTTTAAAAAGGGAAAAGCCAAGAATTTTTGAGATGATTTGCGATAAGATAATTTGTCATTTAACTTTGAGTCATCTTTTAATTCAATTTCTTCTATTTTGCCTTCTTCAATGACTATTTTTAGTATTCCCTGAAAAATTCTTTTAGTGTCGTAATAAACTCTGGCTGAAATATATCCTTTTTTGAAATAAAGATTATTTATATTGTCTTTGATTTCTTTTAGGTCAGTTTTAGTTAAGCATTTATTCAAATATTTTTTGATGAATTTTTTATGAAGTGTTTTTGAAGAAATTTTTTTGTTTTTCTCAATTTCAAATTTATTAATTTTTCTACAAGCGCCATTATCAGTAAAATCACTATCTAATTCTGATTTTTCAGATTTCCTTTTTGCTTTACCAATATTTTCTAATTCTTGAATCTCTTTTTGCTGTATAATATTTTGCCTTTCTCTTTCTAATCTTTGCTCATTTCTGATATTTTGATCAATAGCCCTTTGTTCATCTAATGTATAAGCAAAAGCTTTAATGTGGAATAGAATTGATAGTAATGTGATTATAAAAAAACTGCTCTTATTCATTAAATTTAATTTTAAAAATGTCTTTTCATAAAAATACGCAAAGAAAGCTTAAAAAGCAACTATGTCCAATAGTTATATAAAAAAACGAAAATATTAAAAAAATAATCTTAATAATTTAACTCAGTTAAATCGGCAGGGCGTATAGTGAGTATAAAATCCTTTTTTGTTTTATAAGTTATAGTGAAATTAAGGCTAAACCAATTGAAGATGAGCTTTTTTATATGAATGCTTTTACAAAAAATCAGAAGAAAATCTAACAATTAATCACGATATTTTTATTCTAAGCCAAAATAAAAAGACAAAATTTGCTGATTAGGTTGCCTTTAAGGTAGCACCAAAAAACATTAATGCAAAAGTAAAAACATCAAGATATCTGAAAAAAAGATCTAAAAATAGCACAAGAATATATTTTGATTCCCAGTTATTACAAGAGAGCTTATAAGAGGTGTAACTTTAGCATTCTTCAATAATAAAATGTCATATTAAATTTGAACTAATACAAATAATAGTCTTAAGCATTATTGACTAATTTCTGTTAAATAGTGTTCTAGCAATTTTTTGGTTATTTTGCCAATTTCTTTAGATATAATTTTATCATCAATTTTTGCTACAGGTCTTATAAGCATTGTTGAGCTAGTAAGAAAAACTTCTTTTGCAGATTTTATTTCGTTAATCTTAAATTTTTTTTCAATTATATTTATATTATTTTTCTTAGCTATTTTTATTATCCTATTTCTTGTTATACCGCATAATATTTTATTGTCACAAGGTCTAGTAATTAGGTTATTATATGCATCGACATAAAATACATTAGCATAAGTTGCCTCGGTTACAAACTGATTACGATGCATAATTGCAGCATCAAATCCCATATTACTAGCCTTTTGTCTTGTCATTGAGCTGGCACATAATCCGCTAGATTTAATGTCGCAGCGAAGCCATCTGATATCTTTAGAGCTTATCACTGCAATGGGTGTAATTTTTTTAATATCAAATTTTTCTATTGAAGATACTGTGGCATTAATTGTTGCAGCTTTAATATTTGGTTGATTTAGTACCCTGTTATGACAACCTCTTGTTATGTTTATATAGCAATATCCGTAATTATTAATATTATTTCTTTTAAGTAGTTCAACTTGAATATCATATATTTGTTTTTTGGAAAAATTATGATGAATATTAAGCTTTTTGAGGCTATTAAATAGTCTATTAATGTGGTTGTCGCTATCAATTAATTTATTATTGTAGAATAAAGTAACTTCGTAGGCGCTATCAGCAAATTGAAATCCTCTATCTTCAATATGAACTAGGCATTTTTCATGATCTAAAAATTCATTATTAAGATAGCTAATTCTTGTCATTTATCTCCAGAAAATGATTTGCCGCAATATTTAGCATTTTTACCTAAATATTCTTCAATTCTTATTAATTCATTATATTTTGCACATCTATCAGACCTACATAATGAGCCAGTTTTAATTTGTCCTGCATTAGTAGCAACCGCAATATGAGCAATTGTTGCATCTTCCGTTTCACCGGAGCGATGAGATATAATATTATTGTAATTTGCCTGTTTGGCAATATTAATTGTTTGTAATGTTTCGCTCAAGGTGCCAATTTGGTTATATTTAATTAATATTGCATTAGCAATATTATCTTTGATTCCTTGTGTTAATATTTGTGGATTAGTTACAAATAAATCATCACCAACAAGCTGGATCTTGTTCCCTAATTTTGCTGTTATTAATTTCCAGCCCTCATAATCTTTTTCTGCGCATGCATCTTCAATTGAAAATATTGGATAACCATCTACTAGATCTCCTTAATATTGAATTAGCTGTTCAAAATTTATTATTTTTTCTTCGAGGTGATATTTACCATACATGTAGAATTCAGTTGATGCACAATCAAGTGCTAGGAATATATCTTTACCCACCTCATAGCCAGCAATTTTAGTAGCTTTGCATATGTAATCTAAAGCTTTGCTAGCATTTGAAATATTTGGGGCAAATCCGCCTTCATCTCCTACATTAGTATTGTAGCAGTCCTTTTTTAATAATGCTTTAAGTGACTGAAAAATCTCTGCACCAATTCTGATTGCATCTTTAATAGATGTTGCAGAAACTGGCATAATCATAAATTCTTGAATGTCGATTTTATTATCAGCATGTTTACCGCCATTTATTATGTTCATCATTGGCGTTGGCATGATAAATTCTTTTTCCTTAGGTGCTAGAAATTTGAATAAAGGTATATTATTATATTGAGCTGCTGCTTTTGCACAAGCAAGAGAAACTGCTAAAATTGCATTTGCACCAAGATTTGATTTATTATTGCTATTATCAAGGTCAATCATTATCTGATCAATTTCTTGAAAATTACTACAATCAAGGCCAATAATTTTATTTTTAATTTTACTTTCAACATTTTTTACAGCTTGCAAAACCCCCTTGCCAAAGAATCTTTGCTGATTATTATCTCTTAATTCGCAAGCTTCAAGGCTCCCTGTTGAGGCTCCAGAAGGAACGCTTGCCATGGCATATGTGCCGTTTTTTAGGTGAATTTCTGCCTCTAAAGTAGGGTAGCCTCTTGAATCAATTATTTCTCTTGCTTTGATATTTGTGATTATAGTCATTATTTGTTAGTTATTTGCCATTAATTTGTTAATTTCTAGCACTTTATCAGATATTCTAAGAGATGATAATATGCTTGATAAATGCTTAGAATTTTTAGTTTCAATAGTTAGATTAAGTTCAAAAAAATCAGATGTTCTGTTGATTATGTTAATATTGTTAATATTGACATTTTTTCTGGCTAAAATACTACTAATTTCTGCTAGACTACCTAATTTATTAGTAATTATAGCTTTTAGTGTTACTGGGTAAACACTATCTTTTGATTCAACATTATCTTTCCAGCAAACATCGATAATTCTTTGTGGCAATATTGACATGCTTAAAAGATTTTTGCAATCTCTATTGTGAATTGTAACACCGCTTCCGGTATTAATTACACCAGAAATTAGGTCGCCAGGTATAGGGTTGCAGCAACCCGCAAGATGAATTGACATGCCGTCAACCAAACCTCCAATTGGTAATATGTGACTTGTCTTGTGAGTAATATTATTTTTAATTTTTTTATTATTAGTTCTTGGTTCGTGCTTATGGTAATCAGGGTGGGTTATTTTGATAATTTCATATCTTGAAACAAGGCCTTCTGCAATTGCAACATATAAATCATCAACGGTTTCCTTATTAAATTTGTCGAGATTTTTAATTAAGGTTTTTTCGTTAAAATTAATGTGTTTTGAGCTGTAAAATCGAGAAATTATTGCATGACCAAGGGTTTTATATTCATTAAATTTTTCTTTTCTTATATATGATCTAATGGAGCTCTTGGCTTTAGAGGTGACAACAAAATTTAACCAATTGGCAGAAGGATTGTTGTTTTTAGAGGTTATAATTTCTACTTGATCACCATTTTTAAGAATTTTCTTTAAAGGACATATTACGCCATTAACTTTTGCAGAGCTGCATTTATTGCCAATTTGAGAATGTATTACATAAGCAAAATCTATTATTGAAGATCCTTTGGGTAGGTTAAAAATATCGCCATTTGGAGTAAAGCAGAAAACTTCATCTTGATGTATTTCAAGTCTTTGTTCTTTTAGTACCTCACTTGATTTATATGAATTTTCAAATAAATATATCAAGTCTCTTATCCAGCGATATTTATCATTATTGACAAGGTCGCTTTGGTCAATTTTAACTTTTTGATTATTATATTCCTTATATTGCCAATGAGCGGCAAGTCCAAATTCAGCGATTTGGTGCATTTCCTTATCTCTAATTTGTAGTTCAATTTTCTGATTATGTGGGCCAATTGTGGCAAGATGAATTGATTTGTAGCCATTATCTTTTGGGGTGGAGACATAGTCTTTAAATGTCCCTGGAATCATATTGAAATTTGAATTAATGACTCCTAGAACCTTATAACACTCAGTAATATTTTGAGTGATAATTCTAAATGCCATAATGTCATGTAGATTATAAAATTCTATATTTTTTGTCTTGATTTTTTTCCATATTGAGTAAGGGGTTTTTGTTCTGCCAAATATTTCGCAATTTATATTGTTATCTTTAAGTATTTTGGATAATTTATTGATAATTTTTTGGACTAAATCTTTATTGGCTTTATTTATTTGATCTAAATTATCTTTAATTTGTTGTCTTGATTGAGGGTCGATAATATTAAATGACATATCATAAAGTTCGTCTTTTATTTTGTTAAGACCAATTCTTCCTGCTAAGGGTGCGTATATTTCTATACTTTCGGTAGCTTTAGCAATTCTCTTATCAATTTGAGGAATGTGATCTATGGTTTTCATATTATGATATCTGTCAGCCAGCTTAATTAAAAGCACTCTGATATCTTTGGACATTGCAATAGTAAATTTTTTGAAGTTTTCAGCAAATCTTTCACTATTGGGAATGGATTTTATTTTACCTAATTTGGTAACACCTTCAACTAGATCTGCAATTTCTTTGCCAAATTTATCTTTAACTTCATTATATTCTATCTCAGTATCTTCAATTATGTCATGCATAAGAGCTGCTGCTATGGAATTTTGATCAAGCTTAAGGTCGGCCAATATCTCGGCAACGGCAACTGGGTGACTAAAATAGGGGTCTCCTGAGTGTCTCTTTTGATTATTATGAAGCTCTTTGGAAAAGTTATAAGCTTTACTTATAAGTGACTCATCTAAAAATTGATTATATTCTTTAATCTTTGAAATTAGCTGAGATAATGACAGCATTTAATGAAGTTAATAGTAGAATTTACAAACGGAAATTAATCCTCAACCTCGAGATTATCACTAATAAAGTTAGATGAAGTTTCTTGAGTAATTGTCTCGAACTCACTTTCTTGTGCAAATGCATCAAGAATTTTTTCCTTATTTTGAGATTCTAGATTTTGGTTTTTAGAAGTAGATGATTCTTTAATATTTTTAACAATGTTTTTCTTAACCTCGTTTATATTAATGCTACCATCAGCAATCTCTCTAAGAGATATAACTGCTGCTTTTTCGTTGCTATCGCAATTAGTTTGAGATCCTGATAATATTGCTTTTGCTCTATTAGATGCAATTAGGCAAAGTTCAAAGCGATTTGGTATGATTGTTACGCAATCTTCAACAGTTATTCTAGCCATAATAAATTTTATACAAATATTAATTATAAAAATAATTGATAGCTAATCTTAGCATGATATATTTTTATTTACAATTAAAAAAAACTTTTTACCTTGAGTATTTGAAATATTGCTGATATTATGCTTTATTAGCCGTGATAAATAAAAAAAATTAAAAAAATAAGCGCTAGTGAGGTAAAAAACATTTGCTAAATTTATTTTACTAAATTGCTTTTATTTGTGTCTAAATATTTTATAGGGTTTTGCTGTGTAAATTATTGCTGCTAGTAAATATAATTTTAAGAGTCGTAATTTGTAATATTCCCAATTTAGCTAATCAAAGCTAAGTTGGAAATGTTATAATGCTTATATAAAAATTAGCAGTAATACAGCCTTTGTTAAGATTCATTATTTTTAAGGATGGTTAATAAATCTATTAATAATAATTTTACAAAATCTAACATTATTGATTTTAATAGTTATATTAGCAAATATAATAAAGTTAATGATTTTGTTGATAAATGTAATCCAGATATTCCGGTTTACTGCTTTAGGCCAGAATTAGTTAAAAATTCTGTTAGTTTTTTTAAAGATAATTTTAATTTTAGTAATCATAAATCTAGGATTTTATATTCAGTTAAAAGTAACCCAGATGATAATTTATTAAAATTAATTAATTCTTTAGGTGTTAATGATTTTGATGTTGCCTCAATTAATGAAATTAAACTTATAAACAAAATATTGGGTAAGGGTGTCAATTTATATTTTATGCATCCTGTAAAATCTTATGAGTCTATATCTTTATCATATCATAATTATAATATAAGAGATTTTTCGCTAGATACGCATGATGAGCTATATAAGATTTTACAAGCTACTAATTACGCTAAGGATCTTAATTTGCATGTTAGGCTGGCAATTCCATGCTCTAATTCAGCAATTGAATTATCAACAAAATTTGGAATTTTACCTTCTCAAGCAATTGATTTAATAAAAGATGTGGCAAAATATAGCAGCAAAACAGGTATTTGCTTTCATGTTGGCTCTCAATGTATGGATCCTATTGAGTACAGAAAAGCTATTATGATTGCCGGAGATTTAATTGAAAAAAATAAATTAAAAATAGATATTTTTGATATTGGTGGAGGATTTCCAGCAAAATATACTTCAATGAATCCGCCATCTATAAAAAACTATTTTAACGAAATAAAAGATAGTTTAAAATATGTTAATATTAATAATGAATGTGAGATATGGTGCGAACCTGGTAGGTCTCTTGTTGCCGAGTCATCTTCATTGCTAGTTAGGGTTGAGGCAAGAAAAGATAATATATTATATATAAATGATGGAACTTATGGGGGATTATTTGATGCTGGATCATTAGAGTTCTCTTTTCCAGTTAGAGGATTAAGGAGTAAAAATTTGCAAGAAAAATTAGATGATAATATGCAAGATTTTAGCTTTTATGGGCCAACATGTGATTCAATTGACTTTATGAAGGGTCCTTTTTATTTGCCAAAAAATATTAAAACTGGCGACTATATTGAAATTTTTCAACTTGGCTCATATTCAAAATCAATGAGGTCAAATTTTAACGGCTTTAATGATTTTAAAGAAATTATCGTTGAAGATAGGCCATTTTTATCCATATTTGAACATAACCAAAATAAGCTAAATAATGAAAAAGAAAGATCTTCTTAAAAAAGAAGTAAAACATATTGATATTACTAAATTTGATTCAAGAAATATCATATCTCAAATGGCTGATATGTCTTTTACTTCAAGAGATTTGGCAAAAGCTTGTGAAATATTTAACATGATGTTAAAAGATGATTCTTGTTCTATAATATTGACTTTGGCCGGATCAACATCGGCGGGAGGTTGTATGAATTTATATAGCGATTTAATAAAATATAATATGGTTGATGCAATTGTTGCAACAGGGGCATCGATTGTTGATATGGATTTTTTTGAGGCTTTGGGTTTTAAGCATTATCAGGGTAGTCAATTTATTGATGATAAATTTCTTAGAAAAAATTACAT
>JAHXBS010000035.1 GCA_020054685.1 Rickettsiales bacterium | reverse complement strand
GGTAGGGGATGATAGAATTCCTAGTGTAGGGGTGAAATCCGTAGATATTAGGAGGAATACCAGAGGCGAAGGCGATCATCTGGGCCAATACTGACGCTGAGATACGAAAGCGTGGGGAGCAAACAGGATTAGATACCCTGGTAGTCCACGCAGTAAACGATGAGTGCTAATTGTCGGGACATTAGGTTTCGGTGGCGAAGCTAACGCGTTAAGCACTCCGCCTGGGGAGTACGGTCGCAAGACTAAAACTCAAAGGAATTGACGGGGACCCGCACAAGCAGTGGATCATGTGGTTTAATTCGATGCTACGCGAAAAACCTTACCAACCCTTGAATCTGGATGACCGATACAGAGATGTATTTTTGGAGCAATCCACATCCAAGACAGGTGTTGCATGGCTGTCGTCAGCTCGTGTCGTGAGATGTTAGGTTAAGTCCTGCAACGAGCGCAACCCCCATCCTTATTTGCCATCGGGTTATGCCGGGAACTATAAGGAAACTGCCTACGATAAGTAGGAGGAAGGTGGGGATGACGTCAAGTCATCATGGCCCTTATGGGCTGGGCTACACACATGATACAATGGTGATTACAGCAGGAAGCCAAGGAGCAATCCGGAGCAAATCCTCAAAAGTCATCTCAGTTCGGATTGAGGGCTGCAACTCGCCCTCATGAAGTTGGAATTGCTAGTAATCGCGGATCAGCACGCCGCGGTGAATACGTTCTCGGGTCTTGTACACACTGCCCGTCAAGCCATGGAAGCTGTTTCTACCCGAATCGGGTGAGCTAACCGCAAGGGGGCAGCTCGACACGGTAGGAGGAGTGACTGGGGTTAAGTCGTAACAAGGTAGCAGTAGGGGAACCTGCGGCTGGATTACCTCCTTAAAAGACAATGAAATAATTATTCGTAATTATTTCCAGCTATCATTTATGATAGCATAATTTATTAAAATATGTCGCTATCGCCTTAGTTTTTGTTATTAGTTTTTATGATAAATCTTAGAATTATTGTATTTCTATTATATTGTTTACAAATAGTTGCTTTTTAGATCATCTCTTTATTTTATTCATATCTTATAACTCTGCAGTCTGACCCTAAATTAGAGCCCCTAAATTAGAGCCCCTAAATTAGAGCCATTTTTTTCTCTTAAAAATTAAAATTGTCAACAGTGACGATAATGCCATAAGGCCTATAGCAATTGGGTAGCCAAATGTAAAATGAAGTTCAGGCATAAATTTAAAATTCATGCCATAAGCACTTGCAATTAGAGTAGGAGGCATAAATGTTAGAGATGCAACAGTGAAAACTTTAATCGCCTTATTTTGTTGAAGATTAATAAGGCCAAGAAAGCTATTTTGCAAATATTCTAATCTTGTAAAATTGAAGTTGGTATGTTCTATTAATGAGCTTATATCTTTAATCATAATGCGCAATCTATGGTAGTTTTCTATCATCAGATCTTCATTGCGATGAAGGGCTGTTATAACTCTTTGTTTATCAAATAAACCCTCTCTAATAGACATTGTTAATTGCTGACATTTGCTAATTTTATGGATTGTTTCTTCATCGAGATTTTCGCTGTAATTTATACTTTTGTTAATTTCAGAGATATATCTAGATGCAGATTCAATTAAATCTGCATCAAAATCAATTCTTGATTCAAAGATTGATATAAATAGGCGCGCCGGATTGCTATAAATTATTGGAAATTGTTTAATTTTTTTAACAGCCTCAACCATTACTCTACTATCGCTATATCTTAAAGAAAATAAATGCTTTGAAGTAACGATAAAAGAAAATTCATGTTCTTCTATTTTATTTGATCTTGGAATAATATTAAGAAAGGTTGAGTTAATCTTGATGATATTATTATCTTCTAAATATCTTGATGATATCTCAATTTCTTCTTGCTGTTGCCTGGTAGGAAATTTTATATTATAAAATTCTTCTATTTGAGTTATTTCATCTTTTGTTGGCTCTTGAAGATCGATCCAAATTGCAGATTCTAAATTAACAGCTTCTGAAATATTTGAAACTTTTTGTTGCTGGTAATTTGGTAAGTGAAATATCCTAATCATTTATAGTAAATTAATAAATTGTTGAAATTTTGTTATCACGATAAAAGTGGTTATTTTTTAAATGAAATTTAGAAATTTGTCCCAAAGCTAAATCTAAAATTTTCACTTCTATCATAATATTCTTTTTTGGCAATTTTTGAAAAGTCAAGTCTTATTGGTCCCATTGGTGATGACCAAGCAATTGATAATCCATATGAAGATCTGATAGATTTATTATCTATAATTTCATTACTGCCTTTATTAACATTATGAACACCAAATACAGAGCCATTATCTGAAAATAAAATACCATTTATACCAAATTCTTTTGGTAATCCAAGGGGAAACATTAATTCTAAAGAGCCAAAATAAAATATTTTTCCACCAATAGTGTCGCCATTAATAAAGGAGTTATTAATTTTAGCTCTAGGGCCAATTCCTGCATATTCAAACCCTCTAAAATCATTACCTCCCATAAAAAAACCATAATTACTTTTTACATCTTGCCCTATACCATCTATAACTCCACCTTTTGCAGAAAATTTAAATATAAAATCATCATTTATTATGGGTTGATAATATGCTGATGATGCTTCATATTTATTTTGTTTTATATCGCCACCAATTCCGCTATAATCAAAGCTTAGTGATATAAAATAGCCAGATTTTGTATTGAATATATTATCTCTTTTATCATAAAGAAAAGAGTTTCTAATGCTGGAATTAATATATTTTCCTTCCAGATTTTTAATAGTAAAAGAAGAATATTGAGATATATTGTTAATTTCTTGATCTCTAAAAGAATAATTAATATTGTGGCTTAAATATTCACTGATTTTATATCCAGACTTTAATGAAAATCCTTTAGTATTTTGGCTATAAACTAGGGTATTTCTACCATCTAATTCGTAATTAAAAATATCAAATCCAGCAGTAATAGGGTAGTCTAAAAAATGCGGTTTTAGATAATTTATTTCTGAAGATATTTGAGAATATGATTTTTGTAAATTAACACCTAGCTCTTGCCCAGTACCAAAAAGATTTCTTTCTCTAATACCAATATTTGTGGTTAATTTATCAATTGTTGAATAGCCAAGCCCAAGATTAACTTCTCCAGTCTTTCTCTCTTTAATGGCAATAATTAAATCAATCTGATTTGAGTTACTGACTCTTTTTACATCAAAATCAACCTTTTCAAAAAAGCCTAGATTCATTAATAATTGCTTTGAGCGGTTTATTTTGTTAATGTTATAAGGGTCTCCTTCTTTAAATTTAAGCTCTCTTAAAATTACGTAATTTCTAGTATAATTATTGCCAGCAATATTGATATTTCTGATGTAAATATGAGGAGTTTGCTTTATAACAAAATTAACATTAATTATTTTTTGCTCTCGATCTTTTGTTATAACTGGTTCTATTTGAGCAAATGCATAAGATTTATCATATAGAATTTTAAGCATTTTATCAATTGATGCATCAACTTCTTTTGCTTGATATATTTTATTTTTTTTAATGGTAATGGCGTCGCGTAATTTATCATTATCAAATTCAGCTATAAAATTTGTTATTTTAGTTGAGCCAAATTTGAATTTTATTCCTTCATTAACTAAAAAATTAATGGTAAATTTATTCTTTTTTTTATTAATTTGTGAGATTGCTGAAATTGTTGAAAAATCAGCATATCCCTTATTATGATAGAATATTCTGAGTTTTTCTTTATCATATTCAACTCTATTTGAGTCGTAAACATCCATAGATGATAAAAATTTATACCATTTGGATTCTTTGGTTGATAATACATCTTTTAAGTCATTATCAGAGAATATATTGTTACCATAAAAATTTATTTTTTTAATTTTTGCTTTTTTACCTTCATTAATTTCAAAGATAACTTCAATGCGGTTTTGTTCTTTTATTATTATTTTTGGGGTAATTTTAGCTAAAAATCTGCCTGATTTAATGTAAATTTCGTTAATTCTTTTGACGTCACTTTCTAATTTAGATTTGTTAAAAATTTCTCTTTTTTTAAGAGATAGTTCTTTTTGCAATATCTCGTCAGATATTTTTTTATTACCAATAATTTTGATATCAGCTATTAGCGGATTTTCTTTGATGGTGATTATAATTTTTTTTCGACGTTTCTGAATATCTATTTTTTCAAATAATTTACTGCTATAGAGTTTTTTTAATGATTCTGAAATAGCATTGGATTTGTTATATTCTAAATTATTTTTATCAATCAAAGACAGGATAGTCGAGTTGCTAATTCTATTATTGTCAAGGATGATAATTTGATTTTTGGCGTAAAGATTTGTTTGAATAATTATTGTAAAAGTCAATATTACTGCTATGTATTTGATAATTTTTTTTATATGATTAAAATACATTAAATTTTGATAAATTGGGTTGACTTTTTTAAAAATTAAAATTATTTAAAAAACATGTCAAACCTTACTTTAACTATTTTTAATTTTTTAGAGAAATTAATATGTTTAGATTATTAAAGTTTAAGGTTTTTGTAATTTTTCTGATATTAATATATCAGAATGTTTTTGCTTTTTCCTTAAAGCAGGGTAATAGAAGTCATATACAAATTGTTGGATCTTCGACTGTTTATCCTTTTACTGCTGTTATTGCTGAATCATTTGGAAGAGATTCGCATTATAGAACTCCAATTGTTGAAGCTACAGGAACAGGTGGCGGATTTAAGCTATTATGTTCTGGGATTGGCTATAATTACCCCGATATCTCTAATGCATCTAGGGCTGTTAAAAAAAGTGAAATAGAAAATTGCAGCAAAAATGGTATTAAGAATCTCATAGAAGTTAAGATTGGCTATGATGGTATAGTTTTAGCAAATATAATTTCAGCTGATCAATTTAATCTAACTAAAGAAGAGATATTTTTAGCATTAGCAAGTAAAGTAGTTGATAAAAATAATAAATTAGTTGATAATTATTACAATAAGTGGAATGAAATAAATCCAAATTTACCAGATATTAATATTGCAATTTATGGACCTCCTCCAACTTCCGGTACTAGAGATGCTTTTGTTGAGTTAGTAATGGAAACAGCATGTGTTAATATAAAGGCTTTTATCAAAAAATATCCCAATAAAAAAAATAGAAAAAAAGCGTGTCACCTTATTAGAAGTGACGGCAAATTTATTGAAGCAGGAGAAAATGATAATTTAATAGTTAAAAAACTTAAATCTAACCCAAGAGCTTTGGGTATTTTTGGTTTTAGTTTTTTATCAGAAAATAGCGATATTATCAAAGCTGCAAAAGTTAATAATATTGCACCAACTTTTGATTCAATTGTTAATTCTAAATATAAAATATCACGTCCATTATATATTTATTTTAAAGGTGAACATCTAGATTTGATAGCAGGAATGAGAGAGTTTTTTCAAGAGGTTATTAGCAAAAATACCATTGGTCAAGATGGGTATTTATTGCAAAAAGGTCTTATCCCTTTATCCGAATTGGAATCAAGGAAGATGAGGGATAGGATAATAAACTTTTAATAGTTTATTATTTGTTGAGGTTGTCGCATTATAAATCATTTATTATGTGATAAATTTCTCATTATGTTTAACTACTAATATTTAATTAACATGGTTTTTATTCCATTAGCAGTGTTGGTTACCTTATCAGTAGTTGCTACTTTAACATAAGATAAAATATCTCTTATTAAAATAATATGAGAGATTTATCTTTATGCGATAACTTCACTTTGTCTAATTGACAAATACCGACCGCCTGTCATGCATTAGCATGGCAGGCTTTTTTTATAAGTTAAATTTTTTTTTATTTATAATTGACTACTAATATATATTTGCTGTAAAACTGAATTAATGATCATTTTATCTATTTGATCTAGATAGCTAACTATAATTATACTAATTTATGAAGAATAAATTTAAAAAAGATGATATTGCTAATAGTATAAATTTAGATCAAGATAACCAAATAAGCGTAATTGGCGCTAAAGAGCATAATCTTAAAAATGTTAGTATTGACATACCGAAAAATCAGCTAGTTGTTGTTACCGGACTTAGTGGCTCAGGAAAATCCTCATTAGTATTTGACACCATATATGCCGAAGGGCAAAGAAGATTTGTTGAGAGTTTATCGGCCTATGCAAGACAATTTCTTGATATGCAAGATAAACCTGATGTTGAATCTATTACCGGATTGTCACCAGCTATTGCAATTGATCAAAAAACAACATCAAAAAACCCTAGATCAACAGTGGGTACAATCACTGAAATTTATGATCATTTTAGATTACTTTTTGCTAGGATTGGTATTCCATATTCTCCTGCAACTAATAAGCCAATATCTAGTCAATCATCATCGCAAATGGTTGATAAAATTCTATCTCTTCCTGATCAATCTCGTTTATATATAATGGCTCCAATTGTTAGGTCTCAAAAAGGAGAATTTCGCAAAGAAATGATGAATGCCAGAAAGCAAGGTTTTCAGAGAATGAAGGTTGATGGCAAATTATATAATCTAAATGACATCTTACCAAAATTAGATAAAAATAAAAAACATAATATTGAAATTATTGTTGATAGAATTGTTCTTAGTCAAAATCTTGGCAATAGAATTGCTGATTCAGTTGAAACTGCTCTTAAAACATTGGAAGGTCCTTTATATATTGAGATAGTTTGATTGCCAGAAGATTTTGACAAAAAAACTTACCAAAAATTCCTTGAAGAAAAATATGCTAATGACACATTATCAACTGTTAAAATTGACGATGTTAAGCAAGATAATATAATTATTTTTAGCGAAAAATTCTCTTGTCCTGAATCTGGCTTTACTCTTCCTGAGATTGAGCCTAGATTATTTTCTTTTAATTCACCATCTGGAGCTTGTAAATCATGTGATGGCTTGGGTAATGAATTATATTTTAGTGAAGATTTAGTTGTTGAGGATGATAATTTATCTTTAAGGCAAGGTGCAATTTCAATATGGCAAGGAGTTCAAGAAAGATTCTATCAACAAGTTCTTCAGGCTATGTCTGTTCATTATGGATTTGATTTAGATGTTCCTTTTAAAAAATTAAAGCAAAAATTTAAAGATAAAATACTCCACGGCACTGGTGACGAAGAAATTGAAATTAAAATTGATGATGGATTAAAATCTGTTTCAGTTAAAAAGCCATTTGAAGGTATTATTAATAGCCTTAAAAAAAGACTAAATGAAGCTGATAACGATTCAATCCATAATGAATTACAAAAATACCAAACCCTTAGAACGTGCCATAGATGCGAAGGTTACAGGCTAAATGAGCAATCATTATCAGTTAAAATATGTGGATTACACATAGGAGAAGTAAGCGCAATGTCAATTGAGGATTTGGTCGCTTGGTTTGATGAATTACCTAGTAAATTGAGTGATGTTCATAATCAAATTGCTGAAAGACTTCTTAAAGAAATTAATCGAAGATTGGGTTTTTTAAAAAATGTTGGTCTTGAATATTTATCAATTAATCGTCAAGCAGGAACTTTATCTGGTGGAGAATCTCAAAGAATTCGTCTTGCATCGCAAATTGGTTCTGGATTATCAGGCGTGATTTATGTTCTTGATGAGCCATCAATTGGACTTCATCAGTCTGATAATGACAAATTAATAGCAACTTTAAAAAACCTTAGAGATCTTGGTAATTCTGTTATTGTTGTAGAGCATGATGAAGAAATGATGAGAGAGGCTCAATATTTAATTGATGTTGGTCCTGGTGCGGGTATTCATGGTGGTAAAATCATATCAAAAGGTAAGCCAGATTTTGTTTTTAATGATCCTGCAAGTATTACTGGTCAGTATCTATCAGGTTTTAAGCAAATTATGATACCGCAAATTAGAAGAAAAATTGACCAAAAGAAAATGATAACATTATCTGGTGCTAAAATTAACAACCTAAAAAATGTTACTTTAAACCTTCCTTTAAAAGTATTTACTGCTGTTTCTGGTATTTCTGGTGGTGGAAAATCTAGCCTTATTATAAAAACATTATATCCAGCATTAAGTAGAATATTGAATAAATCTAAGGTTGTTCCAGGGGAGTTTGACTCGATAACTGGTTTTCATTTTATTGACAAAATAATAGAAATTGATCAATCTCCAATTGGTCGTACTCCGCGCTCTAATCCATGTACTTATGTTGGAGCATTTACTTTTATTAGAGAATTTTTTACAACATTGCCAGAATCTAAAGCAAGGGGCTATAAGGTTGGAAGATTTTCGTTCAATGTTAAGGGCGGAAGATGCGAAACCTGTCAAGGTGATGGTTTGATCAAGATTGAAATGCATTTTTTACCAGATGTTTATGTAAAATGTGATACATGTCATGGCAAGAGATATAATAGAGAAACTCTTGAGGTAAAATATAAAGGCAAGTCAATATCTGATATTTTAGAAATGACAGCAGAAGATGCTGCTAAATTTTTCTCTAATATGTCTCATATTCACGAAAAATTTAAGGCATTATGCGATGTTGGACTTGGATATATAAAAATTGGACAAAGTGCTACAACATTATCAGGTGGCGAGGCTCAAAGAATTAAATTAGCCCGCGAACTAAGTAGAAAAGCCACTGGAGATACTCTGTACATACTTGACGAGCCAACAACCGGGCTACATTTTGAAGATATTAATAAACTCCTTAAAGTTCTTCATAAATTAGTTGATGCGGGCAATTCTATTTTAGTTATAGAGCATAATCTTGATGTTTTGAAAACAGCTGATTGGATTATCGATATAGGTCCTTGTGGGGGTCAAAAGGGTGGTTACATTGTTGCGCAAGGTCATCCAGAAGATGTTGCTAAATCAAAAGAGTCAGTGACAGGTAAATATTTGGCAAAAGCTTTGGAGTCATATTCGCAAAATAAAAAATCATCAGATGATAAGAAAATAGAAGCTTCTGGATAAAATTATTGGCAAATTCTAATTATTATTATTATTTAAAGATTAAATTTTATGGATTATTTACCAAATTCTTTACTTGCTAAAGAATTGCAAAAATGTTCTTTATTGCTCAATAAAAGAATTAATAAAATTTTACCAATCAATAATTATAATTCAAAAATTATTGATGCAATGAGATATTGCGTTTTATCATCTGGTAAGAGAATAAGACCGTTTTTAGTTATAAATTCAGCAAAATTATTTGATGTTTCGGTTTCAGAATCAATAAATACTGCTATTGCTATTGAGTTTATTCACACATATTCTCTGATCCATGATGATTTAACAGCAATGGATAAAGACGATATGAGAAGAGGCACTTTAACATGTCATAAAAAATTTGATGAAGTAACAGCAATATTAACTGGCGATGCTTTTTTAACATATGCTTTTGAAATATTATCTAATCCAGATACTCATAATGATCCTGAAATTAGATGTAAATTAAGTTAAATTATAGCTAAAAGTGCTGGCTTTAATGGTATGGTTGGTGGTCAAATGATGGATCTAGAAAATGGTAATAATAATATTTCGTCACATGAAATGGCTAAATTACATAGATTAAAAACTGGAGAATTATTTATGAGTTGTGTTGAGGCTGGTGCAATTTTGGGCGGTGCTAATGTAAGGCAAAAAAAAGCTCTTAGATATTATGCTCATGATCTTGGATTGGCTTTTCAAATTAAAGATGATATATTAGATCATTGCGATAATGATAATAATATTAAATGCCGCAATAAAAATGAGACAAGTATTGTTGAGCTAATAGGGATTGAAGGGGCGAGAAAGCAGCTTAATCTGTTAAAATCTCAAGCAATTGCCAGATTATCAATTTTTGGAAAAAAAGCTAACATATTAATAGATTTAGCCGAGTTTGTTATAGCAAGAGATAAATAACTTAGGTTTAGTTCTTAGAGTTGTTACACAAAAATTTCTTTTACTTTTTCTGCGAAAAGTGGTCTGGCTGTAGCATTACTACAAATGTTACTTGGTATTGTTTTTTCATAAAGTTTGTTAAAAATCTCTTTCCTTTCTTTATGTAAATTGTAACTTTTTTCAGCATTAGTGCAAAACACGCAAGATATTTTATAGAAATTTTCTGCTCTAACTTTATCACCATTATTATCACTTTTTTCATATAATTGAGTGACACATCTCGCATATAATTCTACAGTTTTAAAATCATTATCTGCTATTTTTTTGAGTAAATATTGCGATTGCTCAAATCGCTCTATTGCTAATTTAATNTTNTTAACATCCCCTGTTTTTTTATATTTTTTGATATAGTAAAGGGAGTCACTCCAACTTTCTTGTTCTTTGTGGTGCTCATTTTTTGTTTTGCATTGGCATAGTTATTGATATCTTTATCTTTATAAATTCCATGATCACCCTTTTGATTACTTGTTGTATGTGTATTTATAGCTTTGCTGTTGTAATTTTTAAATACGTAGATCTGGGATGAATCTTGTTCACTAATAATATCTATTATAGCATATTTTAGTAATAATTGCAGATTATGCTAATTTTTAGGTCATTAGGAAAATCGGAGGAAAATCGGGGTCTGAACCCAAGCTTATATCGGCTTAAGCATTAAATCATAGCCTAATGCTTTAATGATTTTTATGACGTTCTCAAAAGAAGGATTACCTCTTTTTGAAAGTATAGTATAAAGATGCTCCCTTTGTAAGTTAGTTTTTCTTGAAAGCTTTGTTAAACCTCCCTTTACTTCACTAGCTAACCTTAAGGAAGAAAGAAATTCGCCTTTATCTCCTGTTTCAAGATAATCTTCTACAGCTATATCAAGATATAGCTGTAGATCTTTTTCTGTTTTCAAATCTTCTTTTACTAATTCTTTATAATCTCTATATTTTTTATTCATTTTTCTTTCTTAATAATTGCTCTAAATATTCTTAGAACTGCACCCTTTCTTCAGACCACAATTTAAATTTTTTACTTTACTTTTTTTACCAAAAATTCCTTTCTTAAAATTCAACTAAAATACTAGCCAAATCTTCCAAAAAATAAACTATTAAATTTTTGAGGTTTTAATTTTATGAATAGGCCCACACATAGCCAGTTTGATATAAAATTAAAAAATCTAAAATTTAATTCGACTTTTTTTCTTTTCGTTTCTTTCACCTCCTTAACTTTATTAAAATTTAACCGCTCTTTTTCTACTATGATTACTAAAATAAACCTGTGATGGAGTCTTATAATCCAGTGATTGATGCGGTCTTTGGTAGTTGTAGAAATTAATAAATTTATCAACTCCTTTCCTCAGCTGATTCATATCATCAGGAGGATTAATATAAATCTGGTCCTGCTTAGTAGTACGCCAAAACCTTTCTATAAAAACATTATCCACCCATCTACCCTTATCATCCATACTGATCCTAATATTATGTTGATTCAAAATATTAACCCAATCATTACTAGTAAATTGACTGCCTTGATCAGAATTTACTATCTCCGGAGCCCTATAAGCCTTTATACCCCTCTTCAATATATCAATACAAAACTCAGTACTCATAGAAATAGATAATTGCCAAGATATTATGAATATAGAAAAAATATCTATCAAAGTAGCTAAATACACAAATCCAACCGGAGTCTTAATATAAGTTATATCAGTAGCCCACACCTGATTAGGCCTATTTATAATAAGATTTTTTAACAAATAAGGATATTTGTAATCTTTTCTGTTAATAATCGTCATTTTCTTCCCTGGATAAATAGCCTTAACCTCAATCAACCTCATTAACCTCAAAACTCTCTTATGATTAACCTTATAGCCCTTCTCAGATCTAAGAACAGCAGTAATTCGCCTATATCCAAAAAATTGATATTTTTGCCATAGCTCATAAATATCATTGCACAAATTACTAGTCTCCTCCACATTCCTTGGCTCATAATAAATATTGGACCTATTGATACCAAGAAGAAAGCATTTAGTACGGACACTTAAATCATCAGAATCCTTCTGGGAATCTTTAGGTTTCTTAGTGGTATTATTATCCGAATCCAGAAATTTGATCCTTAGCTGATAATCTAAGCGTCCAACACTTTTTTTAAGAAATCACGCTCCATCGTTAAATGACCAACCTTTTTATAAAGACGAGATATCTCCTTCTCCTTGTCAGCTTGCTCCTTCTTATCCTTAATAGATGATTTTGATAATTTGGAATCAGAAAATACAACAGAACTATTAGCCTTGAATTGCTTGACCCAGTTACCGAGAGTTACTTTGGATATCTGGAACTCTTGACATAATTGCTTTATCGTAAAATCTCCAGTTAGGTATTTTAATACTACCTTTAATTTAAAATCAGATGAATATTTCTTCATTTGCTTTGACATTTTTTATCTCAAATAAATTGTTATTATTATTGCTAAATATTTGAGGTAAAAAAGTATAGTCAAAATTGAAAGTTAGTGGTCTGAAATTTGGGGGGCATTTCTCTTGCTAAAATTACATCTTTTTTTTGAGTTTTTTTATCTCCTCCACAAAGCAAAATAATAATTTATCTTTTTGTTTTGCAAAATAAACTCGTAAACCACTATCAAAATGAAACCTTAATTCATATAGCCACCTTTTAAAGATTTAAAATATTTGAAATTACCTTCCTCTACTCTTGAGAGTCTTTTATAAACTTTCAATCTAACAGATTTTGATAATGACTTGATCCATTCTTCAAATGGTTCTTTATTATTTGGTGTTCTAAATAATTCTATCCTCATATTAATATTGTATTCTAAAACATACAATATGTCAAGTTATTATTCCAATCTTTTAACATAGTGATAGAATTTTTTTATACTAATTCTTGAATTGTTGACAAGGAAAATCGGGGTCTGACCCCTTTTTAAGATTGGGGTCTGACCCCTTTTTAAGATTCAAAGCCAGTTGCAATGAGGTATGTTTCGCTTGAATCTTTTCTTGATGATTTTGGCTTAAAATATTTAACATTACTAAAATGTCTTTTTAATTGTTCTAAAATTTGATCTGAAGAGCCGCCTTGAAAGATTTTTGCAATAAAGGTGCCGTTTTTTCGAAGAATTTTTATGGCTAAATTAATGGACTCCTCAACTAAATTTATAATGCTTAAATGATCCGTTTTTTTGTCGCCTGTAGTATTTGCTGCCATATCTGACATTACAACATGGCATTTGCCATTTTTATTATAAGGGATTTTTTTTAATTCTTCAATTATTATATTGTGAGAATTATTGTCAAAATAATCTAATTGTAAAAAATTAACGCCACTAATTCTATCTATTTCAAGCAAGTCAATAGCAATAATGTTATTTTCACCAACTCTTGTAACGCAATATTGGCTCCAGCCACCAGGTGCAGCTCCTAGGTCAATAACAATCTTATTTTTCTTAAAAATTTTGAATTTTTCATCAATTTCAATGATTTTGTAACTTGCTCTAGATATTAATCCTTGAGATTTTGCTTTTATGGTATATTCGTCATTCATTTGGCGTAATAGCCATTTTTGTGATGATAATTTAAGCTTCTTTGCTTTTTGTAGCTTTTTAATTATTTTGGCCATCTTTAATTTTTATTGCTTCGTCAATCAGCATATTTGGTATATTATCAATTATCTGATATGCTAAATTGCATTTAAAACATTCTAATTGTTTGGATGGCTCATTGTAATGTAACTCACCTTTACATTTAGGACATATTAAAATATTGAGTAAATTTTTATCAAATTTATTATTCATGTAATAATGAATTAAGTTTCATAGCTAAATTAGGTTATAATAACTATTAATAATTAAATTAAAAGAAAAGAAATGGTAACAAGGTTAAATGGATTGATATAATCACACTCATTTTAATATTAAAAAAATTATTATGACCCTGGTCTTAAGGTTGCCTTCCTGATGATGTTTTTTGCATTTCTGTGTCCATCCTGTTTGTCCATTTTTTACCAGTAGCATTAGTATCTCTAATTAATAATGGAGGTTGCTTATCACTACCACTAGCTTGGATCTTATCATCTTGAGAGCCTGGAGATTCACTTTCATATGAGGCTTCATCAGTCTTCCCTTTTAATCCTAATGCTTTTTTAAAAGATTCAAATAATTCTTGAATATATTTTTTTATCGGGTCGGCTATAAGGTTTTTAAAATCTTTAAAAAATTTTTTAGTCCAGCTTTTTTCTTGTGTCAATGGGCTGATATCATGACTTGTTTCATATTTTACTTTGACTTCTGGTTTTAACAGGACACTTGTTTGTTGCACTGGTGTAGTTGGTATTTGTTTTTCCATATTATTAGTGGCAAATTGAGGTGTTTGATCAGGATTTTGAATGACAACAAGTGGCGGAGACACCTGTAGTTGCTCCTGCTGCCGCTGTTGCTCCTGTTGTTGTCTTCCTGCTGTTTCTTTAGTAGGTCCTGATTTACTTGATTCCTGTTGTAATATTTGTTTTGTATGAACTGCCCCAGGAACTGTGTGGAATATAGCTGCTGAGACACTAGAAGGGTTACTTAATGTCATATCGCTGCCAACGGATTTTTGTTCTCCTCCTTGTTTAGTGGGGGCTTTAGTTGTTAAAACTCTAGGATGTAATGCAGGAGGGGGTTTACTTGATCTGAATTCTTGTAATTTACTTCTTGCTTTACTTACAACTTCACTTGATTCATCTAATTCTTTTTGTACTTCTTTTTCTGCTAACTCTTTGAAGATATTTGCAAAAAGTCCATCTGCATGTCAATGTTTATTATATCTTCTTGACTCTTGTTCTGCAATTTCAGCAACTTCTCTATATGTTTCATAAACTGCTTTCTCATTTTTCTCAGCTTTCTCATCACTAACGTCTTTAGCTCTGCTTTTGGTGGAAGATCTTGTTGAGGTGTATCGATGTCATCAAGTCGCATTGGAATAGATTTTGTTGCCTGAAGAGTGCTATATAATTCTTCTCTTTGTTGTACCTTTGTAGGTTTTGTACTATCACCTTCCATAAAATTATAAAAATATATTAAAAATATTCCATATTTCTATCATAGCATTTTTTGCAATTTTTGTCAAAAAATTAATTTTATCGATATATTTGTTACAAGAAATTATTAAATATTAATATATTATGACTAATATAAATAATTGATATTTGTAATTTAATGAATCATAATTTCTTTACTATGTGGCTGTTATTTTAGTTATTTTTTTAAAAGATAATTTTAATATTTTATTTATTGCAATTCATTAAATCTTAAAATGAATATCGACAAAATTATAAATAATAATCCCAATATTAAAACTATTGGAATTGTTGGGGGTGGTCAATTGGGGCGCATGATGTGTTTTTCAGCTCATAAAATGGGTTTTAAAACAGTTATATTTAGTGATCAGGATCAATGTGTGGCATCTTTTGTTACTAATAATATTATTATTGCAAATTATGATGATTGGGATGCGTTGGATAAATTTGCTGAAATTGTCGATATAGTTACATTTGAATTTGAAAATATTCCTTTTGCTACTATCAATTATCTTAGCAACAGAGTTAATACCTATCCAAATGCACAAATTTTAAAAATTACTCAAAATAGAATATTAGAAAAGGAATTTCTTAATAAAATTGCTATTAAAACTGCAAATTACAGCAAAATTAGCAGTAAGAATGATATTGCTAAAAATTTGGCAATATTTGGTAAAGCTATTATCAAAACTGCTACTATGGGATATGATGGTAAGGGGCAATATGTTATATCTGACAATAGTCACATTGATCAAATATGGCAAATACATGCTGATAATCAATTAATAATAGAAGAATTTTGCCCTTTTAATTTTGAGGTTTCAATAATCATTGCAAGATCTTTGCAAGGAGAGGTTGCTTGCTATGAGCCTGTGCAAAATATTCATCAAAATTCTATTTTATATAAAACAACCTATCCCTCTTCATTAAATGATCAAATGTCTAAAAAAGCTCAGAAAATAGCAATTAAGATTGTTAATGAGCTTGATTTAGTTGGTATATTGGCGGTAGAGTTTTTTATAGTTGGTGATCAGCTTTATGTGAATGAATTAGCGCCAAGGCCTCACAATTCTGGTCACATTACCATGGATTTGTGCTATAATTCGCAATTTGATCAATTAATTAAGGCGATTTGCGGTTTTAAATTAGGCGATGTCAGTTTTTTTGCTAGTGGCTATATGCAAAATATTATTGGCAATGATGTTAATAAAATACAAGATTATCAAAATAATCCTAAAGCCAAAATCCATCTATATGACAAAAAAGATATTATTGATGGTAGAAAAATGGGTCATGTTAATATAATTAACTAAAAATGAAATTAAATTTTACTAAACAAGAAGATGGTTTTCTTGGAATTCAAGAATCTTATGCAAATTCGGGCGATAAAGCTAAAGCTGTTATTGTACCATTTGGTTTTGAAGCTTCGGTCAGCTATAAGGGAGGCACAAAAAACGGGCCAGATGCTATTATTGAGGCTTCAAAGCAAGTTGAGCTATTTGACGAAGAATTCTGGTGTCAGCCATATGAGAAATATGGCATTACTACTATGCAAAAATTTACAATTGATAATAGCAATATTGCTAATGCCTTAACACAAATTGAGAAAATAGTTGCAGAGTTACTTAATAATAATAAATTTCCATTAATATTGGGCGGAGAGCATTCAATTACTGCTGGAGTCATTAGACCTTTTATTAAAAAATATCCAGATTTGGCAATATTACATTCTGATGCTCATGCAGCTCTTAGAGATGGCTATGAGGGTGAGCATTATTCTCATGCGGCTGCTCTTAGAAGAGTTATGGATCATCCTATATCAAAATTAGTATCTTGCGGTATTAGAAATATATCGCAAAGTGAAATACCATATTTAGAAGCAAATCAAGATCGCATTAAAATATTTTTTGCTAAGGATAAAAAAAATTGGAATATAAGCGAAATTATCGAACCTCTGAAAAATAGACCGGTATTTCTTACTTTTGATCTTGATGGTTTTGACTCTAGTCTAATGCAAGCCACAGGAACACCAGAGCCAGGGGGTATGATGTGGGATGATGCTATTGAAATTATCAAGCAAGCAAGTAAAATATGTAAAATTGTTGGTAGTGACGTTGTAGAACTTGCTCCAATAAAGGATTTTCATTCATGCGATTTTTTAGCAGCTAAATTATGCTATAAAATTTTAAATTACGCACATTTAGGGAGTTAATATTAGTAATTTTACATAAATATTTTATTATTTATAATAAATTATTTTGATCGCATTGTTGATTTTTAGAAAAGATAATATTAGGTTTAAAAAGATATTAAATTTAAAAGTAAAAGATTATGCCTAGAGCCTCAGTTATCGCAAAAAATTATTCTAAAGCTTTATTTATTGCGGCTCGAAAGGGTAGAAAAATCGAAGATGTAGAAAAGGAATTATCCAAATTTAAAGATAGCTTCAACACTAATTTTGCTAATGAATTGAAAAACCCAGTAATCTCAAAAAAAGATCTAGAAAAAGTAGTAGATGAAATTGCTAAGAAATTTGAGCTTAGCCCTTTAACAAAGAATTTTTTTGCATCAATTGTTCGCAATAGAAGACTGAACTTATTTCCTGAAATATATGAAGAATTTTGCAGAATCTTAAAAAAATTCAAAAATATTATTGAAATTGAAGTTATATCCGCTAAAAAAACTGATAAAGTAAGTCTTGATAAAATAAAATCAATAGTGCAAAAAAAATATCCTGACAAAACTATAAATATTAAAGAAGCAGTTAATGATAATATTTTAGGAGGTTTTCAAGTTAAAATTGGTTCTAATATGGCCGATGCTAGCCTTAGAAATCAGCTTGAAAAAATTAAAAAAGAATGTATCGCTGCCATTAATTAAATTAAAATAAAATGGAACTTAAAGTTGAAGAATTTTCGGAAATTCTACAGAAACAAATAGCTAATTTTCAGACATCTGCTGAATTTAAAGAAATAGGCGAAGTAATTAAAGTTGGAGATGGTATTGCCAAAGTATATGGTCTTGATAATGTTCAGGCTGGTGAATTAGTCGAGTTTGAATCTGGTGTAAAGGGCATGGCTCTTAATCTTGAATCTGATAATGTCGGTATTGTTGTTTTTGGAGATACTCAAAAAATTAAAGAAGCTTCTCAAGTTAAAAGAACTGGTAAAATCGTTGAAGTTCCGGTTGGAAAAGAGCTTCTTGGCAGAGTTGTTGATTCTCTTGGAAATCCTATCGATGGTAAGGGTCCAATTAATGCTAAAGAATATAGAAGAGTTGAGGTCAAAGCTCCAGGAATTGTTGCAAGAAAGTCAGTATCTGAGCCAATGCAAACTGGTATCAAGGCAATTGACACATTAATTCCAATTGGCAGAGGTCAAAGAGAGCTTATTATTGGAGATAGACAAACTGGGAAAACTGCTATTGTGATTGATACTTTTATCAATCAGCTTAAAGCTCATGAGCAAGATATTAAAGATCAGAAGCTATTTTGTATTTATGTTGCAATTGGTCAAAAAAGATCAACAATAGCACAAATTGTCAAAACATTAGAAGATGCAGGCGCCATGAAATATACTACTATTGTATGTGCTAGTGCTTCTGAAGCTGCGTCTTTACAGTTTTTTGCACCATATACTGGTTGTACAATTGGAGAATTCTTTAGAGATAATTCAATGCATGCCTTGATTGCTTATGATGATCTAAGTAAACATGCTGTTGCCTATAGAGAAATGTCTCTTCTACTTAGAAGACCTCCAGGAAGAGAAGCATATCCAGGTGATGTCTTTTATATTCATTCAAGATTGTTGGAAAGAGCTGCAAAAATGTCTGATGAAAATGGTGGCGGTTCATTGACTGCGTTGCCTATTATTGAAACTCAGGCTGGAGATGTATCTGCATATATTCCAACTAATGTAATTTCAATTACTGATGGTCAAATATTTCTTGAAACAGAATTATTCTTTAAAGGTGTTAAGCCTGCTGTTAATGTTGGTCTATCTGTTTCTCGAGTTGGATCGGCTGCTCAAACTAAGGCTATGAAGCAGGTTGCAGGTACTATAAAACTTGATTTGGCGCAATTTAGAGAGCTTGAATCTTTTGCGCAATTTGGATCTGACTTAGATAATACAACTCTTAAAGCACTTAATAAAGGCAGAAAACTTACTGAGCTTTTAAAGCAAAATCAATATAGCCCACTAAATATGGAGCAACAAGTTGTTTCAATTTATGTTGGTGTTAAAGGCTATCTTGAAAATATTGATGAAAAAAATATAAATAAATTTGAGTCAGAATTTTTAAGAAAAATTGAATCAAATAGTCCAGAAATTCTTGAGTCAATTGCTAAAGAGCAAAAACTTATTCCAGACACTGAAGAAAAGCTTAAAAAGGCAATTATTGAATTTATTGAAATTTTTAATTCTAAATAATGTCAAATTTAAAGACTCTTAAAAATAGAATTAATTCAGTAAAATCTACTCAGAAAATGACCAAGGCCATGAAAATGGTTGCTGCCTCGAGAATGAGAAAGGCTAAATCTCTAGTTGAGTCTTCAAGACCTTACTCTGATAAAATTCAAGAAATGATATCTCAGCTTGCTTCTAATGTTGCTGTTCGTGATAAATTAAATGATGATTTTCCTTTATTATCTGGCAGAAAGGACCCTAAAAAGCATCTAATAATTGTAATATCATCTGATAGGGGTCTGTGTGGCGGATTAAATAGCTCTGCTGTCAAATTTGCTAAAAATAAAATTACCGAGCTTCAAGATCAAAATAAGCAATGCTTTATTTATTGTATTGGTCAAAAGGCATATGACCAACTAAAAGTTACTCATAGTGAAATAATCATAGATAAATCTGTGGGTCTTTTTAAAAATGATATTAATTA
This sequence comes from Rickettsiales bacterium, assembly GCA_020054685.1. GTDB lineage: Bacteria > Pseudomonadota > Alphaproteobacteria > Rickettsiales > UBA1997 > UBA1997. Next base: position 67,337 of record JAHXBS010000035.1, on the reverse strand, counting down.
CAAAATTGCTCAAGAAATATCTGACAAAATTATAGAGATGTTTAACAGTGATAAATTTGATATTTGTGAGGTAATATATTCAAAATTTAAATCTGCAATTGCTCAAGAACAAATGTGTAAGCAACTTATCCCCGTTAAAATTAATAGCGATAAATCATCAGATAATCAAAATAATGAATCTCCAATTAACTACGAATCTGACGAAGAAGAAACGTTGAATGAATTATTGCCAAGAAATCTAATGATCCAACTTTACAATGAATTATTAGAAAATAATGCATCAGAGCAGGGCGCTAGAATGGCTGCTATGGAGGCTGCAACAAATAATGCTGGCCAAATGATAAAAAACCTTACTCTTATATATAACCGCACAAGACAAGCAAATATCACAAGAGAGTTAATTGATATTATTTCTGGAGCGAACTCTGTTTAATATAGATCAAAATCATAAATCAAGCAATTAGTCAAGATTAAATCCGTTAGCTGGATCTATTGCTATAGAGTATTTTATGATATATTATTATTTAAAATATTTATTTAGAATCTTTATTGTAAATACGGGGATCATATTTTGTTAGGATGACGCTAGAACTATATATTGATGAATATGTGCCAATAATAACTCCAAAAAATGTTGCCAGGCTAAAGCTTAAAAGAATTTTGCCGCCAAAGAATATTAATGCCATAAGTGATAATAGCGTTAAGCCAGATGTTATTATTGTTCTACTAAGGGTAGAATTGACGCTAATATTTATAATATTATTGATTGGCATTTTTTTATTGCGCCTTAAATTATCTCTAATCCTATCAAAAATTACTACAGTATCATTAATTGAATAGCCAATAACTGTTAATATTGCTGCAATTGATGTAGTGTTAAATTCTATTTGAGTTAGGCTATAAAATCCAAATATCAATATAGCATCATGAATTAAGGCAATTATTGCCCCAATGCTAAATTGCCAGTCAAATCTGATCCAGATATAAATAAATATAAACAAAAATGACAAAAATAAAGCCATAATACCTTTATTTATGAGCTCTTGACCAATTTGGGGTCCAACATAGTCAATTTTGCGATAGGTTATATCTTTGAAGTTGTTATTTAGGGTATTTTGTATTTCTTCAACAAATTTTGACTGATCTTTATTATTGCTAGGAAATCTTATTAGAAAATCTGATTTATCAGAAATATTATTTTTGATTTTTTGGATTTGAACCTTGCTATTTTTGGCTGATAATATGGTTCTTAATTCGGATATATTGGTATCTTTGCTAAATCTAGCTTCAATTAAAGAGCCACCAGAAAAATCTATACCAAAATTTAAACCACGAAAAATTAATAAAATAATAGAAATAATGATTAATAATAGGGAAGCAAAATTAGTGATTTTAGATAATTTCATAAAATCAAATTTAGCGTCACTAAAAAAGTTAAGTGTCATTATTTATGTTATTTTTAAGAGTTAGATTTCTATGCTTTTTTGGCAGTTTTAGTCTTTTTCTCTATTTTTTCTTTTTTGGGTTGAGTAGTGATTCTTTTTATAGAAGTGAAAATGCGAGATAATTTTCTAGCTACTGTATTTAGCTTAAATATTTTTTTTGTAACTCCGCGCATTAATTCTGGCTCAAGTGATTTAAAAGCTTTTAGAGCCTCTTCTTTATTGCCAAGTTTTATTTGGTCCTCAACTTTTCTGATATAAGTTCTGATGCGACTTTTTCTGGAGTAGTTTACTAATTTTTTGCGTGCATCGCTTCTAATGGATTTTTTTGCTGCTTTTTTATTTGCCATAAAAAATGATATAATTGTTAAATAATTTATTTATATATGAATATAGAATAAAGGATATATGCGCAATAACAATTAATCAAGAAGATTTTTTGATAATTTTCATGCCATTTAAGTAATTTTGCAATATTGTTGGTACTGTAACTGATCCATCTTTATTTTGATAATTTTCTAATATTGCTATTATTGTTCTACCTACTGCCAAAGCAGACCCATTTAATGTGTGGGCGAATTGATTTTTATTATTAATATCTTTATATTTTATATTACCTCTTCTTGATTGAAAATCTCCACAATTTGAGCAGCTTGATATTTCGCGATATTTATTTTGTGAAGGCATCCAAACTTCAATATCATATGTTTTTTGAGCACAAAAACCCATATCATTTGAACATAATAGTACTTTTTTATATGGTAGTTCAAGCTTTTCAAGTATTTGACAGGCGATATTTGTCATTCTTTCATGTTCTTGCTTTGAATTATTGGCTGAAGTAATTGATACTAATTCTACTTTTTTAAATTGATGTTGCCTGATCATGCCTTTTGTGTCTTTTCCGGTGGATCCGGCTTCACTTCTAAAGCATGGTGTGCAAGCGCTAAATCTTAAAGGGAGTTCTTGTTCCTTAAATGTCTTATTACAGGCTAAATTAACTAAACTAACTTCTGAAGTTGGTATAAGCCAATATCCGTTTGAGGTTTGAAAAGCTTCTTCACTAAATTTTGGTAATTGCCCTGAATATTTCATGGCATCACTTTTAACCAAGTTAGGAGGTGATATTTCTTGATAATCATTTTGCTGAGCAATATCAAGCATAAAATTTGATAATGCTCTTTCTAATAGTGCTAAATCGCCAATTAATGTTGAAAATCTGGCTCCAGACATATTAGCTGATTGCTTAAAGTCAAGCATGTTTAGGTTTTCACCAATTGCATCATGAGGTTGTGCAGTAAAGTCAAATTTTCTTGGATATCCAAATTTTGATATTTCTTGATTGTCATTTTCATCTTTTCCTAAAGGAACATCGCTTTGGGCAATATTGGGTATATTGAGCAAAATTTGATCAAGTTTATTATTTTCTTTGATATTTAGCTCAATTTCTGCAATTTTTTTGTTAATTTTTTTAGATTCTTCAAATATTTCTGGCGACTCATTGCCATTTTTTTTAGATTGTGCAATTTTTTTGGCAATGGAATTTCTTTGAGATTGTAGCTGTTGCAATATGTTGATATTCGATCTTTTTTCTTCATCTAATGCTATTAAATTTTCAGCTGAAATATTGCATGATCTTTTTTTCATTTCTTGGTTAAAGAAATCTGGATTTTGTCTAATAATTTTTATGTCTAACATTTAGTATTTTATTTATGGCTAAAATTATGAATTACAGAAAATTGTATAAAACTGTATAAACGATTGACTAAATTAATTGAGCTAAATATAAATTCAATAAACGATATTAAAAATAAAAATAAAATATGAATAACATTACTGAAATAGAATTATCAAAGCAATTAATTAGAATAGCTTCATATAGTGGCTATAATGCAGAAGTTATTAATTTAATTAGAGGCTATCTAGAAAATATTGGATTTAAATGCGATATAATAGATTTTGATGGAGATAATTCATATAAGGTAAATAATTTACATGCCATATATAATCCTAATAATAGTGATAAAATACTATATTTTGCAGGACATACTGATATTGTGCATGAGGGTGATGCTAATTTGTGGCAATTTAAACCATTTGAAGCAGAAATTAATGATAACAGATTATATGGCAGAGGTGCCTCTGATATGAAATGTGCAATAGCATGTTTTATGACAGCAGTAAAAGATTTTATTAATCAAAATAATAATATAAAATATGGCATAGGTTTTTTAATAACAAATGATGAAGAATCAGATAGTGTTAACGGAACCAAGAAAATGTTAAAATGGATGAATGATAATAATTATAAAATAACCAGCTGTATTGTTGGTGAGCCAACTAATCCAAAAAAATTTGGAGAAATGATGAAAGTGGGCAGAAGAGGATCAGTATCTTTCAAATTAACAATTACTGGAAAGCAGGGTCATGTAGCATATCCTGATATTGCACTTAATCCTAATACAATAATGGTTAACATATTAAGAATATTAAATGATCATAAATTTGATGATGGGACTGAATTTTTTGACGCAACTAATCTTGAGGTTACAGCAATTGAATCTCAAAATATAGGAGGCAATGTAATACCAAATCATGTTAGTGCAAATTTTAATGTTAGATTTAATGATAAGCATCATAGTAATGATATAATTGAGTTGGTTAAATATGTTTGTGAAAAATCAATGATTAAAAATGATAATATAGCATCAAAATATGATTTGGAATATAGAGTTAGTGGAGAGTCATTTATTTGTAATCCAAAAAAAATAGCTAATATTGCTCAAGAAGTTATAAATGATAATATAAACATAAAAGCAGAATTTAGCACGACTGGAGGTACATCTGATGCAAGATTTATCAAGGATTATTGCAATGATATGATAGAATTGGGTCTTATTAATGAAACTGCTCACAAAATCGATGAAAATAGTAAAATTCATGAAATAGAACAATTAAAAAATGTTTATTTAGAAATATTAAAAAAATATTGATTGTTATATAAATTTATATGACAAATCGTTAATTAATTGTGAATAAAATTTTCTTTTAAAATTAATATGCAAAATAAAAATAAAAAATTAAAAACTGGATTTTCATTAGTTGAAATAACAGTAGTATTACTTATTGTTGGCTTAATAATAGCTGCAATATCTTCAGGTTCAAGAATATTTGCTAATGTTAAATTATCAGCTGCAAGAAGTATATCTAAAGGTTCAGTTGTGCCATCAATAGGGGATGTTACTTTATGGCTTGATGCTACATCTGATACAAGCTTCCTTCCAGATGAGGAAAGAGATTTAAGTAAAATATCGAAATGGTATGGTGTTAGCCCTTTTGTTAATTATATTAATTTTAATCAAGATACTGAAGCTAATAAGCCAGAATATAGAAGAAAACTAATTAACGGACTTCCTGCAATTTATGGCACAGCCTCAGCTGAAATGACTTATTCAGATTATAAGTCACTAACTAATAATGCTACAATGTTTTTTGTTATTAATAATCCAGCAACAAGAGGTGATAGAACATTATTTACAACAACTGATGCAAGTGACAATTCTAAAGTAAATTTTTCATTTGCAGTTGACAATACATCAAGCACAGGTGATGGGCTTGAACTATGCATAAATGACACTATCTGCAAAAATTCAGCAGTAAATACTGATCCCGTTCCACTAGCTAATTCAATAATATCTGTAATATTTGAAGAGAAATCTAGTGATGCTGGTGCAATTTCATTCTTCTTAAATGGTAGAGCCCATGGACTCAACACTGGAACCACTACTAATGATGAATTCCAATTTGTTGAAAAAGGTAATCTTAAATTGAAATTTAACGAAATTGCTATTGGTGAAGTTATTATATTCTCAAAAGTTCTAAATGAAGATAGAAGAAAAGCAGTTGAAGCATATTTAGCAAAAAAATGGGATATTATTATTTATCACTAATAATAAATAATGTCAAAAATTTATAGGAAAGCATTTTCTCTTATTGAGGTTTCGTTAGTGATATTTATAGTATCACTAATAACCTTGGTAATTATGGCTGGATCTAATATTGTTCAATCAGCAAAATTATCTTCAGCTATTAATACGACCAACTCTTCTGTAGTTAATAGTATTTCTGGTTTAAAAATTTGGCTCGATGCTACAAGTAATCAAGGTCTTTTAAAAGATGAAGTTGACAATGATCTAAAAATTTCTCAATGGAAAAGTGCAGATTTTTTAACTAGAGAGAAATTTACATTTGCCCAAGCTAGTGAATCATTAAAGCCCGAATATAAGAAAAAATTCATTAACGGCCTGCCAGCGCTTTATTCTTCATCTGCAACAATGTTGGAATCCAGCTATAAGCCATTAACTAATGATGCAACATTTTTTTTAGTAATAAAAAATCCTACAACTACAGGAAATAGAACTATATTAGGAGGTTCTAATCGAAATTTTCAAATAGCTATTATAAATAACACATCAAATGGAATTCAATTTTGCTATGATACAACTAATTGCTTATATAGTCACACTCAATCAAACTTTCCTAAGCCAGGCAGTAATTCGATAATTTCAATTAAATTTAAGTCTAACTCTTCAGATAGTAATGCATTGTCATTTTTTCTTAATGGTAAAAAAGCTCCTTTATCGCACTCTACTACTGGTCGTTTTTTTAATAGAAGCTCTTCTTCTCTTCAATTATCATTTAATGATATAGGAATTGCTGAAATTATTATTTTCGATAGATACCTTAATGATGATAGAAGAAAGTCAGTTGAGTCTTATCTTTCTAACAAATGGGATATTGAAGTTAAATCATAATTTGGATAATGAATAAATTTAGCGAATATCTCTTAACATGTTTTAAGATAGGTTATGTTAAAAATGCTCCGGGTACTTTTTGATCACTTTTTGCACTTTTATGTTGGTGTGTAATATCATTTTTTTTAGCAGATATTAATATATATTATAAAAATATNANNGTATTTTTGCTAATTACTATTTTAACATTAATTGGCTCCTTTTTAGCAAAAGAATTTCAAAATTTCAAGAATAGTGATTCTATAGATAATTCTGCAATTATTTTAGATGAATTTGTTGGTCAGTTTATTTCTTTGCAATTATCATATTATTTTTTATTATCTGATCTTAATAATGCTACTTTTATGTTAATGGTAATTAGTTCATTTATATTATTTCGTTTTTTTGATATTACCAAACCTTTGATAATTGGCTATCTTGATAAAAATATGAAAAATGGATTTGGTGTTTTTTTAGATGATATATTAGCTGGCATTATAGCGGCAATATTTACCATTATGCTTTTTAAGGCAATTTTTATATTTGGTTAATAATTGACATTACTAATTATTGTTAATATTATTTTTGAGAATTAACAAATTAATCTTGATGATACCTCATTATTATTGACCCAAATTTCTGATATTTTTCTTTCAATAATTCTACCAGCAATTGGTTGGATATTATTAATAGTTTTACCTTTATTAGGTGCTGTTGCTTACTTAACTCTTATGGAAAGAAAGGTCATTGGTGCAATGCAATTAAGAAAAGGCCCTAATGTAGTTGGACCTTTTGGTTTATTGCAACCACTTGCTGATGGTCTTAAATTGATGTTAAAAGAAGTTATAATACCTAATATGGCTAATAAAAAATTATTTTTATTAGCTCCTATTATAACATTTTTTCTTGCTTTAATTGGTTGGGTTGTTATTCCATTTTCCCAAGATTTTGTTCTTGCTGATTTAAATGTTGGAGTTGTGTATCTTTTAGCTACATCTTCTCTTGGAGTATATGGTGTTATTATAGCTGGATGGGCAAGTAATTCTAAATATGCTTTTTTAGGCGCAATTAGATCATCTGCTCAAATGATCTCATATGAGGTTTCAATTGGTTTAATAATTATCTCAGTTGTTTTACTTGCTGGATCTCTTAATTTATCAGATATAGTTCTTGCACAACAAAGTTGCTGGTTTATTTGGCCAATGTTTCCTATGTTTATTTTATTTTTTGCATCGGCGCTTGCAGAAACAAATAGACATCCATTTGATTTACCCGAGGCTGAAGCAGAGCTAGTTGCGGGGTATAATGTTGAATATAGTTCAATGCCATTTTCCATGTTCTTCCTTGGTGAATATGCAAATATGATTTTAATTTCGTCATTTGCAGCAATATTATTTTTAGGTGGCTGGCTCCCTCCAATTGATAATGATTTTTTCAATTTATTACCAGCTCCATTATGGCTTATCTTAAAAATCATATTCTTATTATTTTGTTTTATTTGGGTTAGAGCTACTCTTCCTAGATATCGTTATGACCAATTAATGAGGCTTGGTTGGAAAGTATTTTTGCCAATTTCATTAATTTGGGTTGTTTTAACATCAATATTTGTTGTGTTTTATATATGATTTTTTTTAAAAAAATTTATAATTTTATTTTATATGAAATAATAGTAGGTCATATATTGACTTTACGATATATGTTCAAAAAAAAGGTCACATTAAATTACCCTTACGAAAAAAGTGAAATTAGCCCAAGATTTCGAGGTGAACATGCACTTAGAAGATATCCTAATGGCGAAGAAAGATGCATAGCATGCAAATTATGTGAAGCAATATGTCCTGCTCAAGCAATTACTATTGAATCTGAAGAAAGACAAGATGGTAGTAGAAGAACAACTCAATATGATATTGATATGCTTAAATGCATATATTGTGGCATGTGTCAAGAAGCTTGTCCAGTTGATGCAATTGTAGAAAGCCCTAATTTTGAATTTTCTACTCTTACAAGAGAGGAGTTATATTACACAAAAGAAAAACTATTAGCAAATGGCGATAGATATGAGCAAATGTTAAGTCATTCTATTGAATCAGATATTGATCAAAGATAATTTACATAATTTACATTAAACAAATATGACATTATCACTATTATTATTTTACTTTTTTTCGACAATATTATTATTTTCATCATTAGCTGTTACAATCACTAGAAATACTATATATGGTGTTCTGTTTTTGATTTTAGCATTTGTTAACGCTGCGTGTTTCTTTATTATAGCTGGTTCAGAATATTTGGCAATGTTGCTTATAGTGGTATATGTTGGTGCTATTGCGGTACTTTTTTTATTTGTTGTAATGATGCTAAATGTTGATGATAATAAGTTATCGAAGCCTTCCAGAAAAAGACCGATTTTTATCATGATGGGTTTTTTTTTACTGAGTGAAATTTATATTATTACCAAATTCTCTTCAGTTAAATTTTATGAAAAAATTAACCAATATCCAATTAATGAGCATATTAGTAATGCTAGTTCAATTGGTAATATATTATATACAGATTTTATTTTACCATTTCAAATGGCTGGCATTATCTTATTTATAGCCATGATAGGGGCAATAGTATTAACTCTTGGTAATAAAGAAAGGGCTGTCAAAAAGCAAAATATCTCTGATCAAGTTTTAAGAAATAAAACTTCATCAGTTGAGTTAGTTAATATCAAACCAGGTTCAAATCTAGAAATTTAATTATGATAACAATAACTCATTTTATTACATTAGCAACTATTCTGTTTTGTATTGGTGTTAGCGGTATTTTTTTAAATCGTAAAAATATTATATCTTTATTAATGTCGATTGAAATAATGCTACTATCTGTAAATATTAATTTTGTTGCTTTTTCAACTATAATGCAGGATATGGTGGGTCAGATATATGCAATATTTATACTCACTGTTGCTGGTGCAGAAGCAGCAATTGGCTTGGCAATATTAGTAGCTTATTATAATCGAACTAACAATATAGAAATTGAAAATATTTCATCATTAAAAGGCTAATTATGACAAAATTTTTTTTAAAAAATTTTTTTATTCTAATATTTTTAGCAATTTATAGTGCAAATGCACAGAATAATTGCCAATTAAGCCAATTTGAAATCGATAAAATTATATTTGATGCTAAAATCAAAAAACTTAGCACGATTAGCCACTTTCCAAAATGCTATAAAAATAATAGAAAGTTAATCTTAAAATTATCCTTTATAAATCCTAACTTTTTTGAGCATGCTGACAATATATTAAAAGAAGATGAGCTCTTTATAAATAGAATATTAAAGGTGCACCCATCAATTCTCCAATATGCATCAAAAACATTAAGAGGCAATATTAGATTTATGCAAAATGCCACATATATTCAAAGTGACACTTTAAAATATGCCACTATTTCTTTAAGGAATAATAAAAACTTTATGAAAAAAATGGTAACTATAGATTCTAGAAATTATCTATTTTTATCTAAAGATTTGAAAAGTGATATAGAGATTGCCAAAGTTGCATTTATGGATAATGGACTACTTATCAAAGATGCCCCAAAAGATATTAAGTCAAATATAGAAATTGCTAAAATTGCTATAAAGTCAAATAATCAAGCAATTGATTTCCTTTCTAATGATTTAAAGAAGAATAAAGAGATATTAGCATTATCTAAAAGTGATAATATGATTATCTCAAATAAGGAGTTAAGAGATTTTCTAATTAAAAATTATACAGAAACTAGAAGTCAAAAGGGCCTAGCTATCAATATTATTAATCAAGGAAAATTTTTTAAGGATAATATTCTATCTCAAAGGAGATTTGTTACTAAATGGCATCATCTTAGGGGTTCAAAGGATAATAGCGATGATTATAAAGTATCGCTAATTGAGGTGAATAGCAGAAATATTCCAATTTCATGGCAAGATGATTTTAAGAATTATCCATTACTTATCATAAAAGTTAATAAATTTCTAAAAAAACATAATATAGATGATAGTACAATTGATAATTTAAAAACTACATATTTTTGGCTTATCAAAAATGACTTGCCAACTATTGCATTTAACATTTATGGTATAAGATCTAGTAAGGATAGTGCAATTGGTCCTGAATTTTCTGATATTACCTCTCTTACCGTCATTGCTCAAAAGCAAGGAGAAAGATGGAATATGTCAGTAATTGAGGTTATATTTAGCAGTGAAGTAAAAACTGATATTGCCTATTTAAACGGTCATAAAAAATACATATTATGGGATCTTTACAAGATTGATGATAGTGATTTAAGTCCAAAAGTAGTTTTTAAAGTTGAAGATAGATTCAGAGAATATTTTGAAGTATATCAAGAGCAAAGTGGTGGAAAATATCACAAAATTCAAACCTATAAAATGTACTAATTTTTATCTGTGTTAAACACTATAACATAGCTTTAATAAAATTGTATAAAAGGTTTATATTGACTTATGCTAAAAAAATCTTAAGTCCTAATTATTTTACATGTTGATGTTTTAACTCCTCCACCAAATCTAATAGAGTAATTTCTTGCATTGAGATCAATTTGTTTTTTGCTAATTTTATTATAGTTAAATTTATTATCAATTTGATGGCTCATCTTATTTTTTTTATAACTTATTTTTGAGCTATTTATAATATCGAATGATTGGTTAAATGCATCAATTGTTTGCTCATCTCTTAATTCATGTGAGGAGCAATTTGCCAATATTGACACTAATCTATTTCTATTTCTTTTAGCTATTGATATTAAATTAAATCCAGATGCTCTTGTAAAACCAGTTTTTAAACCTTCTGCACCAGGATAATCTAGCAAAACATTATTATGTGTTATAAATTTTTTATCTTTATATTTGAAATTTTCTTGTGAAAAGAGGTGGTAATATTGAGGGAAGTTGTTTTTAAGAGCTTTTACCAATCTTGCTAAATCAAAAGCAGTAGTATATTGACCTTGATGATGAAGTCCAGTTGAATTTTTAAAGCTAGTGTCAAACATGCCAAGTTCTCTAGCTTTTTTATTCATTAATTTAGCAAATTTCCATTCATCACCTGAAATTGCTTCAGCAAGTGTAACTGATGCTTCGTTAAATGATTTTATGATAGTTCCTCTAATTGCTTGTTTTACAGATATTTGATCGCCTTTTTTAAGTTTTAGGGTGTTTATTTTATTGATATTTGATACTTCTTCACCGCGACTAGATATTGTTAATTTTTGATTAAATTTTAATTTATTATTTTTTATTTCCTCAAAGGTAATATAGACTGTCATTAGCTTGACTAGCGATGCAGGATATATTGTTTGCATTGATCTAACTTCTGAAATAATATTGCCATTATTATAATTAAATATTAATGATGAATATATATCGCTACATTCAACGCCAACTCTACATTGTCCAGCATAATTGCTGGATAATGTTAGGGTAAGGAATAATATGAAAACTAACTTTTTTAAAATAAAATTCATAATTTTAGAATTTCGGCCGCAGCTTTATTTGATGGGCTTTTTGCAGAGTTTAATCCTAAAATATCTAGGGCAAATTCAGAGTCGCTAATTTGCCTTTCGCAAACTTCTTTATTAAGCATTAAATGTCTTAATTCTTCAAATATTAGCTTTGCATTGCAATTTTCTTGAATTAATTCAGTGATAATTTTTTTATTTAAAATGAGATTTAAAATATTAACATATTTTACTTTAATTAATGGTTTTAATATTAAGTAAGTAAGAATATTTACCTTATAGGCAATTATCATTGGGATTTTATATAAAGCTAATTCTATGGTATTAGTTCCAGATTTTGCCAAGGCAAAATCTGCAGAAAATAGTGCTATATCTTTATCTGTGCTAGAAATTAAGGAGTAATTACATTGAAGTTTTTTTGCTAGTTGTGAAGCAACTTTTCTAGTTTTGTCTGTTACTAATATTACTGACATTATATTAGTATTTTCTTGATACATTAAATTTAGAGCATTGATAAATTCTGGCATTATTCTTTTAACTTCGCTAATTCTGCTACCTGGGGTCATTAATATTACAAAGTCATTTTTTTTGATGTTATTTTGAGATTGAAATTTTAGGCGTAATTCACTTTTTTTAGTGTAATTTGGTATTTTTTCAATAATTGGATTGCCAATAAATATAGTTTTTAATCCATATTTTTCAAAATATGGAGGCTCAAATGGTAGTATTGCGAGTAATAAATTATATAATTTGGCAATTTTTTGAGCTCTTTTTTTTCTATATGCCCAAACCGATGGGGCAATAATGTGAGTCTTTTTTAATTTAGCGAAATTATTTGTAAATTTGGGATTATTTTTAATTTTCTTAAGAAGTTTATCCAAAACTCTAAAGGAAAAATCTGGAGAATCTATGGTTATTAGATAGTCTGGTTTCTCATATAGAATCTTATTTATGGTTTGATTAATTCTGAATAATATTTTTGGTATATGTGGTATTATTTCAAAGAATCCCATAATATTTAAATCGCTCATAGGAAAAATTGATTCAAGACCTTGTTCTTGCATGTTAGCGCCACCAATGCCAATAAATTCTGGTTGGTTATTTTTAGAAAAATGTTCTTTAATTTCTGCTATTAATTTGCCCCCTATAATATCTCCGGAAGATTCACCAGCAATAATAAAGAATTTAATAGGCTTTTCTATCATAATATATTATAAGTAATCGTAATTTTAGTTGGTAATGCTAAATGATAAAGTAAATATTCAAATTATATCATTATTTTTATATAAATAAAAAATTATTCAACATTTAATTAAATTATAAGTTGTAATAAGTTTAATATTTGTAAATTTGTTAAATTCATAAAGATGCAATTATTGTTATTATTGCAATTAATTATATTTTATATTGTTCAATATTAGATAATTTACTATCATATAAAATACAAATAAATATTAATATGATGAATGGAGAATATAATTTTAAAAAAATAATAGCTAATCTTATCCAAAAGATAAAAAATTTTAAACCTGATTTAACAGATGGTGATAAGATTGAAATATTACTTTTTGTTATTAATTACATAGAAAATATATATTATTTTTTAAATAATAATAAAGAGTCTGATGAAATTCATAATTCTAGAAAAGCCATATATCAAATTAGGAAACTTATTTTACATTGTAAAGAAGAGCAAGAAGCTGGTAACTTAGGTGATAATTTTAGTGAGATCTTATCAAGGATAGAAGCTTTTAATCAATCTTATATTGTTAATATAGAGGATAGCTATATTGATCCTCTTATTAAAAGTGATGATAAAATAAATAAATATAACAAAGTTTTTTATAAATTATTTTTTGATGTTTTTGAAAAATTAGAAGAGGATAGGAAAAAACAAATTATGCAATTAATAGGTAATTATATTAATCAACAAGATGTTGATACAAATATTTTATGTATAATTAAATCTTTATATTTTTTGAAGAAAGATATTAATTTCAATGGAAATAATTTAGTTGAATTTAATTTTAATGTGTGTAGCGATAGCTTTTTGAGTTCGGTTAATAATTTACTTACCAAAGATGAGATTGAATCGTTAGATTTTTTATATAAAAAAACAAAGAGTCATAATCAAATTAAATTCTCGCAACGAGAATCTCCATTAAAGGCTAAAAAAGGCTATGAAAATTATTACTATTACAATAGAAATAATAATAATGGTAATGCTAAATTTCGACCTTATTTTGTTGAAGAGTTGGATGGTGTGACTATTAAATCACCTTTTGGTGAAGATAAGCGTAAGTCAGGAGTACGCTTTATAGATAACAATATTGGTAATGATAAGCAAGATAATAATGATAGAATTACAGAATGTTTAGAAAGAATTCATGATACATTATATAATAGCAATAAGGGTGAAGGGGGTAACTTTATTTTCGAAAAAGAAGACCTTGTTCTGATTATTAATTTTGCATATAAATTTGGAGGGTTTGTCACTCATAGTAACAAAGAAATAAAAGAATATTTTAAAAATAATAAAAAGGAAGTTACAGATGAATATGTAAGAGAAGTAAGAAAATTTTCCGCAAGATTTCAAAAAAAATCACATCAAAATCAGCTACTATCGCCTCAAGACCTTAAAAATAATGTTGGCTTTAGGTTAAAAAGAATTTTAGATCTTGTAGGTGAAAATAAATGCGAAGAGTTTTTGGATTATGCATTATTAGATGCTAGTAATATAGATGATAGAAGAAAAATAAAAAAATATTTTAAAGACACCTTATGTAAAGAGATATCTGATGCTAAAAATCACACATGCCATAGTCATCAAACTGATAATTCCGATATTGAATCTAGTAGCGACGAAGACCCTATAAAGACTCCAGCAATCCATAATAAAATATCAGATAGAGATGATCTCATAACTCCTTATTATTACATTATGGGAGAGGAGGAGGAGGGCAATGCTGTTGCTACAAAATTGTCGAGTAGCGCTAGAAGAGGATTACGTTTTAAATAGTTGTGAATATTTTTTGGTAATTTTTAAGTTTTTTTAAAGCTTGTTTAGAGTCAATTGATTTAATGCATAAATTTATTGCATCTGTTATATCTGATGTTACATTTGCAGCTAGTAGCGCATATGCAGAATTAATAATTACTATGTCGCGATAAAAAGATTTATGACCATCAAGAAGTTTGATTAGTTGTTGAGCATTATATTTTGGGTCTTGGCCTTGTATTTTGTCGATTTTACATTTTGTAAAGCCTAATTTCGATGGGTCAATTATTGATTCATTGGTAATTTTACCATTTTTACAAATTATTAAATGTGAATTGTCGCAGATTGTTATTTCATCCATTTGGTCAAATCCATGAACTAAATATGTCTGTGATTCTTTATTATTTTGTAATTGATTCTGGCAAATAATTTGTGCCATTTTTTTCATAGCTTCAAATGAAGAGACGCCAATTATTTGATAATTAGTATTTGCCGGATTTAATAGCGGGCCAAGAAAGTTAAAAATCGTAGGTTTATTTATTTCTTGCCTAATATCTTTAATATTTTTTAAAGAATCATGAAATAATGGGGCATATAAAAAGCATAAATTATTTTGCTTTAATGCTTTTTGAATTAGTTGGTGGTCATTAGTAAATTTTATGCCTATTTCTTGAAAAATATCTGCAGATCCTGAATTTGAAGATATTGCTTTATTGCCATGTTTAGCAACGCAAACGCCACATCCTGCAACAACAAAGCTAACAGCCGTTGATATATTTAAAGTATTTAATTTATCGCCACCTGTGCCACATACATCAATTGCATTTTTGGGAGCATCAATTTTAATCATTCTTTTTTTAAGGGATGATATAGCGCCAAGAAAAGAGTTAATTGGCATATCAGCTTTATTAATAGAAATTAAAAAATCTTTAATATCTTTTTTTTGTATTTTATCATCAAAAATTTGATCAAAGAAATAGGTATAATCACTTATATTATATTTATTTAAGTCCATTTTGTAAGAAATTACTTATTATTTTGTGACCAAATTGCGATGCAATTGATTCCGGATGAAATTGGACTCCATAAATTGGGTATTTAACATGTTGAATTGCCATAATTATTTGATCCTTAGTTGTGGCAGTGATTTTAAAATCTTTGGATAAGGTGTTTTTATCAATTATTAAAGAATGATATCTAGTTGCCTTGAATGGCGAGGGGATATCTTTAAATATTACGTTATCATTGTGATAAATGTCACTAATTTTGCCATGCATTGGCGTTGTTTTGATGATTTTGGCTCCAAAAGATTGGGCAATTGCTTGGTGACCAAGACATACGCCAAAAATTGGTAATTTATCTTTAAATTTGTCAATAACTTCTAGACAAATACCTGATTCATTTGGTGTGCAAGGTCCCGGAGATAGAATAATGGCTCGAGGATTAATTTTAATTATTTGATTTATAGTTATTTGATCATTGCGATAAACTTCAATATTATTCGCCCCACATTCAATGAAGTAGTGATATAGGTTATAGGTAAAGCTATCGTAATTATCAATTAATATGATTTTATTATTCATGAAATGATATTATTTAACGATATTATAGCAAAATATTATTATAATATTAATATGCTAATAAATCACTAGATTTTTTTATAATCTGATAAGCTGTAATCATCAACACTAACTGCATCAAAGATAGCTTTATAGCAATCAATAATATTTTTATATTCATTTTGAGTAATAATTGATCTATTTTTTGCAATTCTTGCCATATCATTAATATTGCCAGATTTAATTACGCCAAATTTCATTGCCTTTTTAACTTTAATTTGTGCTTCTTCACAATTTTTGTAAAGTTTAAATGCATATTCAATTTTGCCAACATTGTCTTTTTTATCATCGCTGATAAATATATTTTCAGTTAATTTATCACGAGATTTATTGTTATTAATGATATTATCACATACTTTGTGACTTAAATTATCGCTAATTGGACATGAAAATGCATTAAATCTAGCCCAGTGAATAAATGGTAGCAATATGATCTTGCCAAAGCTGTTGAAAAGATTTTGGTAAATACCTTCAATGGCATATTGCGCTTTTAATAATTGCTCTTTAAGTGCATATTCAACTATAGGTTGATCCTCTTTTTTAGAGCCATTAGCTTTAAATTTGCGCAAAGTTGATGTTGCAATATACATTGCTGATAATGCATCTCCAAAGCGCCCATTGAGCTTTTCTTTCCTTTTTAAATTGCCACCAAATTTAGCTAATGCAATATCGGTTAGAAGAGCAAATGTTGCAGAACACCAGGATAATTTTCTTTGATATTTATCTTCAAATTTGCAACCAAATGGCTTGGCTAATTGGCCTCTTGTTATTGATAATAGGATAGAGCGAGATAAATTGCTAATTAAATGACCAATATGTCCAAAAAAAGCATAATCAAAATCTTTTAGATTGTTATTTTCAAGCGCTTCTATTTCTTGATAAACATAAGGGTGACACATTATTGCTCCTTGACCAAATTGAATTAAGCTTCTAGTCATTATATTTGCACCTTCAACAGTAATAGAAATAGGTGTCGAGAGATATGCGTTAGCTAATATATTGTTTGGACCTCTAATTATACCTTTGCCCCCAATTACATCCATACCATCATTGATATTTTGTCGAAATATTTCAGTAGCATGATATTTAGCAATAGAGCTTATTACTGCTGGCTTTGCTCCGGCATCAACTGATGCAGCTGTAAATGATTTCATTGCATCTAGACTATAAGTTCTGGCAAATATTCTAGCTAGGACTTCTTCAATTCCTTCAAATTTTGATAGCGAGCTATTAAATTGTTGTCTTATTGTGCAATAAGAGCTGGTAACTAGTGATATTAATTTTGATCCTCCTGATGATGTTGATGGTAGCGATATTCCTCGACCAGCTGCAAGACACTCCATCAGCATTTTCCAGCCATTTCCAAGTCCATTATCACCGCCTATTATGTTGTCAATGTCAATGATAACATTTGTACCATCAATTGGTGAATTAATAAATGGAGTAGCAAGTGGATCATGTCTTCTACCTTGGGTAATGCCTTTTGTTTTATTGGGAATTAATGCGCAAGTTATGCCAACATTTTCATTGTCAAATATTAAATTTTCTGGATCTTTTAATTGAAAAGCTAACCCAATAAGAGTAGCATATGCGCCAAGAGTAATATATCTTTTGCTGAAATTGAGTCTAATTTTAATATTATTATCCTTATCCTTGAATAATACACCATTAGACTCAATAGATGTTGCATCTGAGCCAGCTAAAGTTTCGGTTAAGGCAAAGCAGGGTAGATCTTTACCAGTGGCTAATCTTGGTAAATAGTATTCTTTTTGTTCTTTAGTACCGTAATTAAGCAGTAATTCAGCTGGTCCAAGTGAATTTGGTACCATGGTAGTTATTGCAAGAGGCACAGATCGTGAAGATAATTTTTCAATGATTGCACTATGTCCATAGGCACTGAAACCAAGTCCACCATATTTTTTAGGTATAATAATGCCGTAAAATTTTTTCTGTGCTAGAAATTTCCATACTTTTTCAGGAAGGTCTCTATTTTTTTGCACTGAATAATCATCGCATATTTTGCATAATTGCTCAACTTCATTATTGATAAAACTTTTTTCTTCGCTTGATAATTTAGGGTAATTTTGTGAGAAGATCCATTTAAAATCTGGCTTTCCAGAAAATAGCTGCCCATCAACCCATATTGATCCCGATGTGAGTGCAATTTTTTCTGTTTGAGAAATTTTTGGTAATAAGCCAATTTTTTTGATGATAGCAATTATTGGTCTTGTTAATAGATTTCTTCTTAAAAAAGGAAATAATATTATTGAAGAAATTGTTAGATAAGTAATCCAAAAATTTATGGTGTAATTACATTGAGAGAAATACCCGGCAATAAAAAAAATGTGATATAGTGCTGGTAATCTTTTATATGATAATAATATTAATATTAATATGGTAAATATTGGTAGAAATGGAATATGTGAAAAGGTGGTAATAAATGTATTAATTACGCTAAAAATAATATAATGTAATTCGTTCATAATATTAATTTATGTTATTAAGGTTGATTTCACATGCAGATTTGACCAATGATCTAATCTGATTTATGTAAAGAGCTCTTTCATTGCTAGAAATAACTTTTCTTGCATCGAGTAAGTTAAGAATATGACTTGCTTTAAGAGCTTGCTCATAAGCAGGTATGGGCAAATTTCTTTGACATAATATTTCTGATTGTACTTTATGTTCGTTAAAATTTTTAAATAAAATATCTATGTCACTTTTTTCAAAAATATATTTTGATTGTTCCTTTTCATTTTGAAGAAAAATATCACCATAGGTGATTTTATCTTTTGTGGATGGTTTATTCCATATAATATCGTAAATTGAATCAACCCCTTGTATATACATGGCAATTCTTTCTATTCCATATGTTATTTCTCCTGGAGTAATATCGCAATTAATACCACCAACTTGTTGCATATATGTGAATTGGCTAATTTCCATGCCATTAAACCAAACCTCCCAACCCAGGCCAGATGCTCCAACTGAAGGGTTTTCCCAGTCATCTTCAACAAATCTAACATCGTTTTTTTTAATATCTAATCCAATAATTTCTAGGCTTTGTAAATATAGTTTTTTTATGTTTTTTGGTGCTGGCTTTAAAAAGGTTTGAAATTGATAATAGTGACCAAGTCTGTTAGGATTTTGTCCATAGCGAGCATCTGTTGGTCTTCTGCATGGTTGCACATATGAGATATTACAAGATTTTGTTCCAAGTGCGTTTAATATTGTTGCAGGGTGGAGAGTTCCTGCGCCAACTTCAATATCAATTGGCTGTAAAATAGTGCAGCCATTTTTACTCCAAAATTGCTGAAGGTTAAATATAATTTCTTGAAATGATAATTTTTTCATTATTTAAATTTATTTCTATATGCTAAATGAGCTGCCACAGCCGCAATTATTACTGGCATTTGGATTGCTAACTTTAAAATAGCATGCTCCTAATTCTTTAACATAATCAACATTTGAACCTTTTAAAAATGGTAATGATGTTTTATCTGTAACAGCAAGAGTTTCTTGACCATCTACTAAATTTATATCATCATTGTTTGTTTTTTCATCAAGAGAAAATACATATTGAAAACCGCTACATCCACCTCCTGAAACAGCAATTCTAAGAAATTTATTATTATTTTTATCTTTAAGTTTAACAGACTTAATATGGTCTATTGCTGATTTACTAAATGAAATATCGCTCATTATTTACTTCTTTTATTTAATTCGGATAATATATCGTTAAAATCGATATCTTGTTGAATCATTAAAATTATTATATGGTAAAATAAATCAGAAATCTCACCAATAAGATTTTGTTTATTTTGTTTATTTTGATTTGACTGATTGGCAAAAGCAGCGATAATAACTTCGATTGATTCTTCACCAATTTTACGATTAATTNTTTCAAGACCTTCTTCTATTAATTTGTAGCTATATGAATTATTATTTTTTTGATCTATTTTATTTTTTGCTTTATTAAGTAAATCTGTAAGATTAGTTAATTCTCGTGACATTTTAAAGATAAATTAATAGTAATTAAATATATTATTATTGTTAAAATTCTATAATCAATATAATTTAATCTGCCATTTCTTGCTTAGATATTTATTAATATGAGTTATTTGATCATCTGATAATCCTTTATTGAAAATAATTAATTCAGCAATATAGCCGTTAAAAAATAAAGAAGAGTTATTTTTTGATCCAAGATAAAAATCTGCTACAACATTATTTGGTAAATTGCTATTATTTGAAGAAGAATTATTGCCAAAATTGCTATTATTAACTAAAATTTGTGAAATATCATTTCTTCTGATCATTGTTATAATTTGTGGCTTAAGAAATTTATCTTTGTCAAATAGTGACTCATGATTTGATGAATTGGAGGCATCATTAGTTGATCCATATGATAATTTAATATTACTTGATGTTGAAGAATAATTATTATTAATTTGTGATGAAAGTAAAATATTGGTTGAAGGATTGTAAAGATCATAAATATAAGCACTGTATCCTTCAAGAGTTAGAACTGTAAAAATAGTAATTTCCGATTTATTTTTTGTTAATTGAGAATTAAGATTATTTTTAAGTAAGAAATCATTTCCATCGAAATAGATTGCGGGTAAATTATTTATGCCATATTCATGATAAGTTGGCATATTTGTTTGATTATTTTGGGTGATTTTATATGTCGTATCTAGAAAATTAACTGATTTCCAATATGATATTTGATCTTGATCAATAATATCTTGTGAAAAACTATTTTTATTTGCAGCGTCAAGCCATAATATTAGGTTATCTTTTAATTGAGGGGTGAATGTTATAATAACAGATTCGGCAGTTTTTGGTCTTTTTGACGCTATATCGATTGAAAATTTTTTAATAACAAAATTACTACCAATAATGCCAGCAATAATTATACCAATAATTGTTATGACTATTGATATCTCTGTTAATGAAAATGCTTTTTTTGTTTTTTTATTAGGAAATAGACTCATAAATCACTGGATATTTTAACTACATCAATAAGTTAAATTTATTTTACTGTAACTTGTTAACTCTCTTATTATCACTGCGAAATAAACTTATTATTAAAATAAAATTTTATCATAATTTAGCTTGATTTTATTGTCCTATTAATCATAAATCAAGATACATTACTAATTTATTAAAAATTTTAATTATTAATTACAAATTATGAATATAGAACAAACATTATCAATAATAAAGCCTGATGCCACAAAAAGAAATTTAACCGGTAAAATTAATGCTAAATTTGAAGAAAATGGCCTTAAGATTGTTGCGCAAAAAATGCTGAAATTGTCAAATGACATTGCAGCAAAATTTTACGAGGTTCATAAAGATAGACCATTTTACCAAGATTTGGTAAATTTTATGACTTCTGGAGTTGTAGTAGTTCAAGTTCTTCAAGGAGAAAATGCAGTTGCCAAAAATAGAGAAATAATGGGGGCAACTAATCCAGCAGAGGCTTTTGAAGGTACTATTCGTAAAGAATTTGCTGAGTCCATCGAGGCTAATTCAGTTCATGGTTCAGATAGCTTAGAAAATGCTAGAAATGAAATTAAATTCTTTTTTTCTGATTGCGAGATTCATAATTAGTAATTACTAATAACAAATTATGAACTAATATTTTTTTCTTTTGTAAAATTTTATTAATATCTTTATACCATGATAAAGATAGGTTATAATATTGGCTATAATTACTAAATCTCAAAAGTTATATTATGCCAAATAGCAACAATGATGAAAATAAAACGATTGCAGTTATAGGAGCTGGAGTAATGGGTTTAGTGTTTGCGTTGTTATTGAAAGAGTTTTTTGGAGATGAGTTTGAAGTGGTGATATTCGAAGCGCGTGAAGAACCACTAAAAGGTTCTTCAGATGGAACTCCGAATAGAATGGGCTTAGGATATCATTATCCAGACATAGCTACAGCATTATTATACCAAAAATACACTATAGAATTTGCTAAGAAATTTCCAGATTGCATCACAAAAGATGATAAAAAGGGGGAATATTATATAAATCCTCGCTCTTTGGTCCAAGTTTCAGATTTGCTTGCAGTATATGAACAAATATCAGAAAAATTTCGTCAATATGCGGAAGAAGATCCAGATATTAAGAATATTTTTGGCGATGATTCATTTGGTTCGCATAGATTTATGAGAAGAGGAGAGATTCCAAAACATATTAATGCTGATGAAGTTGCGGTTGGTCTTAAAACGACGGAGAAGACATTAGATTTTGAGCAATTTAGCAAAACAATATTAGAAAAATTAGAAAAATTTAATGTAAAAATTAGATGTGGTACTAAAATTACTAGAATTATTAAAAAAGTTAATGAAAAAGGTCATGGTTTTGAGTTAGGATATAATCAAGATGTTATGGTTGAAAAAAAAAGAAAAAAATTAGCAGATGAGTCAAGACCTGAGGGAGAATTTTATGCTGATTATGTTGTTGAATGTACATGGAATAATAGTCGTAAAATTGTAGATCAATATGTAGCTGATAATAACTTGCCACCCCCTAACATTCCAAATTTTTCACAAAGATTAAAAATTCTTCTTGTAGTTAAATTACCGCCACTTCTCCTAAAAATGAATCACGCATTTTTTTGTGTTGGACCTTTTGCGATGGTTACTAATGAAGCTGATCAAAGTAGAGGTAAGGAATTAGCAAAAGTCACATATGCACCTATTACTAATGTTTTAGGTTCTGATGAAATAGATGGGTGCAAGGATGAAGAGAGAAAGGAATTGTGGAGTGCTATATATCAGAGACTTGGTCGTAACATTACCAGAGAAGAGTGGGATGAATTAGTTAATAATGATGGTATAACTGATGATATGTTAAGAGTTATTGGCCCTGAAATAATCAAAGGTGTTGCGAAATATATACCAGATATGTTAAAAGCAACAGCAATAAAGTTGAATGCGGGATATGTTCTCTCAACTCAATGTGGTGATCAAGAAATATCATCGAAAAATTCAATGATTCACAAGAGATCAGAGAGTGGTATAAATATAGTGACTGATGGTATTTGGAGTGCTAAAGCAATGAAGCTTTTTGGATGTGTTACTGCAGGAAAGGAGCTAATAGAAATGGCGTTTCCTGTAGAGTCAAAGCAGAGGAAAATAGAGTTAGATAGTAAAGCTAAACACAAAGAATTCGTGGAGAAATTCTCGATGATTTGTAAGAGCTTAAATCGTGCTGAAGATCAAAATATTACGCCAAGTGAGATTAGAAATTTTGAAAATGTATTTAACAGTGGGTGCGAATATAATCAAAGAAATACATCCAGAACTCCATCTTCCTCAAGCTTCTTGCAACAACATGGTTCACCAACTTCATCATTATCTCCTTCGGCTTCACCATTATCTCCTTCATGCAGTAGACGTAAAAGACGCAGAACAACAGATGATGAGCAAGGAGCAGGAGAAGTTTTACTAGTTAACGCTTTAATGAATGATGGTAAAGATCTGAGATCGTCAGCGAGAGGAATTTAATTATAATAAATTATTAATAAATAATATTTAGCTATATTTGTAAAATGGTGTTTGTAAAGTAAAATTCAATTATTTTAATTAGTAAAGAATGTGTTTAAAAAAAATATATGTAAAATGAAGAATTCACTAAAATATTTTTCAAAATATTTTATAAAATCATATCCAATTATACCAATAATATCTTTGTTATTTATTGTTATTTTTTCAATTTATGTATTATTTACTAACTCTCAAAAAAAGGGCTGTATCCATCATGAATTTGATGTAGCTTTATCTGAGTCTGAAAAGCATTTTGCTAGCGTCATGGAATATACTCAATATTTAATGAAAGTTATGTCGCATCACATAAGTAATGATTATGATAATAATAATAAAATTTATGATATATTAAAAAAATATACAGTAGATATTAATTTTTCGCAAAATATACCTATTACTTTTTTTTCGTGGGTTGATATTAATGATAATATAATAGTTGATTCATATTATGGAGTATTAAAGGATCCGATAAATCTTTCAAAAAGAGGTTATCTTAAATATACTAAAAATAATTTTAATGATTTATTTCTAGGAGATATTGTTAAAGGGTCTACAAGTAATGTATATATGATTCCGGCTGGTATAGGAGTAGAATTAGATCAAAAATATGTGGGATCAATAGTGATAGGCTTTAAAATTGATAGTTTATTATCTAAAATTAGCAATATTTTGAGCAATAAGGATATGGAGTCATTTATTATTGATCAAAATTTAGATATTATTAAATCGAATCTGGTTAATATATCGCAAATAGATCTTAATGATTTAAAGAATAGCCTAGAATTTATGCAAAAAAATAATATAAAAGAGCTAAGTAATATTTCTATTTTTAGTTTAAAATCGAGTTTTAAAATTAGAAAAATTGCTAATAGTAATTATTTTATTTTAGTTAAATTTAATGATACATATAAAATAAGCGCTATTTTTAGCGATTATATTTTTAAATTTATTGAGCTATTATTTATTGTTACTTTTACTTTAATTTCACTTATTTTTATTTTCAAAAATGAAAGAAAAAAAAGGTTTAAATTAGTAAATTTAAATAGATTTGTAAAAAAATCAGAGATAAATAGAGCTAAGTTTCTTAATTCAACATCTCATGATTTAAGAAATCACATTTATGGAATTAGGGGTATAACAGAATTACTGGCTAATGATAAAAAAATAATTAGTAATAATGAATTAAAAGAATTGGTAGATTTATTATTGATTCAATCAATTGTAATGACTAGCTATGTTGAAGATATATTAGATGATAATCAGGCTAAAAAGGGTAAGATGATGTTGACTAAAATTAATGAATTCAATCCTGATCATATTATCAAAAAGGTCGTTAAATTATGTGGCGATATGGCAGATAAGAAGGATATTATGATTAATTGTCAATTGTCTAATGATATATTGCTAAATACTGATCAAAGAAGATTTGAGCAAGTAATTTTAAATTTATTATCTAACTCAATAAAATATAGCAATAATAACACTGAAATAAATATTTCATCAAAATATAATAAAAGAAATAATTTTATTGAAATTGCAATCCAAGATAATGGATGCGGTATGAGTCAACAAGAAATTGACAATATATTAAGTGGCAATATCTCAAATGATAAAAAAATTAAAAAGAAAAATTCATATGGTATTGGCTTTGAAAATGTAATGCATTTACTTGATCTGCTGAAAGGGCAGATAGATATTAAATCAAAAATTAAGCAAGGATCTATTATTACTTTAAAATTTACAATCTAGAAGCTGGGTGCCTCATATATTTATTATTCTATAAAGATCTGCCTGATGGGTTGTCCTTGTTATTTTTAATGCGATCTTGCATTTTTGCTTTTTTTTCTTGAGCAATTTCCATTTTATCGCTGATTTCATCTTTTTCTTTATCAAGGCGTTTTCTTTTTAAACGCCAAAGCATTGATCTTTTTGCGGTAGTGTTGATTGATTTTATACCACCTTCAGTTCCCATTCTGTCTACTTCTTCAGATCTGTCATCCCAGATATCTTCAGATTTGGTATTTTTTTGCTCTTGTGCCTCAACTCCTCCAGTTTCAATGCTAAGATTGCGCTGATGATGTGATTCTGGTCTTATTACTGCCTTATTTTTTTTGACATTATTTTTATCTAATTCTTCATCATATTTTGATAATATGTTGTTACTATCTTCCTTATTCTCATAATAATTATCTTGTTCATGATTTTTTTGGCTGTAATATTTTTCTTGAATTTCATCTTTTGATTCAAAAAAAAATCTATATATTTTAACAAAGAAGAGTAGTATTTTGGTTATGATTTCGCTTATTTTCATTATAATTGCTGGATAATTTTTAAAATTTCATACACCTTATTAATTTTTGCTTGATCATTGATTAGTTGGCAATGAAAAACTAATTTCTGATCGGGGTTAATTTTTATTTTATTATTACTGGAAAAAACTAATTTGAGTAATTTATCAGGATTTCTGAATTTATTATCTTTAAAAGCTATTAATATTGTATTTTGGCCAGTTGTAATTGATGTTATGTTAATTAGGTAGCATTGATGTTTAATTTTTGCAATCTCCATTAGGTTATTTACCTCTTGGGGTATTTTTCCAAATCTATCATTCATTTCATTACATAATGCTTCTTGATCATCATTATTTTTTATAAGTGCAATTTTTTTATAGAAACTCATTCTTAAAGATAAATCCTCAATATAATCTTTGGGTATCAATAAAGATATTGATAGTTTTATTTGAATTGAATGATCAATTTCTGATGTGATTATTTCTTGATTTGANTTTATTTNANANGNGTTTTTTAATTTATCTATGGTTTCAAGTAGCATTTGTTGGTATAATTCAACGCCAGTTTCTTNTATATNTCCAGATTGCTCATCTCCAAGTAAATTTCCACTACCTCNAATATCCATATCATGAGATGCTATATTAAATCCTACCCCAAGGGAGTCAAGATTTTGCATAACTTCTAGCTTTTTCTTGGCGCTATCTTTGATTTTTTTGCCGCGATCAGTCATAAAATAGCAGTATCCTCGCAATTTAGAGCGACCAACTCTTCCTCTTAATTGATATAATTGCGATAATCCAAACATTTCAGCTTTATAGATAATCATGGTGTTGGCAATGGAAATATCTATTCCAGATTCAATAATTGTTGTTGAAATTAAAATATCAGTATCGGAGTCGCTAAATTCATTCATGATATCATCTAGTTCATTAACTGGCATTTGTCCATGTGCGCATGCTATCTTTAGATCGGGTAGTAATTTTTGCAATTTTGGCATTATTTCGTGCAAATCTTTAACCCTTGGTACAACGAAGAATATTTTGCCACCTCTATTATATTCTCTCATTATTGCTTCTTTTGTTATAATATTGTCAAATGGCATAACAAAGTTTCTAACAGATAATCTATCAAGGGGAGGGGTTGCAATTAGACTTAAATCTTTTACTCCAGTTAAAGACATTTGAAGGGTTCTTGGAATTGGAGTGGCGGATAAATTAAGTATGTGTACATTATTACGTAATTTTTTTAATTTTTCTTTTTGTGCTACACCAAAATGCTGCTCTTCATCAATGATTGCTAATGCGAGATTATTAAATTTTATGTTATTTTGCAATAAGGAGTGGGTGCCGATAATTATCTGTGCATCACCATTTTCAATTTGGTTTCTGATTAATTTTGCTTCACTATTTTTAACTAATCTTGATAATTGAACAATACTGGTTTTGATTGAGTTGAATCTATTTTTGAAGTTTTTGTAATGTTGTTTTGAAAGTAGGGTGGTTGGGGTTATAATTGCAATTTGATTTTTAATATTATTACTATTATTGCTTATTATTATTGCTGCAGCCCTCATTGCAACTTCTGTTTTGCCAAAGCCAACATCTCCACAAATTAGGCGATCCATAGGTGTTCCGCTTTCAAGATCTTGAGTAACATCATTAATTGCTTGTAATTGATCTTGAGTTTCAATAAAAGGAAAATTGCGACAAAATTCATCATAGAAATTTTGATCAGGATAAAAAATGGCTGATTTTTTCAGCTTTCTTGCTGCGGCAATTTTAAGAAGCTCTTCTGCGGCAATTTTAATTTTTTTTCTAATCTTGGCTTTGCG
The DNA here is from genome assembly GCA_020054685.1 of Rickettsiales bacterium. Lineage (GTDB taxonomy): Bacteria > Pseudomonadota > Alphaproteobacteria > Rickettsiales > UBA1997 > UBA1997. Next base: position 39,303 of record JAHXBS010000035.1, on the reverse strand, counting down.
GTTTTTCCATGATGAAGCTCCTAATCTATCAAGTTGTATTAATGGATTTTCTGAACCATAGCGACTAATTAAGTTTATATCATCAACTGGAACAAATAATATATCATTGCCACCATAGATAATTTTTATCATATCAGTTTTAGTGTTATTGGTATTAATGGTGTGAATACCATCAAATTTGCCTATACCATGATCTCGATGAACAAGTAATTCAGACTCATTAATAGCAAGACCTTCTTGCATTAATCTTTGAGCATTATTTTTATTACTTCTTTTGGAAGTAACTTGCTTTTCACCAAAAATTGCCTGCTCTCCAATAAGTATTATATCTTCGCTATAAAAGCCAAAATGAGTTTGCAGAATTGAGCTATTAATTTTATTATTTTTAAAAAAATCTAATTGATTAAAATTAGTAATATTATGACAATATATTTCATAATCTGGAAGAATTTTAGCAATTCTATCTGCGAAACTCTGAGTTAGAAAAGCGATAAATATTTTAATTTTAGAATTTTTTTGTTCATTAATTTTTGCTAAAATAAAATCTTTAAATAATTCTAAAGGGTCTCTTTTATTTGCTCTTCCTGCAAGAGCAAAATCAGGAGTTATTTTAATTTCTAAATTTATTTTTCTAGAATGATTTGCATCTTCAAATTGGCAAAATTCAATATTTATTAGCTTTTTTATTTCACTTATAACTTCGTCATTGCTTTTATATAATAGTTTATGATCTATTGGTTGCGATATATTATCTTTATTATGTTTATATTCAAATATTCTACTATTATAAGATTCTTTAATAATGTTATTTCTTTCTTTGGCTAGGTTATAAATATTGCTATCATTAAATATAACTGGATTTTTAGTGTAGTTAATTAGCGATGTTAAGTTATTATCATAAAAAAATGGCAAAAAATGCTCCATGCCAATATAGCTTCTATTATCTGAAATGGCATTATATAATTGATCATCAATCCAATTAGGACATATTTTGCGATAATTATTTTTAAATGATTCAATAGTGTTGCCGGATAATATAACTTCAGATGCGGGTAATATTTCGATATTTTTTACTAATTCTTGAGAAATTTGAGTTAATGGATCGAAAATTTTGATTGATTCTACTTCTTCGCCAAAAAAATCAATGCGATAACCAATTAAATCAGCTGCTTGTTGTAATACTATATCAATTATTCCGCCTCTAATTGCAAAATCGCCAATATCATTAGCAACTGCTTGTCTTTCATAGCCTTTATTTATAAGAAATTTAGCAATTTGACTAATTGATATCTTGCTTCCAACTTTTAAATAAAGACCTAAATCACTAATAGCATCTAGTGATAAGGTTTTTTGCATGAAAGAGTTAATTGAGGTAATTATGAAAAAATTTTTACTATCATTTCTTGTTGCTAATTTATAGAGAGATTTAATTCTTTCATTGGCAATTAAGGGTTTTGGCGATGTTGAGTCATAAGGAAGGCAATCCCATGCTGGAATATTTATTATTTCAAGATTATTATGACCAAAAAATCTAATTTGTTGCTCAATTCTTGCAATATCTATATCATTATTGGCAATAAATATTATATCATTTTTGTGAAAATTTTTAATTATCTCTTGAATAATATATGGCTGTGCGTCAATTGGGGTCTTTGGCAGGGAGCAGGATTCTTTAATATTTTTTAATTTGGAATATAGGCCAATCATTATTTATGAAATTTTTTCAATAGAAAAAAGAGCCTGACTTTTATTGATATCAGGTGGTAATACCTGTATATTGTGGTTCTTGGCAACTTGTAGAAATATATTTATTTTATCAGCATTGTCAATCTCAAGATTGATTGAAGCCGTTAAAAATTCGGGTAAAAAATGAGCTTTTAAATAAGCAGTTTGATATGATATTAATGCATAGGCTGCTGCGTGAGATTTATTAAATCCATATCCAGCAAATTTATCAACTAAGTCGAATATTTCACCAGCCTGTTTTTCATCGACATTATTTTCTTTTGCTCCTGCGATAAAAATTTTACGTTGTTTATCCATTTCTTCTTTTATTTTTTTACCCATTGCTCTTCTAAGTAGGTCGGCACCTCCAAGACTATATTTTGCAAGAACTCTTGCAATCTCCATTACTTGTTCTTGATAAACAATAACTCCATAAGTTTCTTTAAGTATAGGCTCTAATAATGGGTGGGGATATGAGATTTGCTCTTGACCATGTTTTCTTTTAATGTAGGTTGGAATATTATCCATTGGACCTGGTCTATATAGTGAAATTAGAGCAATAATATCTTCAATCTTATCAGCGCGCATTTGCCTGAGTACTGATCTCATTCCTGATGATTCAATTTGAAATGCTCCAATTGAATCTCCTTGAGCTAGCATTTCAAATGTTTTTTTATCATCTAATTTGATTTCAGATATATTAACATTAATGTTTCTGTTAGATTTTATTAATTCTACTGTTTTGGATATTGTAGTAAGAGTTTTTAATCCTAAAAAGTCAAATTTAACTAATCCTGCAGCTTCTGCATATTTCATTGAATAGCCAACAGCTGGCATTTCGCCAATTTTATCGCTATATAGGCAGCAAATTTCGTGAAGTGGCTTATCTCCAATTACAACGCCAGCGGCATGAGTTGAAGCATGGCGATTAAGCCCTTCTAATTTAAGGGCAATATCAACTAATTTTTTAATTTGCTCATCTTCTTTAATTGCCTTTTGTAGCTCTTCATCCATTTCAATTGCTTTTTCAAGTGTAACAGCTTCAATTGCATTAAATGGTATTAGTTTACATATTCTGTCAACTTGATTATAAGGCATTTGTAAAACTCTGCCAACATCTTTTAATACAGCTCTTGCTTGCAATTTTCCAAATGTGATTATTTGGGCAACATATTCTGTGCCATATTTTTTTTGAACATAATCAATAACCTCATCTCTTCTAGCTTGGCAAAAATCAATATCAAAATCTGGCATTGAAACTCTTTCGGGATTTAGGAATCTTTCAAATAGTAATCCAAATCTAATTGGGTCAAGATCGGTAATTTTTAACGCCCATGCCACAACTGAACCGGCACCTGATCCTCTTCCAGGTCCGACAGGAATATTATTATTTTTGGCCCATTTAATAAAATCTGATACAATTAGAAAATATCCTGGAAAATCCATTTTAATAATTATGGAAAGTTCATAATCTAATCTTTCAAAATATTCTTTTTCAATTTCTCTGATTTTATTATCGCTTAATCCTTCTATTTTTGCTTTTAAAGTTAGTTTTTCTTTTAATCCCTCATGGGCTTGTTTTTTTAATTCTGTGCCATCATCAAATCCGTCCTTGGTAGAGAATTTTGGCAAAGAAGGGGGTCGCTCAAATGCCATAATATGGCATTTTTTGGCTATATTAATGCTATTTTCTATTGCATCTGGTAGGTCACAAAATAATTCTTTCATCTCTTCAGTGGATTTAAAATATTGATGAGGAGATTTTTTTATTCTACTATCATCATGAAGAACTTGACCTTCTCCAATGCAATTGAGGATATCTTGCGCTTCATGCATATTTTGATTTAAAAAATAAACATCATTTGATGCAATTAATGCAATATCATGATTAAGGGCAATTTTAATTAATTGATCTTCTATTTTAATTTCTTGAGATTTGCTATGTCTATTTATTTCAATGAAAAAATCATCTTTAAAAATATCCTGAAATTCTTTAAGTAATTTTATAGCATTATTTTCTTGATTCATTAGTAGATTTTTTGCTAAAAATCCATCTAAACCACCGGAAAAAGCAATAAGACCAGAATTATATTTTTTTAATTCACTAAATTTAACATGTGGAGATAGTCCTTGTTGTTTATCTATGTAGCATTTGCTGGCTAAATATAGCAGATTTTTATAACCAATATCATTTTTAGCAATTAGGGGTAGGGCAATAAAAGAACTTTCAATATTATGTTGATAGTTATTGTCATTTTGCTCTAGATCAATAGTTAATTCGCATCCAAGAATTGGCTGTATTGAGTTTTTTTTGCAAATTGAAGAAAATTCTAAAGCTCCAAAAAGATTGTTAATATCCATTATGCCAATTGCTGGCATTTTATATTCTTTAGCTTTTTCAATTAGTTCATTTATTTTAATTGCACCCTTACATAGGGAGTAGGTTGTATGATTTTTGAAGTTAATATACATTATTTTTTACTAATAATGAGATAGCCACGATAATTTTTACCATCTTTAGTTTTCATAGCATTGTAAAATTTTTTAATATCTGCCCAATACCATAATTGCTTATGCAAGGCAACATCCATAATTAAAATTTTATTATTTTGTTCATTATAAGCAATTATTGGCGATATATGGCCATGAGTTTTTAATTTGAGCTTTTTGCCATGAAAATTAGCAACAATGAATTTATTTTTATTATTTAAAGTGTTTATTAAATCTTGCTTAAATTGATTAAAATCCTTTTTACTAGAGTTGGTAACATGTTTTTTGGTAATATCGAGATCATAAATATTGGATAATATTTTACTAAATTCGCTTAAAGTAACTCCTGGGTCATAATGAGCTTTGTTTTTAGTAATTTTTTTAGGTATTTTAAAGTTAATAATGTTAATATTTTTGATTTTATCGGTTTTGCTATTAAAGAAATGTTCCTGATCATATAGGTGGTATTTAATTACTCCCCCTCCTTGAGATAAGGGTTTTAAAATTTGCCTATGCTTTTGATTGGAAATATTACTGTAATTTAGGGCGTTTAATATTGTTGTTGCAGTTGCTGCACTGCAATATATGGGGTTAATTTGTGGTTGATAGAAATTAATGAGGGTGTAGAAGTCATTTTTAAATCTGCTAGTTTCAAGAAGTTTTATACCATCATCACTATTAAATGTTATGATATTTTTATTATCGGATTTAAAGCCGGCATGGCAATTAATATTAAATGAAAATATTATTAGTAATAGTGTTTTAAAAATTATTTTAGGCATGAATAATAAATTTTTGTCCAAAGATATTATTGAGATTAATTATAAAAAATTACTATTCAAATATTAAAATTTATACTTTATACCAGTCATAAAAGCTAGTGGTTTACCTGGCCTTGCTCTATCTGGAGTTCTAGATGCCATATATTTTTTATTAAATAAATTATCAATATTGAAGAATAATCTAGTATTTTGATAAATTTCTAGCTCACTAGCAAGATCAATTATTATATGGTCATCGATTAATTCATTTTGAGCAATTATACCTGACCCAGCTTTTGAACGCATTTTTGAAAGATATTTAGCATTTAAATTTATTTGATATTTGTCGTGAATTAACCCAAGGCTAATAAAAAACTGATTTTTGCCAATATATGGTAATTGATCACCTTTTTTAACACTACCCCATTGTTCAAAATCACTATCGAAACGTGACTGAAAGCGAGCATCATTATAAGTATAATTAAATGTTAAAGGAAGTTGTAAATTATCAAGGTTAAAATGATTGAATATATTATATGATAATTCAAATTCTAGGCCTTTAATATTAACTTCACCACTATTATATTGATCGCCAATATTACAATTATTTGCCCCTAATGATTGTGAGCATTCTCCTAATAAATTAGAATAATCATTAAAAAATCCAATTAATGAGCTTTTAACAATATTATTATCAAAGCGAATTCCAGCTTCGTAGTTAATAGATTTTTCAGATTTCTGATTTATGGATGAAGGAGATGGTGGAGAAAAGCCCTTATGAATTGAGCTAAAAATATTATAATCTTGATGTAGTTGGTATATTGCGCTAATTCCTGGTATTAAAGCAACAATATTGTGATTATTATTTTTGGTAGGAGAGTTTCTGTCTATTAGTTTTGAGTTAATATTTTCATAGCGTAAACCTGGAGTAATTGTTAATTTTTGATATTTTATAGCATCGCTAATAAATATTGAAATTGCGTCGCTTTTTTTATCTGAGTCTCCAGCTTGACCGTTAATTCCATAATTTGTTAAATTCATTATACCATTTGCTAAATTATAGGTATCATCTCTTTGAAATCTGCTTTCCTGATCACTGTGATATCTGGTGCTAAATTTGATATTATGAGATAAGTTTTTATGATTAAACTGCGAAGTAAGTAATGATTGAACACCTTGTGAATAATATTTGCGATTATTGGGTCTTAACTTTAAATTATTCTGGGTAGGGGCGCTAGTAACATTTTTTGTTTTTAATTTATACCAATTTCTTGCAAAATCATTACGATAAATTGTTGTTGTTAAATCAAAATTATTAAAATCTATATAATGTCTTAAATGGTATTTTTGATGGTCATTTTCCATTTTATCTAATTGAGATGCGGCATATCTTCTATAAGGATTTTTGTAAAAATCACTATCTTCTATGCCAAGATATGTTTCGTTTGAAATTTCTTGGCTATATCCTAATTTAAGCTCAATATATTGATAAATATCTTCATTTGGATCGGTCTCATATTTAAATTTGGCCATTACATCTTGAATGTCATAGCCAGTATTTTTATTAACAGCGTCAATTTTTTTAAAGCCATCTGATTTTTCATGAGAGAGATCGATTAAAAAGGATAAATTATCAATTTTATCACCATAATTGATATTTATTACATTGCTGTTAAAGCTACCATAGCCAGCATAGATATTATATGTTTTTTTGTTAGGAGTATTTTTAGTAAGTAAATTGATAGCTCCATTTGTTGTTTTGGGGCCAAATTCAATAGATGAAGATCCTTTTCTAACCTCAACCCCTGACATTTTTGATATTCTTGGAAAATAATAAGCATCTGGTGCGCTATATGGGGCAGGTGCAATTAAAATAGAATCTTCCATTAATACTATATCGTTACTTCTATTACTTCTACCACCTCTTAAGCCGATATTAGGTCTTAAGCCAAACCCATCTTCTTCTTGAATATTAACTCCTGGAACTTGTTTTAAAACCCTATTAATATCTTTGTAAGAGAATTTCTCAAGTTGCTCTTGGTCAATATAATGAGCTGAGCCAGCAATGTTTTTAATATTATCTACACTGCCAATCACCATGATTTTTTCCATAATTTTTTTATTATGATCGTCATTTGCCAAAATGGGCGATTGAAAAAAAATGAGCAGTGATAATGTGGCAATTTTTAATTTTATAATTTTCATAAAATTTATAATATAATGATAATGATTATCATTATAATTAAATGTTGTAAAATAAATTTTCAATAGATAAAATGATAATTATTATCAATTTTTTATTTTACTTTGTTTATAAATAATATTGCACAACAAAATATAATAAATAGTCGCAACATAATATCAATTGCAGTAGCTGTGTTATTGCATATATTCATATTATTATTACTGCAAAAAAACATTAATAGCAGCTTTATTGCCAGTAATATTGGTAGCAACTTATCTATATCATTGGCTAATATTTCATCTTATTCTAAGATTGCTCAAACAAATAATAATAAAAATAATAATAAAATAAAAAAAACTATATTAGCTTCCAGTAAGAATGGTAATAATAGTTCTAATGTTATTGATAATGAAAATATTGCATATAGTAAAAATTTCTCAACTATTGGCAATAAAGAAATGCCAATTTATCCAAAAAGATCTCTAAAATTAGGTCAAGAGGGTGTTGTTTATCTTAAAATATTAATATCTGAATCTGGTGTTAGTGAGCAAATTGAATTTCTTAAAAAATCTCAATATCCATTATTAAATAAATCAGCAATTAATGCAGTTAAAAAATGGCAATTTAAACCAGTTATTATCGGTGGCAAAGCTGTAAAAAGCTGGGTTGAGGTACCTATTGAGTTCAAAATTAGCTAATGATAGATTTAATCACTAAGGTAGGTTTTTTATTTTATCCACTATGTTTTCTTTCGCTTCTTGCATCTATTATTATATTAGAAAGATTAATTTATTTTATTAGATTGCCAAAAGTGCAAAATAGCCTATTTTATACAGAGATATCAAAGCTTCTAGATAAAAATAGCGAAATTGCTAAGAATCTTAGAGATGAAATTATTGAAGTTAAGTTAATTGAATATCAGAATATTCTACAAAATGGACTTTATAGCTTGAAAATGATAGCAATTATAACTCCAATGATAGGTTTACTTGGAACTGTTATAGGTATGATAAAATCATTTAAAGTTATTTCTAAATTAGATAGTGCTGTAGCACCTTCTATGATTGCCGATGGCTTATTTAATGCAATGCTTACCACTGCATATGGTCTTGCAATTGCCATTATTTCATTATTTTTTACATTTATATATTTAAGGATTAGTGAAAAATATCTTAGCAATATTCAAAATCTAGCAAATATTAAGTCATTTAAATTAGCAAAAATTAATATCGATGATTAATATAATTGCCAATAGGCGTAAAAATCTAATCTCTGAATTAGCGCCAGATCTGACCCCACTTATTGATGTAATATTTATTTTAGTAGTATTTTTAATTTTAAATTTTAATGCTCCAGAATATTTCTTAAAGGTTGATTTGCCAAAAGATGAAGAAAATATCTCGCAAAATATTATAGATAAAAAAGATATTAAAATCTATATAGATAAAGATATAGCTGGTTGGAAAGTTAATGATTTGCAAATTGATAAGGCGGCAAATCTTAGAAATAAAATAAATATTTTATCAAAAAATTACTCCGATTCAAAAATATTAATCTATGTTGATCAAGATGCTCAAATATCAAGACTTATTACATTATTAACAATATTAGAGAAAAATAATTTCAAACAAACAAATATTGCAGTAAAAAGAAAATAATCAAAAACACTATATTATATAAATTACGTTATTAATTTTTTTACAAGATTTATAAGTAAGTCAAAAGAAAATTGAAATATAAAAAGAGCAAAGGAGTTAATATTTGTATTAACTAAGAGATGAAAGGCTAAAATAAAATATTCAAAACTTTAAAAGAGCTAGAAAATAAAGTTTGCGCATTTATTCAAACGCTAACTACTGACATTATTAAAATCACTTGTGGGGTGATCTATATATAGTATAGCTAAAGATGGGATTTGGTATTATTACTCTTCCTTTATTACGTGTAAAAAATAGTAATCACTCTACAAAGCGCTATAAATATATAAATTTTTGCTAATGGAGGGTGGAGTTTTAAACAATATCAGATAAAGTAGAGGGTGATAAGAGTGTATTTAAGAAAATTATAGATTTATATATAGATATAGGCGCATATTTATGGCGCACTCGAAAGGATTCGAACCCTTGACCTTCTGATCCGTAGTCAGACGCTCTATCCAGCTGAGCTACGAGTGCATGATAATGTTTTATTTATCGTAATTTAGCAGAATTTGCAAATTCTAGCCAATAGCTTCTTTTTTCTTGGATTCCTCTTTCTCGGAATTTTTAGCAATTTTTTCACCAGTCTTTGCTTTGTTAATTCCAAGTTTTTGTCGAGTTATTTGATCTATTTCTTCTGAAATTTTTGGGTTCTCATTAAGAAATTTTTTGACATTTTCTTTTCCTTGGCCAATTTTCGATCCGCCATAAGCATACCAAGAGCCAGATTTTTCAATAATGTCTGCTTTTACGGCAAGGTCGATTAATTCTCCATATTTTGAAACACCTTCGCCATATATGATTTCGAATTCTGCAGTTTTAAAAGGAGGTGCAACTTTGTTTTTAACAACTTTGACCCTCGTTTCATTACCTAAAATTTCATCCTGATCTTTAATAACACTACCTTTTCTAATATCTAGCCTAATTGAGGCATAGAATTTTAGGGCATTGCCACCTGTAGTTGTCTCAGGATTTCCAAACATAACACCAATTTTCATACGAATTTGGTTAATAAATACTACTGTTGCATTAGTTTTAGAAACTGTTGAAGTAAGCTTTCTAAGAGCCTTGCTCATTAATCTAGCTTGAAGACCCATTTGATTATCAGCCATTCCTCCTTCAAGTTCAACTTGAGGTACAAGAGCCGCTACAGAATCAACAATAATTAGATCTATAGCACCTGATCTTACTAATGAGTCAGCAATTTCAAGGGCTGCCTCTCCATTATCTGGTTGAGAAATGATCATATCTTCAAGATTAATACCAAGATTTTTTGCATATACAGGGTCAAAAGCATGTTCGGCATCAATAAAAGCACAAGATAATCCAGCTTTTTGAGCTTCTGCAATTGCATGAAGAGTAAGTGTTGTTTTACCAGAGCTTTCAGGTCCATATATTTCAACTATTCTGCCTCTTGGATATCCACCTACACCAAGTGCAACATCTAGAGCAAGAGAACCAGAAGGTATTACTTCAACATCTACAACTGGTCTTTGTCCAAATTTCATTGCAGAACCTTTACCAAATTGTTTGTCAATTTGTGATAATGCTGCTTCTAATGCTTTATTTCTGTCGCTCATTTTAGTATTATTAATTTTATGCTAGGCTGGTTTTTGAATTAGTATCTTGAAGAAGATTATAAAGGGTTTCTCCTAAATTTGCAGGGCTGTCAGCAACTACAATTCCAGCATCTTTCATGGTTGCTATTTTATCCTCAGCACCACCTTTGCCACCAGATACAATTGCACCAGCATGACCCATTCTTCGGCCTTCCGGGGCAGTTCTACCAGCAATAAAGCCAACAATTGGCTTGAAACGTCCTTTTTGAGCTTGTTCTTTAATAAATGCTGCTGCATCTTCTTCATCTGTGCCGCCAATTTCTCCAATCATAATCATTGAATGAGTTTCGGGGTCTGATAAGAACATATCAAGGCAGTCAATAAAGTTAGTGCCATTAACTGGGTCACCGCCAATTCCAATACATGTTGATTGCCCAAGTCCAACTTTAGTTGTTTGATGGACTGCTTCATAAGTAAGTGTGCCAGATCTTGAAACAATACCAACACTTCCTTTTTTATGAATATGTCCTGGCATAATTCCGATTTTACATTCGTTAGGCGTTATAACTCCTGGGCAATTTGGACCAATTAATCTAGATTTTGAACCTTCAAGAGCTTTTTTAACTCTAACCATGTCAAGAACTGGTATTCCTTCAGTAATACAGACAATAAGTTCAATCTCACTGTCAATTGCTTCAATAATTGCATCTGCTGCAAATGGAGGTGGTACATAAATTACAGATGCATTGCAGCCGGTTTTTTGTTTAGCTTGATCAACAGTGTTAAATACTGGAAGATTTAAATGAGTTTGACCACCTTTTCCTGGGGTAACTCCACCAACCATATTTGTTCCATACTCAATTGCTTGTTGCGAATGAAATGTTCCTTGAGAGCCAGTAAAACCCTGGCAAATTACTTTTGTTTTTTTATTTATTAAGACAGACATTTTACTTATATTTTTAATTAACAGCTTCAACTACTTTAGAGGCTGCGTCGCCAAGATCATTTGCAGGGATAATTTTGACTCCTGATTCTGCAAGTATTTTTTTACCAAGATTAACATTAGTTCCTTCTAACCTAACAACCAAAGGAACGCTAAGATTAACCTCTTTGGCAGCTTCAACAATACCATTGGCAATTATATCGCAACGCATAATACCGCCAAATATATTTACTAATATTCCTTTAACATTTTCGTCAGATAGAATAATTTTAAATGCAGCAGTAACTTTTTCTCTAGTGGCTCCACCGCCAACATCTAAGAAATTTGCTGGAGATGATCCGTAAAGTTTAATTATATCCATAGTTGCCATAGCAAGGCCAGCACCATTAACCATGCAGCCAATTTTACCATCCATTTTTACGTAATTTAAGTCATAATTTGAAGCTTCAATTTCAAGAGGCTCTTCTTCGTCAAGGTCGCGTAATGTTTTTATTTTTTCTTGACGATATAAAGCATTATCATCGAAGTTAATTTTTGCATCAAGGCAGATTATATCACCTTTGTCAGTTTCTACTAATGGGTTAATTTCAATTTGAGAAGCATCAGTTTTAACAAAAGCTTCATATAGTGAAAATACTAATTTAGTTAATTTTTTTAGTTTTTCTCCAGATAAATTGAGTGCAAATCCTAATTTTCTTGCATGGCATCCTTGAATACCAGATGCTGGATCGATCGCAACTGATATAATTTTTTCTGGAGTTTTAGCAGCAACTTCTTCTATTTCAACTCCACCTTCAGTAGATACCATAAATACTATTTTTTTAGTTTTACGATCTACTACAGCTCATCAATAGAATTCTTTGTTAATTGATGAGCCAGCTTCTACATAAAGCCTTTTAACTTCTTTACCTTCGGGACCGGTTTGATGAGTTACAAGAATTTTACCAAGCATTTCTTTGGCACTATTTTCTACTTCAGCATATGATTTAACTACTTTTACACCTCCAGCCTTTCCTCTTCCGCCAGCATGAATTTGAGCTTTAACGACAAATACTTCATTACCATTATCATGTAGTTTGTGAGCCGCTTTAAGGGCTTCATCAGCGTTAAATGCTGGATAGCCTTCAGGAACTGGCACACCATATTGTGAAAGCAGTTTTTTTGCTTGATATTCGTGGATATTCATTTTTAAAAATAATGTTAGTTATTAACTGAATCTTTTTAGTTTTAATGTATAATATTAATCTAGCAAGCTTATTTATTAATAAAATTCTATTGATTTGATTAATAAATAATATCTTGATAATTTATATTATAGTAGTTGCATTAATCACTATAGCTGGGTTATATTATATTTAGTGATTTAACATATCAAGTATCTATGTCAAAAAATATTTTAATTACTAGATCTTTTGATCGATCTAAATTATTTTCTAATTATTTAACTGAACATGGATATTGTGTTTATCACGAACCTTTATTTGATATTGAATATATAAATTGTAATATTTTATTTAACAATAATATATCATCTATAATTATTACTAGCTTTAATGCTTGTAGGGCAATTTTAGCAAATAAATTTCCAAAAAATATTAAAATATATGCAATTGGCCAGCAAAGCTGTCAAATATTAAAAGATAATGGCTATTATAATATTGAGATTGCAAAAAATAGGTCAGTATTATCATTAATAAAATTAATAAAAGATAATAATAAAAGTAAGGAATTAAGATTTTGTTATTTAAGAGGTCAAGTTATTAGCTATGATCTAAAAAAGAATCTTGATATTTGTGGGTTTGATATTTGTGAGTTTATATGCTATAAAACCAAGGAATATCAATCTTTTTCAACTCTATTATTAAATAATATTAATCACATCAACTATCCTTATATATTATTGTACTCGCAAAATAGCGCTAAGATTTTTTATAATTTAGCGGTTAAGCATAATTTAGTTGAAAAATTCAAGGATAGTCAAATAATATGCTTTAGTCAGCAGATTACAAAAATTGTGAAAAATTTAGATAATAAAATTTGGAACGATAATATTTTTAATTACAATAATTTTAAATTCTTAAAAAATTTTTATGACTAATAAAGAAAATAACGAAAATATAACGCTAAAAGATAATAATAAGGCTGAAGATAACTTTGTTAAAAGGGGAATTATATTAGTAATATTAATTATAATATTAATTATTATTTACTCAATTAGTGAAGTAAGAAATAATAAAAATACTAGTTATTTAAAAAAAATTACTAAAAATTGGCAGCAAGATAATATTAATGATTATAAAGTAGATAATGTTCAAAATATTAAAGAGTCTGAAGATGATTATGATATTTCTAACCAAGAAATCATTATTGATGAGTTAGTAGATCAAAATTTCTTAGTAAATTATAATGAGGATTTGGTAGAGGAAAATATATTGGCTCAAAATATGTTGAGTCAAGATTATAAAGACGCTATATTATCACTCGCATATTTGAAGTTTAAAGATAAATTACTAGCCAATAAAGATTTATCAAAAGAATTTGCATTTTTAAAAGATCAATTAATTGATAATAACTTTGAGGATGATATCATCAAATTTGAAAAAATTGTAAAATATTATCAAAATGATAAAATATTATCAGATAATTTCAATAATATATCGCCAAAATTAATTGAGAGAGACAGAAATTATCCAGAGGCTGGTTTTGTTAATAACTTTAGATTTAATTTAGTTAATTTAATTATAATAAGAGGTTCAAAAAATAATAAATCATTAAGTAAAATCGAGAAATTTATATTTTTGGCTCAAAATATCTTAGAAGTTAGAGATTATAAAAATTTAAAATCTGAGATTAATAGATTAGATGTTGCTTTTCAGGATATTTTAAGTAATTTTTTAAAGCAAATTGACGTAAGAATATTGATCGAAGAGTTTGATAATAAATATGTTTATTAATAATTAATATTTTATATGGGAAGTAAAGATAGAGTGGTTGTTTTGGGTGATAAAATAATATTTCCTAAATTCTCAAAAATTGTTGATGACGCTTGGCAATCTAGTGCCAAAAAATCAGTTAGAGATTTTATTCAATTAGCAGAATTAGAAAAAACAGATGATGAAGTAAGTCTTCTAGTAAAAGAAGTTCTAGATAAAAGGAGATCTTTTTTAGAAGAAAGATTAAATGATGAATTTACGCCATATCATATTCTATTAAACAGCTTTTCTATATTAGAAAAAGAATTAAGTCAAAGCTCAAGATTTAATATTAGTGAATTTGTTCAAAAATATGCAAATGAAAATTACCTTAAGGCTTATTGCAAGGAATTTGAAGAACAATTTAAAGGTTCAGAAAGTTTAACAAATTTTTTTATCGATCTTGTGGGATACGTTAAAGAAGGTGAAATTACAAGAATTATGCCAGATAAAAGACAGTGGGTCATGGCAGTTGAGTCAGAAAAAGTAGCTAACTATATTAAAGAAGGAATTAAAGTTAATAATCACGGCCTAAAACATGATTGTAGTGGGTATGAAAGTAATTTTACAAAAGAGGGTGATATATTAGTGTTCGTGCAACGGGATAAACTTGAAAATACAAGATACATAGATGCAATTAATAAAATGGGTTTGAAAATGGGTAACATTTATGCTGTTGATGTGGATAAGGATTATGAAATTTATCCTGTTAATAACGAAGATTTAAGAGTGGTTAGTGAATCACAATGTAGTTTAGATGAGATATGTAAAAACCACTTCCAAGTTCCAGATTCGTCTATAAAAACCGCTGCATCATCTTCAGTTAGATCTGGTGAGCAAGCTTCAAAAGGAGTTTAGTTCTAAATATTTAATCCATAATTTGGTAACTTTTTCAGAAAGAGAGTTTTGCTCTATGCGATAATGAAGATGTTGGAAGTCTATTTCGTCGATATTTTGATCAGGGTTGGCGCATGAGAAATAATATTGGATTTTGCCATTTTTTAATATTTTTTTCTGAAGACATTGTCCGCAAACTCCTTTCATCATGCATTGCATTGGTGAATTTAGGTTGGCAATTGCATATTTAGCATTTTTAAAGGCTAAGATATCGCCATCATGTCTTAATTTAGCAATTTGATCCATTAGATAATTATTACCAATAGTAAAGATCAGGTCAATATTAATATTATTATTTTTAATAAAATAATTTTTAATTGCGTCAATTATCTTGCCACGAAATAACTGGGTATTTGGTGTTTTATCGATAATTTTTGGTTGTTCATTTTCAATTGCCAATATTAGCTCAAAGCAAGATTGTTGCATTTTTGCTAAATTTGCTATCTCAATATTATTTCTAAATGTAGCAAAAAATATTACTTTACAACCATTTTTTTTATAGATTTGGGCTAATTTAGTAAGGGGTTGGTTACCTCTCCCTGAGCCAATGAGAATTACATTTTTATTTTTAGCAATTTTAGATGCCTTGCCAGAAGGGCCCATAAAAATGCAGGGCTCATTGATTCTAAAATTTTTGACTAAATTTGTTGAGCCGCCAGCCTCTATAATTATGCCAGTAATTAGCCCATTTTTACGATCAATGTCAATTGCTGTAAGAGCTATTCCTTCCATTGCAATAATTTGGTCTTTAACTTTCTTGGCATGATAATGATAATTTTGTAATCTAAAAATATGGCCAATTTTACAATTTTTTGCTGCTAATTTTGACTTAACAATAATTTGAATAATATTTGGTGATAATTTTTCAACTTTATGAATATGGGCTATGAAATCATTTGAAATTTTTTTGTAAAATTCTTGAAAATTTATTTGTTTTTTCGGTATAGATTCAAGAATGTTAATAATTTCTTTTGATCCAATCTTAGCACTAGCCATAGCCTTAACAACGCTACCCTCAAATTTAGGATGAAGATCGCCAAAAAAACTAATTGATTTATTTGA
Organism: Rickettsiales bacterium; assembly: GCA_020054685.1. Lineage (GTDB taxonomy): Bacteria > Pseudomonadota > Alphaproteobacteria > Rickettsiales > UBA1997 > UBA1997. Next base: position 23,012 of record JAHXBS010000035.1, on the reverse strand, counting down.
TTCTTTTTTGGCAATAAATTGGTAATTTTCCTTTGATTTAATTGTGCTAAAGAATTTATCTTTAATATTTATATCTATATTATCTTGAGTTACTGGAGAAATATTTGGAGATGTTCCAGCGGCAATTATTAAAGATTTGCACTCATATATTTCATTATCATGACATTTGATAGCTTTAATATGGTTAAATTTATCTAAAATTGCTTTTTTAGGGGATTTTAATTCAATAAACTTAATTGATTGTTCGAATGCTTTGATTAATTCTTCGTGATTTTGACGATAGGCTGGTGATTCCTGGATTGTTTTGCGGTAAAGAATTTTAGTTGGGATTAATTTTTTATTTTTAATATTTTTATAATCATCAAGAAATTCTTGAGCTATTATTTTTTCTTCTTCATTAAGGAGTGGCCAAATATTATCATGGCCTAAAATTTCATATTTTTTAGCAAATTTTTTTATTTGAGTAAAATAATAAGACTGTGCTTCACANGCGCTGTCAATTGCTGTCAATCCTGCACCTATTACTATAATAGGTTGTCTAATTTGCAGATTAGTGAATAATTATTCTTTAAAAGCCCCGGTTAATTGTAAAGACATAAGAAAATCAGAGGCCAATCTTATTCCTTTAGCAAAATTATTTTCAATATCAATTATTTTTGGCTTGCCAGCTCCGATGCATAATGCAATATGGTCAAAATTATAATGATTAAATGCTATTTGATCTGTAATTGATGAGCCAAATCTAATTCCTCCAAACATTTGAAAATTATTACGACGCTCTAATAGTAATCTAATGATTTTTAGGTAATTTTTGTCCCATCTAACAGTAATTCCATACTCAGCAACTCCACCAAAGCCAGTAATTTGTCTTTTTGATAGTGGCTCATATATTTCATCAATATATTTTATTGGTTTAAAGTTACATTTATTGCCCATAAGATCAACACCTGATATTTCTGGGTGTAGAGGTTCAATTTTTAGACCGTCAATCGCAATAATGTGATATCCTTTATTAAGTAAATTATGTGCAAGGCTGTATCCTGAAGGTCCAAGGCCGCATATTAATATTTTTTTATTAATATTATCTTTATGATAATGATTTTTATTAAAATTTAATGGGTTCCATCTAGTTAGCAAAGAATATATTTCAAATCCATATGGTAGGGATAAAACATCTTTTAATATTCTGCTCTCAATTTGTGGTATATCAACAGGATCTTGTTTTTGATAAATACATGATTTCATACAATCATTGCAAATTCGATGCCCGGTTCCTGCAATCATTGGATTATCTATTGTTGCAACTGCTAATGCTGCAATTGATAAGCCATTAGATTTGAGTAAATTCATTTCAGATATTTTTTCATCCAATGGGCATCCAGATAATATATTATTAATTTTGTTAATTTTAAAATTATTATTTTCACTAAGGCCTGTTCGACAAGAATCTTTATTTTGTTTATGGCAAAATATACAATAATTAGCCTGACCAAGAGTTTTATTTAATGAAAATCCTTGATCGGTTAAATCAAAACCTCTTTCTTTAGGGTTGATTGTTGAGTTTGATATATTTGATGTAAGATTATTAAAATCTAATTTATTGGCTAAATTAAATAACGCCCCATCGATGTGAAAATCCTTGCCATCCTTATGGTGCAAAGCCCAGCTGCAATATTTTTTTAAGTTAATATCTTGAGGTGAGTCAATTATTTTTTGCGCTATTATTAATTCAATCTGGTCAATATCATGATTTTTAGATATTTTATTTTTTGTTAAATAATCAAATCCATTAAAATTTGGATATGATTTATCAAATTCTTTTGAAATTACTTTTTGAATAAATGATTTTTTAACCTGATAAATTATTGCTAAATTATTGTGATTAGCAATTAATGCATCATTTTGTTTTTTTATGCTAAATAAAGATACAAGAAATTCTTCAAGAATTATAGCAATTTCAATGATATTTTGGCTATTTAGAGAGTCAGAATTAATTAATTTTGCTATTTTGGGATTTTTGCTATGGGCAAATTCTATAAATTTACTATTAATTACAAGCAATTTATCTTCTTGATAAAGATCGCTGAAGTTAATATTAAAATTTAGTTTTTTTGATAAATTCTTAACAATTTTTTCCTCACTAAATGCTATTTTTTTATCACCAATAATTTGATAAATTTCATGACCTTTACCAGCTAATATTAAAATATCATCTTTTTCAAGCTTTAATATTATTTCGTGAATTGCTTTTTTTCTATCTGCAATTTCAATAAATTTATTTTTGATGCAACCTTTAATTATATCTTTTCTAATTTGATTAGCATCTTCAAATCTTGGATTATCATCACTAATAATTGCAAGGTCAGCTAAATTAGATGATATTTTGCCCATTATACTCCTCTTTGATTTGTCTCTATTACCTCCACAGCCAAATAATATAATTAATTTTGATTTAGCAATTAATCTTGCTTGTTTTAAGACATTTTCAAGAGAGTCTGGAGTATGGGCAAAGTCAATATATATTCTAGCATTATTTTTAAGAGTGGCAATTTTTTGCATCCTTCCTTGCGCAGAATTAATTTTGGATAATTTTGGTAGTAATTCTAAAATTTGCTTATTATTTAAGTTAAAATTATCTATAACTGATGATAAGGCGCAAATAATATTAATCGCTTCGTAATTAATAATAGTAGCAATTTTGAATTTATAATTTACGTCATTTATTATTAGAGATACTTCTTGATGGTCTTTATTTTTTACTATTGATTTAATTTGAAACTTTTTTGCATTAACGCCATAATCAGAAATTTTAAGATTTTGTTTTGAGCATATTTTTGATATTTCTTGATATTCTTTAATATCAGCATTAATAATAGCGCTACTGCTTTTATTTGCAAATTTATTGAATAATAGCATTTTGCATTTGAAGTAATTAGCCATATTTTTATGGTAATCAAGATGATCTTGGGTAAAATTAGTAAAAATTACGCTATTAATATTTATTCCCGCTAATCTATTTTGATCAAGTGCAATTGAGCTAGCTTCAAATACGGCATTATTGATATTGTTTTTTTTGAAATTAAAAAGATTTTTATAAAGAGAGACTATGTCAGGAGATGTTAAGTTGGAATTTGTAATATTTGTAATATTTTTACTGCATTTAACTCCTAAAGTTCCTATTGAAGCACAATCATAATTGCATAAATTAATAATTTGGCGGATAAATTCTGTTGTTGATGTTTTGCCATTAGTGCCAGTTATAGCAAAGATATTAGATGGCAGTGGATTGTAAAATATTTTAAGAAATTCTACTAATATTTCAAATATATTGCTACAATTGACATATATTATGTTATCAGGAATTTGATGGTCAATTTTTTTATTGTAAAAAATTGCGCAAGCGCCATTATTTATGGCATCATTAATGTAATCATTGCCATGTGAATTGATGCCTTGAAGAGCAAAAAAGATTGAGTTTTTTTTAACTAATCTTGAATCAATTTCTATTGATGAAATTTCAGAGTTTGATTTAATAATATTGACTTTTGGTAACTTAATAGAAGTTTTAGTTAAGATATCGACAAATTTCATGATAATAAAGCCTTGCTAATTTCTTGTTGGAAATTACCAGCTGCGATTAATGGGTTTTTATTTTTAATAATTGGCCTACCTACTACAATATAATTACTACCATTTTTAATAGCGGTTTTAACATCGCATACTTGCTTTTGATCGTCATTATCTATTTTATTAAGTCTTATTGCTGGGCTAACAATTAAAAAATCATTGCCAAAATTATTGCGTAAGTTTTTAGCTTCAAGACCAGAGGCAACAACTCCATCAACTCCTGATTTTAGTGATAAATCTGTTTTTTTTAGAATTAAATCTTGCATTGATATATTTTGTTCAAATCCCATTCTATATATGTCGGAGCGATCAAGACTAGTTAGTAATGTTACAGCAATTATTTTTGTGTTTCTTTTATATAAACAGGCAGCTTCCATAATTGCTTGATTAGCACTGTGAATTGTAAGAATATCTATATTATATTGGCTTAGATTTTTTATTGCCTTACTAACTGTTTGTGGTATGTCGTAGAGTTTTAGATCGGCAAAGATTTTTTTTTCTTTAATTTTAAGCCATTCAACCATATTGAAAAAATCTCCTGACATCATAAATTCAAGGCCAATCTTGTAGAAATTTACTCTATCTCCTATTTGCTCAACAAGTTTTTTAGCGCTATATATATCTGCAACATCTAAAGCAACAATTAAATTGTTATTCATAATTTTTTTTCACTACCTTGAATTAAACGTTTTATATTATCTTTATGTCTATATAAAATCAAAATAAATAATAAGAAATAAAAAATATTATGTGAAATTGTATTGTAGAATAATGAAATTATCAATGATGAAAAAATAGCAGAAATTGATGAGATTGCTGATATTCTAAATAATATAAAGGCAATAATCCAAATCAAGCAAATTGCAGCACCTATATATGGGTCAAGAGCAATTATTGTGGCAATTGATGTAGCAACACCTTTACCGCCTTTAAAATTAATATATATAGGAAAAATATGTCCAATAACAGCGATTGCAGCTGTCAAGATAAGTAATATCTCTAGATATATAAAATCATGAAATATAAATCTAGCTATCATTACCATTATCCCTCCTTTTAAGCCATCTAAAATTAGAGTGGCAAGACCGAGTTTTTTGCCAATAATTCGAGATACATTAGTTGCACCTATATTATTTGAGCCATGCTCCCTTATGTCAATATTGGCGAATAATTTACCTAGAAATAAACCAAAGGGTATTGATGAGATAAGATAGGTGATTAATAGAAATAAAATTTGAATAATCATATGGCAATATTTAATTAATCATCTCTGTTATTTTTTCTAAAATCATCTAGAGAAACAACCTTTGCCGATAGATCTAACTCTTTATTTTTATTGGTTTTTGTTGCTTTGTTAATATTTTTAATTTTGCTATTTTCGATCTTTTCAATATTATGATCAAATTGATCATAATTCATGCTAAATTTCAAAGCAAAATTCATTGAGGGATCAGCAAAAGAAGTTATTGATTTATAGGGTATTGTGAGATTCTCATATTTTCCTTTAAAGCTCAGAGAGATTTGAAAATAGTCGCTATAAACTTTTAAAGATTTATATTGATATTGAATTGCTATAGTCATTTCATCTTGATATTGACTACTTAATTCCTTTGAAATTTTAACATCAGGAAATGATGTCATAAAAGTTATGACAAAATAGTGATTTCCGGGTAGGCCAGTTTTTTCTATTTTTTTTAGGGTTTCAAATATGACTGATCTCATTGAAGATTCTATTATTTCGTCATACCCTATTAAATCTTGCATTATAAATTATAATAAAATTAATTATCGTGCCTTTTTAAAAAGTGATTTTTTTTAGTCCACAATAAAATTGTCTAATTTTAAAGATTTTTTAGATTTTTTTTAGATTTTTTTTAGATTTTTTTTAGATTTTTTTCAAAGAGCCCGGCCAATTCTGTTGACAGGTAGGCCGGAATACCCCGACAAAACACTATAGTTTATGCGAAGGCTTCTTCAGCATAAGCTGGCGCGTAATTGTCATTAGCAAAGTTATCATTTGCATTTATTGTTTTTGAACGGATATTGTCAAATGACAACCGGCAGTATCTCAACCGAGCAAAGTTAATTTTTTTAGCATCTGTCGAAACTATGTCACCCCCAAATATCATTAAATGGTGGAGGTGTCGGGTACCGCCCCCGAGTCCAAATGGTTATTATAAATCAAGTTTATCGCCATATCCTATTGCTAGGCAATATTAATTATAGTTAGTTGATAATTTTTTGACAAGTATTAATCTTTGATAATTAGATTTATTGATTTTTTTAGGTCAAATTTATCGATAATTTCAGAGATATTGCTGATATTGTCTTTTTCTGGGTTGCATAAGGGTAGTCTAATTTCGTTAGTACTGAGATTGAGATATGATGTAGCAAATTTAACAGGAATTGGGTTTGTCTGACAAAACATAGCTTGATGAAGAGGGGTTAAGTCATCTTGAGCTTGCAAGGCTTTTTCATATTGAAAAGATGCACATAAATTTTGTAAATCCTTAACTAATTTTGGTGCAATATTAGCTGTAACTGAAATTATGCCATTTCCTCCCATAGCGTTATATCCAATAGCTGTCATATCTTCTCCAGAAAGAAACATGAAATCTGCCTTTGATATTAATTGTCTTAAAGTAGCAATTCTTGCAAGGTCCCCAGTTGCATCTTTAACTCCGATTACATTTGATAATTTTGCAATTTCAGCAATTTCATTGTCAGTTATATTAATTACACTTCTTCCTGGTATATTATATAATATAATAGGGAGGTCAATTTTGTTTATTTCTTTAAAGTGGCTATATATTCCACTAGCAGATGGTTTGTTGTAATAGGGTGCGACAATAAGACATGAATCTGCTCCAACTTTTTTGGCATAATTTGTCATCATAACTGCCTCATATGTAGAATTTGATCCAGTGCCAGCCATGACTTTTATTCTTTTATTGGCAATTTCTACGCATAATTTAATCATTGTTTTATGCTCTTCATGAGATAATGTAGGAGACTCGCCTGTGGTCCCACATGCTACAATTCCATCAACTCCACCATCAATTTGATATTCTATTAAATTTATTAAAGATTTTTCATCTATTTTATTATCTTTAAAAGGTGTAATTAAGGCAGTATATGTATGGTTAATCATAATTAAAAAATATAATTGATTTTGAATAAAATATAAATTAACTTTTTTAAGTATAAATTTAATATAAAAAAACATGCAAGATAATTCTTTAGATCAAGTCAATATTCAAGATCAGGTGCAGTTGAGTTTTTTTGACTTTAAACCGCAGCAATTATTTGCATTTGATAGCTCAATTGAGCAATATATTCCGGTTTTAATTTTTGCAATTATTGCATTATGTTTATCTATTTTTATATTAGTTATCCCTTTTATCATCAATAAAATGAGACCGGATAAGGAAAAAAATTCACAATATGAATGTGGTTTTGAAGGAGAGGGAAGGGTTAGAAGTGGTTTTGACGTTCAATTCTATCTTGTTGCTATTTTATTTATTATCTTTGATTTAGAGGTGGCATTTCTATTTCCCTGGGCAATATCCTTGAAAGAAATTGGAGAATTTGGCTTTTGGTCAATGATGGTATTTTTATCAGTTTTAACCATAGGCTTTATTTATGAGTGGAAGAGGGGTGCACTTGATTGGAAATAAATTAAATTATGACAAATAACTTACTACAAAATATTAAACATTCTAGCCAAGATAAGATACTTAGTCAATTTGGAGATGAAATGTCAAATAAAGGCTTTGTTACTGCTAAGCTTGATGATCTAATTAATTGGGCTAGAACTGGTTCATTATGGCCAATGACATTTGGCTTGGCATGTTGCGCTGTTGAAATGATGCAAGTTGCTGCCAGTAGATATGATCTTGATAGATTTGGTATGATTTTTAGACCGTCTCCAAGGCAATCTGATGTTATGATTGTTGCAGGTACTCTTACTAATAAAATGGCTCCTGCTCTTAGAAAAGTCTATGACCAAATGGCTGAACCTAGATATGTTATATCAATGGGCTCTTGCGCTAATGGTGGTGGTTATTATCATTATTCATATTCTGTTGTTAGAGGATGCGATAGAATTGTCCCTGTAGATGTTTATGTTCCAGGTTGTCCGCCATCTGCAGAAGCATTATTATATGGAATTATGGTATTGCAGCGCAAAATTAAGAGAACATCAAATTTTAAAAGACATTAATTTATTGATCATATGAATCTAGACTTAAAAGATCAGTTAAAATATATTAGAGAAAATTCTAAAATTAATATTATTAAATCTGCCATTTTTAAAGATAACCTAATAATCTATATTGTTGCTGAAGATATTGTTGATTTTCTACAATTTTTAAGAGATGATGAAAATTTATCATTTAAAACTTTACTTGATATTTTTGGTGCAGATATGCTTGGTAAGCAAGCAATTAGATTTGAGGTTATATATAATCTCTTAAGCTCCAAATTAAACAATAGAATCACAATTAAAGTAGCAATTGATGATAATGAAAAAGTACCAACTATTAAAAAAATATTTGATAATTGCTCATGGTATGAAAGAGAAGTTTTTGATATGTATGGAATAAAATTTAGTGGCAATAAGGACCTTAGAAGGATCCTTACTGATTATGAATTTAAGGGGCACCCATTAAGAAAAGATTTTCCTCTTACAGGTTATGAAGAAGTTAGATATGATAAAGACCAAAAAAAAGTAATATATGAACCAGTAAAGCTTGAGCAAGAATATAGAAATTTTGACTTTGAGATGTCATGGAAGGGCCCATTTGAGGAAGCCTTGGAGAAAAATAAAAAATAAAATGTAACTATTAAATTAATTTTTGATTTATGTTTGAATTATATAAAAATAAAATAATTAAATCATTTCAGAACTGCAATAAAGGGGTTGAAAACTTTGATTCTGTTAAATATTACTGGGGTTTAATTGGGTATTTTATTACCTTTTTTATTCTTGATTGGGTGGTAATGAAAAATACAATATATTTTTTTGATTTTATATTATGTATTACTATTTCAATTTATTTTTCGTGGCATATATATGCTATATATAAATGCAAACCTAAAAAAGAAAAACTTAGTAAGGCAGAAAAATTAGTCAAAAAGCAGCAAATGAGAAGTGAAAGGTTTAAAATTATTCGTGATAAGATATTTCTTAGAAGATCAATTGCTAAATTTAATGCTCCATTTGTAATGACTATTGTTAATTTATATATTATTGCTAATTATTGTAGTAAAATATATTATTAATCATATTAAGAGCTGCAATTGCTGTTTTGATTCTTATTTCTGATCTTCCAATATTTCCTAAATCTAATTTGGTAAAAAATTCTGCTTTATTGATATTTAATTTAACAATAAGATCAGTTTTAATTGTACAAAAAAGATATATTAATCCGATATCTTTTTTGGTATTATCACTGGCTGGACCTGCTATTCCTGTAATTGCTAATGCAATATCACAATAATTATGCTTTAAAAGTCCGTAAGACATTTCTTTGGCACACTCCTTGCTAACAGCGCCGAATTTATTGATTACATTGGGGTTAACATTTAATAAGTCTATTTTTGATTGATTTGAGTAGGTAATAAAAGATGATTCAAATATTTGTGAGGCATTTGGAATTTCAGTAATGATTGCACTAACTAGACCTCCTGTGCATGATTCAGCAAAAGAAACTTTTAGTTGTTTTTTGCGAAGTATGTTGGAAATTTCTTGTGCTTTGATAGTGATATTTGAATCAAAGAACATTTTATTTGAGTATTTTATTTGGAATATTTTTGTAGTTGACTAAGAAATGAGAGTGACCCACTTAATTTTAATTTGAGCTGCTATCTTTCGATCCTGACTCGATAAATAAAAAAAATGCCCACTCTCATAAATTATTTTAAAATATTAATAGCAATATTCAAGTGAACAATTTAAATTATATAATAATAAATTATTATTTGAAATTAAGATAATTTAATTAATGCCATTATTATGTCATCATATGTTGCTTTAGCAAGAAAATACAGGCCACAAGATTTTAGTCAATTAGTTGGTCAAGAAATATTGGTTAAAATTTTGAAGAATGCTATTATTCAAAATAAGCTTCATCATGCTTTTATTTTGACTGGAATTAGAGGTGTTGGGAAAACAACTTCCGCTAGAATTATTGCTAAAACTATTAATTGCCTCGATGAGGAATCTTCTAAAAATGCTATTTCATGCAATAAATGTCAAAATTGCTTAACAATTGCTAGTTCTAATAATCAGGATGTTATAGAATTTGACGCAGCTAGTAAAACTGGAGTTGATGATATTAGAGATATTATTGATTCAATTGCATATGCTCCCATTAATTCAAAATATAAAATTTATATTATTGATGAGGTTCACATGTTGAGTAATAATGCCTTTAACGCATTATTAAAAACTCTCGAAGAGCCGCCACATAATGTAAAATTTATTTTTGCAACTACTGAGATTAAAAAAGTTCCTATTACAATATTATCTCGTTGTATGAGATTTAACCTTCGAAGGCTAAATCAAGATGAAATTACATCTCATTTAAGTGATATTTTAACAAAAGAAGGATTTAATTTTGATAAGGAGTCTCTTGAATTAATTGCTAAATTATCAGAAGGATCAGTAAGAGATTCATTATCAATTACGGATCAATTACTGGCAGCAAATAACTATAAAAGTGATATTTCTTCACAAAATATATCAGAATTACTTGGGCTTAATAATAATATTGAAGTTATTAACATATTTGAATCAATATTAGAAGGAAATGTCAAGAAATCTCTAGATCTTTTTAATGATTTTTACTTAAAATCCTCAGATATATTAGGTTTAATGAAGGATATAATGTCAATTTTACACCATATTGCTCTTAAAATAGTTGATAAAGAATATGTTATTAGTGGGTTGCCAGGTAAAGAGGTTGAAATAATTAACGATATAGCTGTAAAATTAGATATATTAGTGGTAAATAGAATTTGGCAAATGATGCAAAAAAATATTAATGATTTACCTAATTTTCATTGTGGAAAAACATTCTTTGAAATGTTGATTATTAGAACTTGTTATCTAAAGTCATTGCCTAATTTGCAACATCTTTTAATTAATGATAATTTGGTAGAAAATAAAGTTGCTTGCCAAAATAATAATATCAAAAATGATATTGATATTTCTAGCTCCAACTCTAAGTCGGATATCAATTCCGATGAAGTAGTCAATGAAGTTTTAAGAAATTTTGAAGGGTCAAAATTAATCATTTAATTGTTAAAAAATAAAAAAATGATAAAAATTCTATGCGTTGAAGATGAAGAAGATATTAGGGAAAATATCGTAGATATTCTTCGTGATGAAAATTTTGAAGTATTTGAAGCTTCTAATGGAAAAGAAGGATATAAAAAATTTCTTGAAGTAGCTCCTGATATTGTTATTTCAGATATAATGATGCCAGAATCTGACGGCTATGAATTGCTAAAAATGGTTAGAGAATCGCAGGATTCACGTAAAAATAATATTCCATTTATTTTTCTTACAGCTCTTGGTCAAAAGCAAGATGTTGTTAAGGGTATAAATTTATCAGCTAATGACTATCTGATAAAACCTATTGATTTTGAGCTAATGATTGCCAAAATGGATGAAAAAATTAATATTGCTAGTAAGATAGAGGTTCAGCACGGTCAAAATATTGATAATTTAAAATCACAAATGGCAAATATCTTGCCTAGTAATATCAAAAATTACCTCGATATCATATCTCAAACATCACAAATATTAATGAATGAGCCATATGGCCCGCTTCCACACAGAAAATATATTAGTGATTTTGAAAAAATATACAAAAATTCAAATAAATTAAGAGCTTCAATAGAAAATGCGCTTGATGGAGATGTTATTGATTATCGATTAAATGTTAATGAAAAGATCATCAATATTAAGAGCTTTTTTCTTGATTTCTTTGGTAGTTTGAGTCAAAAATATAGTAGCAATATTAAGCTTGATAGCTCTGTTAATTTTGATGAGTTGCCCATGATAAAATGTGACCATATCATTTTAAATGAGGCTTTTAAAAAAATATTTACCTCAATATTTCAAGCTGATGAAAAATGCAAAATATTAATTAGAGTAATATTAGATCACCTTGATCAAATTGTCTTTATATTCGATACCAAATCGGCCAAGAAAATTTTTAGACTTGATACAGTAATCAATGAGAGTGAAATTGGCAAAATTCTTGATCAACAAAGCTGTTTATTTGAAGTAACAAATAATGAAGAAAATACTGCAATATTAACAATTCCTTCATTTAGAATAGTTAGCTAGATGTCAAATTACCAAATGTTAAAAGTTTCAAATATATATAAGCAATTTCAAGATAAAATAATATTAGACGATATTAATATATCAGTTAAAAAAAATAATATTTATGGATTTATTGGCCTTAATGGCCAAGGAAAAACCACTCTTATTAAAATTATAATTAATTTATTAGATGCTGATAATGGCGATATATTGATCAATAATATTTCATCTTCTTTGCCAAAAGCTCGTAAAAAATTATTTTATCTACCTGAAAAATTCCAGCCTTCATTATATTTATCTGGATATGAATTTTTAAAATTTGCTCTTGGTTTTTATGATAAAAAGCTCAATTATGATAAATGTCATAAATTATGCGAAAATATAGAGCTAGACATAAAAGCGCTGAAGAAAAATATTAAAAAATACTCAAAGGGTATGATCCAGAAACTTGGATTATTAACATTATTTTTAAGTGAGGCTGATTTTGTTATATTAGATGAGCCAATGAGTGGTCTTGATCCTAAGGCAAGAATAAATCTTAAAAAAGAATTTCTTTCATATAACAATCTTGGTAAGACTGTATTTTTTAGTTCTCATATTTTATCTGATATTGATGAAATTTGCGATGAAATTGCTATACTTAATAATAGTAAAATCATCTATGAAGGTACTCCGAAATCATTTAAGGCTGCTCAAAAAGAAGATAATCTTGATAATGCTTTCCTTAAAGCTATATCTAAATAATATTCTTACTTTAAGATATAATATTAGCTAAATAATAGCTATTAAAATTCTATTATATTATTATATTTTTTCTTGATTTGTTTAGCTATGTTGTTAAATTTTTTTTGAGAAATTATTTATTTAGATTATGAATATTATAAATGGCAAAGAAATTGCCACAAATATGCGTCAAGAGATCGCACATGAAGTTGAAACTCTTAAAGAGAAATTCAAAATTACCCCAACTTTGGCCGTTATTTTGCTAGGCAATGATCCTGCTAGTGAAGTTTATGTTGGTAATAAAGAAAAGGCAGCTCACAGTGTTAATATGAATTCAATGCAATTTAAATTAGCTAACGACACTTCAGAAGAGGAATTAATTGAGAAAATAACAGAACTTAATAATGATGATAAAGTTCATGCTATTCTTGTTCAATTACCATTGCCAAAACATATTGATGCCAATAAAGTTATATACACAATTGATCCTAAAAAAGATGTTGATGGATTTAATATTGCAAATGTTGGTAAATTATCAGTAGGCGATATTTCTGGTAATGATGCTGCTATTATTCCTTGCACCCCTCTTGGTTGTGTTCATTTGTTAAAATCAGCAATTGGCGATAATCTTGCCGGATTAAAGACCTTGGTTATAGGTGCTTCAAATATTGTTGGTAGGCCTCTTGCTAGGTTGCTAATGATAGAAAGTTGCACCGTTACAATTGCCAATAGATCAACTAAAAATCTTAAAGATCATTGCTTAACATCTGATGTGATTTTTTCTGCAGCAGGTGTTCCTAATTTAATTCCTGACGATATGGTTAATGAAAATGCAATAATAATTGATATTGGTATTAATAGAATCATCGATGAAAATAAGAAATCACGATTAGTTGGAGATGTTGATTTTGACAATGTTAAGCATAAGGCTAGGGCAATAACTCCAGTTCCTGGTGGGGTTGGTCCTATGACAATTGCATATCTCTTGAAAAACACTATTAACTGCTATTTAAAGCAAATAAAAGTTGACTAAATAAAATGGCAAATGACATAGATCAAATAATAGCAGATGCAAAATCGCAGGCAAAAAATGATCAAATTTTAAATTTCATTAATAATAATCTTAAATTTATAATTACTGCTATTATAACCATATTATTGTTAATTGCTTTTATTGTTTCATATAATATTTATAAATCTAAAAAAAATACTAAATATTCTAGCCTTATCCATCAGTCATTTATCTATGAGCAGGATTATGATTATGAAAATGCTATCAAACCTTTGCAAGAAATCATTAATTCAGATGCAAGGCAGTCTATTAAAATAATTGCTAAATTAAGATATGCTGCTATCTTAGTTGAACAAAAAGAAGATGAAAAAGCCTTTAATATATATCATAATATTGCTAAATGTACATCTTGCGATATTTTTATTAGGGAATTATCGCAATTATTATCTATAAAATTATGGATTAATAATTCTAAAATTTATCAAAAAGAAGACTTTAAAGCTTTAATTGAAAATTATGCTAAAAACGCAAAATATCTTTATAATAATATTAATGAACAATTAGCCATTATAGAAAAAAATAATAAAAATTGGCAAAAATCATATGATATTTTCTATAAGATAGCTAATGATATTGAGGCATATGGTGATATTAAAATTCGTGCCCAAAACTATGTTAATAAGTTGCATCAATATATTAAATAATTTTAATGATTGCTATTATCTCTAAAATTTTTCTTATAATAATTATTATTTTACAAATTTCATGTAGTAATAAAGATCAAACTTATGATAAAAATAAGGCAATTATTGCATTTAATCAAAAAGATCAATTAGCTATCTCTAAATCAGCACCGATAATCAAGCTAGAAGAGCAAATATCTGCAAAATCATGGAATTTTATTGAAAGCAATCATCAAAATGGCAGAATTGGTAACTTTATTAAAGATTTTAATTTTAAAAAAAATAAATTTTATTTTAAGGATTATCATAAAATAATTCTTGATTATTCTTTAAGAAATAAAGATCTAAAATTAGATCTCCCTGTCATAATTAATGATAAATTATTTATTTTAGATAATAATGCTAAATTATCTCTTATTGATTTAAATAGTAATAAAAAAATATGGCAGAAACAAATATTTAAAAAAGACAGATTTGAATTTGACAATAACCCAAAATTAGCCGGCGATAATTCAAAATTATATGCCCATATTAGCACTAATGAAATTAAGGCTATTGATATTAATTCTGCCAATATTTTTACGTCAAAAAAATTATCTTCATTAATAATATCTAAACCAGTAATTTCTGATAATTTGCTTTATTTATTATCTGATGATAATAAATTATATGCCATAAATACTCAAAATGGAAAAATTCTATGGGTTCACAAAACTATTTCTAACCCAACTACTATATCTGGTGCTGCTGATCCTGTAATTTTTAAAGATTATATTATTATATCATATTCTTCAGGAGAGGTATTTGCACTTAACAAAAAAAATGGTCAAGAAATATGGAGTGATAAGTTAAATAGTAAAAATTTTAACAATTCTAATTACTATTTAAATGATATTGATGCTACTCCTATTATTATTAAAGATAAATTATATATAATTGGCAATGGAGGTCTTATGAAGGCAATTAATATTAATAGTGGCAAAATAATATGGCATAGAGATATTTCATCAATTAATGATTTTCATATTAATAAAAATTATATTTATTTAATTGATAATAATGCTAAATTAATTTCACTATCTTTAAGTGATGCCAAAATTAAGTGGATAAAGAATTTAAAAGCATTTAAAAATAATAAAAAGCCAAATAGTAAAATAATTTATAATGGTATAATAATGGCCGATAATAAATTATTAGTTAATTCTACAGACTCAAATATCATTATTATTTCACCTGATAATGGAGATATTTTGGGAGAGATTAAAATTGGCGGAAGCAATTTTCACTCACCAATAATTATTAATAATAAAATATATCTTATGAGTAAAAATTGGTATTCTAGATATATATTATCTTTTAAATAGATGTCAAAAAATCAAAATATCAAAGTAGATCTGCCTAATAAATATGATCATAGCTTAATTGAAAAAAAGTGGCAAAAATATTGGCAGGATCATCAAATATATAAATGGCAAAATAATCAGCCAAAATCAAATAGCTTTGTAATAGACACGCCACCACCAACTGTGTCGGGAGTTCTTCATATGGGTCATGTATTTTCTTATGTACAAGCAGATTTTATTGCTAGATATAAGAGAATGTCGGGAATGGATGTTTTTTATCCAATGGGTTTTGATGATAATGGTCTGCCCACAGAAAGGCTGGTTGAAAAAATTATCAAAAAAAAGGCCATTATTTATGAGCAAGAAAATGGCAAGGGTTCTTTTGTTAAAAAATGTCATGAAATTGTTGATTTGGCCGAAAAAGATTTTGAAGATTTATTTAATAATATAGCTTTATCTGTAGATTGGTCGCAAAAATACCAAACTATCTCACCAAAATCGCAAAAAATATCTCAGGCTTCTTTTATTGATATATATAATAAAGGAATGGCTGAAAAGAAGTTAGAGCCAGTATTTTGGGATATAGTCGATAAAACTGCATTAGCGCAAGCTGATTTGGTTGATAAGGAAGTTGAGGGTGTAATGAATGATATTGAATTTAGCTTTAAAGATAGTAATCAAAAAATTACTATAATGACTACTAGACCAGAGCTATTAAAGGCTTGTGTTGCAGTTATGGTGCATCCTAGTGATAAAAGGTATCAAAAATTTATTGGTAAAAAAGTTTTAACAGCTCTTTTTGATGTTGAAGTGCCAATTATTGCAGATGATTTAGTGCAAATTGACAAGGGAACTGGCGCAGTTATGTGTTGTACATTAGGAGATGAAACTGACATTAAATGGTGGCGCAAGCATAATTTAGAGCTAAAAATAATAATTAATGATAGTGGAAAAATAGAAGGTCTCAATATTAAGCAATATAAGGAGCAAATTATCGATCAACTAAAAGCTAAAAACTTATTATTGAATCAAGAAACAATAATTAGATCAATTAAATGCGCTGAAAGATCGGGTGTTGGTATTGAAATTCTTGTTGCGTCGCAGTGGTTTATAAATATTTTAGACAAAAAACAACAATTAATTGCCAAGTCTAGAGAGTGTAATTGGTATCCTGATTTTATGAGAACAAGGATTGAGCAATGGATTGATGGTCTTTCATGGGATTGGTGTATTTCTCGTCAAAGATTTTTTGGAGTTAAATTTCCTATTTGGTACTCCAAAAGAAAAGGAGAAGAGGGTAAAATTATTATAGCTGATATTGATCAATTGCCTGTTGACCCTGAAATTGATCTTCCTTATGGATATGATAGGCAAGAAGTTGATTACGAAAAAGATATAATGGATACATGGGCAACATCTTCAATTTCGCCTCAATTATCAAGTCATGGAATTAGTAGCGATATTGATTTAGGAGAAAATGACAGGCATAAAAAGCTATTTCCTGCTGATTTACGCCCCCAAGCTCATGAAATTATAAGAACGTGGTCATTTTATACAATTGTTAAAGCTCTTATTCGTGAAAATACAATACCATGGAAAAATCTAATGATTTCTGGCTGGTGTCTTGCTTCAGATAAGACAAAAATGAGTAAATCTAAAGGTAATGTAATTACTCCAATAAATTTAATAGAAAATCATGGTTGCGATGTTGTTAGATATTGGGCTTCAACATCAAATTTAGGTGCTGATAGCGCATATAGTGAAGATGTTATGAAGATAGGAAAAAAGCTTGTCACAAAAATATTTAATGCAGCTAAATTTGTAAATAATATTTCTGTTATAAAACATCAAAATGATTATAGTGCAATTATTAATAATTTTGACCAATGGGTTATATTAAAGCTTAATAAAATCATAATATCGGCCACAAATTATTTTGAAAAATTTGAATATGCCAAGGCACGGCAAGTTGTTGAGGATTTTTTCTGGAGTGATTTTTGTGATAATTATCTCGAAATATGCAAAGTCAGAGCCTATGGAATTGATGCTTTAAAATATCAAGATATCGAATTGGACAATAAGCAAAAGGATCAAATAATATTAGGACAAAAAAGTGCGATTATAACTTTAAATATATGTTTACAAAATATTTTAAAGTTATTTGCTCCTTTTATTCCACATATTTGCGATGAGTTATATTCAAATATTTACTTTGAAGAATTTCAAAAAATTAAATCGCTAAATAGCAATAATAACTGGCCAGTTGTTTATGGCAATATTTTTAAAAATAATAACCAAGAAGTTAATGGTATTGAGAATAATGGCCTAGAGAATAATGGCCTAGAGAATAATGGCCTAGAGAATAATGGAGATGAAGCAATTAGAATTATTACTCAAATTAGAAAATATAAATCTGAGCATAATTTATCAATGAAGGTTGGCTTAAAAAAAGTTACAATTTACTCGCTTTATGATCTTAATTTATTAATAGATGACTTAAAAAATGTCTGCAATATTGATGATATTGAGATAGTAAAAGAAAATAATGATGATATAATCGAAATTGATCGTTAATAATATTAATAGTAATTCCGTCTTATATATGATTGCTATGTATCATATATATTATAATAAAGCTCATAACAAAGACATCTTAAAAAAAATTAATTAATGCTTCAAGTTGCATGAATATATAGTCTTCATTATCAACAATGTTTTTTAGAAAATATTTGATAAATTTCAATGAAAGATTGATTTTATATAGTGGTTAATCAAATTTAATAAAATTAAAAAATTTACATATATATAAAATATATATAATGTGCCAATCTTAGATAAGATAATTTTAACTATTTTTGATATTAATATGCCTAGAGATGAAAGAAATATAAGAGGGGTTAATAAAGATGAGAATAAAGAAGGAAGAAGTCGCAGTAGAGAAAGAGAAAGGGATAGCGATAGAGAAAGAGGTAGAGAAAGAGAAAAAGACATAGATAGAGAAAGAGATAGAGATAGAGACAGAGATAGAGATAGAGACAGAGATAGAGGCAGGGATAGAGGCAGGGATAGAGGTAGGGATAGAGATAGAGGCAGAGATAGAGGTAGAGATAGAGACATAGATAGAGGCAGAGATAGAGATAGAGATAGAGACATAGATAGAGGCAGAGATAGAGGTAGGGATAGAGACATAGATAGAGGCAGAGATAGAGATAGAGACAGAGATAGAGGGGCTTATAATATTTGGGAAGAAAAATTAAAAGTTTTAGAACGTTTAAAAAATGATGACTATCGTTTAAAAAGTTATTTTGATGATCATATTGAAGAATTAATTAGACTTGATGCAGAAGGAACATCTGTAAAAAATGCTAGAATGATAATTACTTATTCTGCTCGACCTAGAGTAGGTTATATAAAATATTTGATTAATGGATGGCAAGAAAATCGTAATTTTGATAAAATATTTGATTATAATAAAACTCTAGATCCTATTGATGTATCATTAATATTTGGCGCTATATCTAGAGTTAATGATCAAACTAAAAAAGATAATATTGCTATAATTTATTATAAAATTAAGCATGAGAATCGGTGGCAGCAAATTATTAGAGATGCTAAGTCTCGAGATATCTCAACTATAATTTTATCCCTATCAAAAATTTGTAAAGATTGTGATAAATCTAAGGCTATACAATTTTTTTATTATAAAATTACAGATACAAAGTGGCAAGAAGTTATTAAAAATTCTCAAAAAGCTCAAGATATTTCAAGCATCTTTAACGCCCTGTCAAAAATTCCTGATCATGATGAGCATGAGCGGTCAAGGGCGCTAAAATCTTTTTATGATAAGATTGAGAAAGAAAAAAAGTGGCAAAATATTTTTAAAACTTCCAATGCTCAAGATGTTTCAAATATTTTTAACGCCCTGTCAAAAATTACTGATGATGATAAGCGATCAAGTGTGCTGCAATTTTTATATAGTCAAATTACACGTGATAAGTTGAAATATATTATTCAAGATTCTAATCCTCAAGCCATATCAAATATTCTTGGCGCTTTATCAAAAATTAGCAATGATCAAGATTATAAAGAAATGATAGGGTTTTATCATAGCATTACAGATGATAAGTGGCAACAAATTTTTCAAAATTCTAATCCTCAAGCTATATCAATGATGTTGAATGCATTGTCAAAAATTAGTGATGGTAGTAAGCGATCAAAGGAGCTAAAATTTTTTTATAATCAAATTACATATCATCGTAAGTTGCAATATATTATTCAAGATTCTAATCCTCAAGCCATATCAAATATTCTTGGTGCTTTTTCAAAAATTAGTGATGATGATGAGCGATCAACTGTGCTAAAATTTTTTGATAATCAAATTACATATCATCGTAAGTGGAAACAAATTATTCAAAATTCTACTCCTCAAGCCATATCAAATATTCTTAATGCCTTATCAAGAATTAGCGACTATTATGATAGATCAAAGGCGCTAGCATCTTTTTGTGGTCAAGTTTCATATGATAGGTGGAAACAAATTATTCAAGATTCTAATCCTCAAGCCATATCAAATATTCTTAATGCCTTATCAAAAATTAGTGGTGATCAAGGTTGTAAAGAAATTAAAGGTTTTTATGATAAAATTCAAGATGATAAGTGGAAACAAATTATTCAAGATTCTAATCCTCAAGCCATATCAAATATTCTTAATGCCTTATCAAAAATTAATAGTGATCAATATTATGAAAAAATTGTAGGTTATATTAATGATCAAAAGTGGCAAGAAATTATTCAAGATTCTAATCCTCAAAATATATCAGATATTTTTAAATCCTTATCAAGAATTAGTAATGATGATAGGCGATCAAGCAGGCTAAGATTTTTGTATGATAAAATTAAATATGCAAAAAAGTGGCAAGAAATTATTGAAAATTCCGATTCTAGAGCAATAGCCAATATCTTTGACGCCTTATACCAAATTAGATGCGATGGAGTTTCTAAAATTGAAGAATTTTATAATAGTATTGTTCATTTAAAGAAATGGAAAAAAGTTATTGATAAAAGTAATGTGAAAGACATTATGCAAATTTTTGTATCTATTAGTGATTTAAAGATTGATGATGATATTAAATTACAATTAATAACAGATTATCATAAAAAAACAACAGATAGCAAAGGTACCGATTTTGTTAGTAATTACTTAAGGAGAGAATTTTTAAAGAGGGTTCTAGCTTTTGGTGGTATGGGTATATCTAGAGATGATGTTGATGAAGATATGGATATCGAAAAAACTCCAGAAACTCCACCAGCAACTGTTAACATTCAATCAGTTAGAGAAGTTGAAGAGCTGCCAAATGAAGATGTAGAAATCCATTTAACTGAATCAGGATTATTAAAAAAAGAAACAAGAAAAATGCTGCAAGAAAAAGGAATTAATAATCTAGATGATGTAAGATTAATGGCATTGGCTAAACAAATCGAAAAAAAACTAGGATCTAATTCTCTGCTTTGTACGGGTGGTGTATATTGCGATATTGAGAAATATAGGGCTAATATTGAAGGATTGTTAGAAGTAAAAAAACTTGAAAAAGAACCACATGCTATAGTTATTTATGGTATGCAAACAATAATGACAGATGCATTGAAACAATACTTGCTTAAAAAAAGCGATTTTGCTTCTAAAGAATTACTTGGAAAATTAATAGGTGGAAATGGTGTATTGAAAAAATTAATGCCTAAAGAGTTGTTTAATTTTTTAGGGAATGATCGAGATGAAATATTAGGAAGAATTGTGGAAAATAAAAGTGATATCATCGATGACTTTATTGCTTTAGAAGAATTTAAAGTAGCAACAAAGATGGAAAAATTGCTTGAATCTTTTAAAGAATTAAATTGTCAAAAATTATTACAAACTATTAAAGAGGTTCCAAGTGATAAATATATCAATTATTTTTTTAAAGGTTCAATTTTATCAGAATTAATAAGAGTAATAAATGACCCTGATAATAAATATGCGCTATATCGCGATCCTAATCATCATCAGGAATTAGTTTTTAGGGTTGGATTTACAGAATTATTTCTTAATAAAAAAAAATCAAAGAAGCTATATGTTACAAATCAAATGAATTGTGTTATGTATAATAAAAATGTTGATAATAATAAAGGCAATAGCTGCTATATTGTTGCTGTATTGATGATTAATGAATTTGATAAAACGTTAGAAGAAGGAATAGAATTTATTTTTCAAGCAGAGAGGAAAGTTATTAAAGATGCTGAGTGCTATATTTTATTACCAGATGCATTAAATAATGAAAAAAAAGTTCCGCAAACTTTCATTAATTATTGTAGAGATAATGCGTATGTAATAGGAGATGATGATCATTTGTCATTTTTAAATATGACTTATGATATTGATATGGATAAATTATTAAAAGAATACCTAAATAAAGAAACAAAAGACAAAATAATAAAATTTAATGAAAGAACCGAGAGGAGTTTTTTAAATGCTACAATATTTTATTTAACTTATTACTTAAATAGTGCTAAGCATGGTGGTGATCATAAAAGTCTAGAAGATCTAATTAAAGAATACGAAAAATCATATATAAAGAGGTGTGAAGTTGATCAAACACCTATACCTATACTAAAAAGTAGAGCGGACGTATTATATAAGCAACTTGCTAAACAGAGTGGCTTAGATAAATTCACATATAGTAAGGAAAGTGTTAAAATGGCGAAATCTTTGCTTGGATTAGAGGATGGGGGGCAAAGCGCAGGTACTAAAATTTCTTCTTCAGGAAGGTAGCGCTATTTTTTGATTCGGGAATGTCCCAAAATCCGTGTCAAATTCATTTTTAGGCTAGATCTAATTTCAGCCTGTTTTCAAAGAATATATCCAGCTGTCCAATTATCAAGCTCCAGTTCTGAATTGGCTGATTCCATTTTTTGCTGATATTTTTTATGGTCAGATATATCAATTTTTCTAATGCGCTTTGGCTAGTAAAGGAACCTTTAGTTTTGGTAATTTTTCTGATTTGACGATGTAAACCCTCAACGGCATTAGTGTTATAAATCATGGTTCTAATTTGCTCTGGATACCTAAAATAACCAGATAAATTATGCCAATTATTATTCCAAGATTTGATAATTAGAGGATATTTTTTACCCCATTTTTCTTCAAGGTTTAACAGGTTAGATTCTGCTAAATCCTTGCTATTAGCTTTATAAACTTCTTTTAAGTCAGACATAAATTCTTTCTGATTCTTGGAAGCTACATATTTTAGGCT
>JAHXBS010000008.1 GCA_020054685.1 Rickettsiales bacterium | reverse complement strand
GTGGATTTATAAATTATGAAATTTCTAATTATGCCAAAAATAGTAAATCATGCCTTCATAATTTATGCTATTGGTTGGGTGGTGATTATATAGGAATTGGTCCTGGTGCTCATTCTAGATTATATTTTGATGATGATCTGTCAAAAAGATATGAAATTATCATGACTTACTTACCTCAAAAATGGCTAAATGATAATTTGAAAAAAGGCAATGCCATTAAAAAGAAAAAGCAAATATTAAAGAGTAATATATTAGAAGAGTTAATTTTAACCTCCCTAAGAACAAATAATGGCTTAAGTAATGATATATTAAAAAATCATAATTTTTTAGATTTAAGAACCATTTTTGATTATCAGAAATTACTTAAAATCAAACAAAATAGCATGATTTCTTTAGAAGATAATTCAATAAAAATAGCAAAAGATTATAGATTTTTAGCTAATTCGGTTATATTTAAAGTGGTTGATGCAATTAATTTTAATGATCTTAAATGATCATTGTTCCAGCACCACTCTCTGTAAAAATCTCCATTAATAATATATTGTCAATATTGCCATTAAGGATATGAGCAAATGAAACTCCAGCATCAAGTGCGGCAATGCATGTTTCAATTTTTGGTATCATACCACCATTAATAACACCATCACTTATCATTTTTTCTGCAGTAGCTCTGTTAATATGACTAACTAATTCTTTATTTGGAAGCAATACTCCATCAACATCAGATAATATTATTAATTTTGATGCTTGAATTGAAGCTGCAATTGCCCCAGCAACTGTATCTGCATTTATGTTAAAGGTCTCTCCTTTTCGCCAATGCCTATTGGGGCAATGACTGGTATAAGATCAGAATCTTCAAAAATACCAAATATTTCAGGGTCTATCATATATGGCTCACCTACATAGCCAAGATTTAATATTTTTTCTATATTGGATTCAGGATCTTTTTGAATGCGAGTAACTTTTTTAGCTTTTATTATATTTGCATCCTTGCCACTAATGCCAATTGCCTTGCCTCCTGCTTGATTAATTTCATTAACAATCATTTTATTAATCGAGCCAGCAAGCACCATTTCAACAACTTTAACTGTATCTTGATCGGTAATTCTTAGACCATCAACAAATGAAGATTTTATGTCTAATTTGTCAAGCATTTCACAAATTTGCGGGCCACCGCCATGAACTATGATAGGATTAATACCAACTTGTTTGAGCAAAACTATTGTTTTGGCAAAGTTTTTAATGTTAAAATTATTACCCATCGCGCTTCCGCCAAATTTAATGACAAATGTTTCGCCGCTAAATTTTTTCATATAAGGCATTGCCTCGCAAAGGGTCTGAGCTTTAAACTCCCAGCTATCTTTATCTTTGATATCTTGTATTTCAATATCTTTCATATTTTCTTTATTATTAGCATTGTGATCAGAGTCATTATTATTAGATCCGCCACCGAAATTTATGATATTCGACATTAATGAAGTGAAATAGTTTGATTAAAAATTATTAATATATAATGATAACTATGTTAGTTTTATACTATAAATCAAGGGGGTTTTTTAAAAAATTGTCAATTTTAATTAAGTCTAAATTGCAATAATCATTTACATATTCAATAAATTGATCATCTGATAAATATGAGTTCTGATTAATTTTAATATTATTAACAATAATTTTGTGAATTTTGAGATTATATTTTTTAATAACTTCTATAGCGCATAATGTTTGACTTAGGGATCCAAGAAAATTTGAAGTTATTAAAATAATTTCTATATCAAGATTGAGAGCTAAATCTTTAAAAGTTTTATTACTATTTATTGGAGACATTATTCCTCCAGCACTTTCTATAAGAAGGTGTTTTTGCGACTTTTTTGCCAAAGTAATATTCTTTTTGCAAAATTGGATCAAATCTTCAAAATTAATGTCTTTTATAGATGCAATGTGAGGGGAAGAAGCTAGTTTAAAGCGCCAAGGGCTAATAATATCGATATTTTTAAGATTATATTCGATATTAAGACTTTTTGCTATTTTATAGATATCATTATTTATATCATCAAAATTAAAGCCACTGATAATGGGTTTTATTACTTTGATATTAGGTATTTTTTGACAAATTTGCTCAACTAAATATGTTTTGCCAATATTAGTGTCAATTGCTGTTATTAACAGATTTTTTTGCATGATGCAATATTATCTAATTTGTGAGAAAGATGAGTAAACTGGTCCAAATACCGCTATTGCAATCCATGCAATCATTCCTCCTAGAATCATAGTTAATATTGGCTGAATTAATGATGTTATTCTTTCGATAGAGTCGTTAATTTCGCGGTCATAAAAGAATTTAATATTTTCTAAAGAGTCTCCCATATTACCACTTTCTTCTCCGACTCTAAACATTCTAACAACAAGATTTGGAAAATAGTTTGCTCTACTAATTGAGTGCGCCAAAGAAAGGCCATCTGATACATCTTGCTGAATTTGGCTAATACTATTTTTAATTGCTCTGTTTTTAATAAGGTCAGAAGATAATGAAAGACACTCAATTACACCAAGACCACTCTTAAAAGTCATGGAAAAGAATTGACAAAATTTGGCAGATTCAATTTTTTTAATAATTGGGCCAAATAGAGGAATTTTAAGTTTAAAATTATCAATAATAATTCCAAGATTTTTAGATGATCTGGATATAATTGAAGATGAAATCCATAAAAAAGGCACGCCAAATATTATGATATACCAATAATTTCTAAAAAAAGCTGAAAAATTAATTAAAGATGTAGTTGTGGCTGGTAATTCAATATTTTGTACAGCTAAAAATCCGGTAACCTTAGGAATAACAAAAGAAGTCATAACACCTAAAACTATAAACATGACTATTATACCAAAGGTAGGTCCAATTAGTGCTTTAAATGTTTTTCTTTTAATTTCTAGGCTCCATTTAATATCATTTATAATATTGGCAAATGCATCAACAAGATTACCTGTTTTTTCTCCCATTGAGATTAAACCAATATATATTGGTTTAAATTTACTAGGATATCTTGCTAATGTTTGCGAGAATAGATTACCATTTTTGATTGATTCACTAACTTCTTGCATCAAGTCTTTAATGGCAGATGATTCAGTGGTTTCTTTTAAGTCATTAACTGAGTCTAAAATTGAAACCCCAGATTTTTCTAATTGCTCAAGATGGACAAAGATTGAAATTAAGTCTTTTTCATTAATTCCGCTATTAAAGCTAAGTTTAAAATCGCTATCAACTGAGCAGCTAATTAATTCAAGATCAGATTCTGCAAGAGTTGCGACAACATCCGATTGTTTTTCTGCTGTTATTTTACCAGTTTTGTAATTGCCATCACTATCTATAGCTTTGTAGCGATATTGTCTCATTTGTTATTTTTAATCATTTTTTTTAAAATCATCTCTCTTTTTAATTTGGAAAGATGATCAACAAATGTAATGCCATTAATATGATCAACTTCGTGCTGAATGCATTGAGCTGCTAATCCGGTCATATCTTCAATAATTTCTTTGCCATCAATATTAAGATATTTAACTTTGACATTTTCTGGCCTATTAACTTTTGAACTAGCATTTGGAAATGACAGGCAGCCTTCATCATTACAAATGATTATAGATGATGATTCAATAATTTCTGGATTGATAATAAATTTTGGATTTTTATTAGTAATATTATATTTTGTTTCATTAAGATCTTTGGAGTTTTCTATTTTAAAGTCAGTATCCATGACAACTGCGCGAGTTAATACACCAATTTGAACTGCTGCTAGCCCAACTCCTAAGACATTATACATTGTATCAAGCATATCATTCATAAGCTTTTTAAGCTCGCTATCTATTTTAGCAACTTCTTGCGATCTTTGTTTTAATAGTGGGTTTGGTGATAGTACTAGTTTTAAAATTGCCATTTTAATTACAAATTAATTTAATTGCTTTAGAGTACAAAATATGTTCTTTTTCTAAGATTTTATTTTTAATGGATTCAAGATCGTCATCCTTGTTAACCTCAACTTTATGTTGCATTATTATTTTACCATTATCAACTTCTTGATCAACAAAATGTACTGTGCAACCATATTCTTTTGCCTTGGCGTTAAATGCCTCTCTCACAGCATTTGCACCTTTAAAATCTGGTAATAAAGAAGGGTGAATATTGATGATTTTATTTTTCCATTTATTGATAAAGAAAGGCGATAATATTCTCATAAATCCCGCTAGGCAGATAATATCTATATCATATTTTATGATATGATTATGAATGGCTTCTTCGAAAAATTTACGAGAATCTGGCTGATCCTTATATTTATTATGGTCAATGACCTTAATATCGATATTATTATCTTGAGCAAATTTAATTCCTGGGGCATTTGGGTTATTTGAGATAACTAAATTTACCTCAGCAGGAAAATTATCTTCTTTGCAAGAATTTATAATTGATCTCATATTGCTTCCTCTTCCTGAAATCAAGATAGCTAATTTAGTTTTTTTTAATTTATTTTGATCCATTTATTTGAGTCTTTTTTATATGAGTTGATCTGGCAATTATTATCTATGCATGATTTGATATCTTTTTCAAGATGTGAGTCTTTTTCAATAAAGCAGAATAATCTGTCAAATTTTGTTATAAAGTCTTTATTAGCGCTATTAAGTAAAATTAAATGTGAGGATTGATTAATATTTTCTTGATTATTAGTAATGACTATGGGTTGGCGTGTAAAATCGAAATCTTTATCATATATTGTAATATGGGGTAAGAATTTATTTCTGCCATGGCTCCATAATGAGCTATCAAGTTTTGAGATTATTTCTTGATTTGTGCAATATATAATTGCTTTGTGGTTTTCGTCAAGAATTTTAGTTGCCAAAAGAGCTATTGCTGTATAATCAATATTGTCAATGTGATAAAAATTTACTTCCATAATTTATTTTAAGCCGTAATTTATTTCTTAAGATATTGCGCAAATTCATCAAATATATTTTGATACATTTCTCTTTTAAATTCTACAGTAAATTCATCGGTTTTTTTATGATCAACCCATTGCCATTCAGAAAATTCAGGATCTTGTGTAGAGATATTAATATCACAATCATTGCCAATAAAATTTGCCGCGTACCATCTTTGTTTTTGACCTAAATATTTACCGCCCCAAAATTTTTTCTGCAACCTATATGGTTGATTATAATAATAATATTGATTGCTTTTAGCTAGAATGCGGATATTGCTTTTAATTATTCCAGTTTCTTCTTCGACTTCTCTAAATAAAGCTATATCTTCATTTTCTCCAACATCAATCCCGCCCTGAGGCATTTGCCAAGCATTAAATTTGTTATCAATTCTCTTGCCAACGAATATTTGCCTATTTTTGTTAATTAAGACAATTCCAACTCCTTTTCTATATAAGTGATCTGGTATTGTGTCATCAATCTTTTTGTTCATTTATATATATTAGTTTTGTGCTGGAGTTTAAAAAAAATAAAATTAAAATAAAATATCTATGTGATTTAATGTAAAAATATATTTTAACAAAATTTAAGCAAAATTTCAATAATTTCTTTAGTTATTATATTATGTTACTTAATTAGTATATTAGTTAATGTTAAATCAAATGTACAAAAAATCAAATAAATATGTAATTTATGAAATTTATTTCAACTCGTAAAAACTCAGCTGCATTATCATTGAAAGATACTGAGACGCAAGGCCTAGCTCCAGATGGTGGGCTTTATGTGCCCGAATTTTTACCGGAATTTAGTAGTCATGAAATTGCTAAAATGTCAAATATGAACTATCAAGAAATATTCATAAAAGTAACCAGGCATTTTGTTAAGGATGAAATTGGTGATCAGGAATATTTGGATATTGTTGCTAAATCATATGCAAATTTTTCTCACAAGGCAATAGCGCCTTTAAAGCAAATTGATTCTAATCATTTTCTGCTTGAATTATTTCATGGACCTACATTGGCTTTTAAGGATTTTGCTTTGCAATATTTGGGCAATTTATTGGATTATTTTTTGAAAAAAAATAATAAAAAAATTGCTATAATTGGCGCTACTTCTGGTGATACTGGCTCTGCCGCTATTAGTGGTTGCATGAAATGCTCAAATGCTAAAATATTTATTTTACACCCTCATAAAAAAATATCTGATGTTCAGCGCAAGCAGATGACAACTATTATTGCAAATAATGTTTTTAATATTGCCATTGAAGGAAATTTTGATGATGGTCAAAAAATGGTGAAAAAAATGTTTGCTTATGAAGCTAGCGGTTCAGATTTTTTAAAAGATAGGAAGATGGTTGCGATTAATTCGATTAATTTTGCTAGATTAATGGCACAAATTGCTTATTATTTTTACTCTTTTACTAGAATAAGCGATGTTAATAGCAAGGTAACATTTTGTGTTCCAACTGGTAATTTTGGCGACATATATGCTGGATATATGGCTAAAAGAATGGGATTGAACATTAATAAATTAATAATAGCCACTAATTCAAATGATATTTTGCATCGTTTTTTAAAAAATAATGATTATACCCGACATAAAATGATATCAACATTATCTCCTAGTATGAATATACAAGTTTCTAGTAATTTTGAAAGATTGCTTTATGATTATCATAAAAAACATAATAAATGCGATGAGATGAAAAAGCTGATGGAGGATTTTGAAGTTAATGGATCTTTAAAAATTGCAGAATTTATCTTAGAAGATATTCAAAAAGATTTTCTGTCATATAAAATAGATGATAATGACACAAAAAAGGAAATGAAAACCCAGTACCAAAATATTGGAGAGATTATTGACCCTCATAGTGCGATTGGTACTCTGGCATCTTCGAGATATATTGCAAGCGATCAATATAGCAATGAAAAAGTAATCACATTAGCAACTGCTCATCCAGCTAAATTCCCTGAATCAGTTACAAAGGCGGGTCTAAAAAATGCCGCTCTGCCAGAATCATTAATGGATTTAATGACTAAAAAAGAGAAATATGAAGTTTTAAAAAATGATTTAGATATAGTTAAAAATTTTATATCCTCTAAATTATGATAAAATGTTAAAATGTTATGTTTTTTGAGATAATAGCTCCACACATAGGTAATATTAGCTTGTCGCTAATTGCCATTATTGGGCTTATTACTCCTTTTTTGCTGCTATTTTATTATAAAAAAAATACAAAAATAAATAATATTCAAAAAATTAGCTTTAATGCGTCTATATTAATGTTAATATTGGCTTTAATTTGTAAGTTATCGCTAATTTATTCTTTTATTATATCAGATTATTCGGTTAGTAATGTTTATTATAATTCTCATCATTTAAAGCCTTTAATTTATAAAATATCTGGATCATGGGGTAATCATGAAGGATCGATGCTCTTACTTATTTTAATATTATGCTGTTATTGTGTATCTTATAATCTTATCACTAAAAGCGATTTTAATGATAAGATATTAGTCTCATCATCACAAAATATAATAACAGCCCTTTTTGCGCTATATAGCTTTTTATCATCAAATCCATTTGATAGAATTTTTCCAGTAGCTGATAGTGGCTTAGAGCTCAATCCATTATTGCAAGATATAGGTTTGGCTATGCATCCGCCAATGCTTTACATTGGATATCTTGGCTTTTCAATTATATTTTCAATGGCAATTTCGTCACTAATAAGAGAAGAAATTAACAAAAACTATGCTAAAATATGTAAAAATTGGCTATTTTTTTCATGGTCATTTTTAACATTGGGAATTGCCTTGGGATCCTGGTGGGCATATAGAGAATTAGGTTGGGGTGGTTTTTGGTTCTGGGATCCTGTTGAAAATGTTTCATTAATGCCTTGGATTGCGGGATTAATACTAATTCATAGCTTAATAATGCTTGAAAAAAGAAATCAATTCAAGATTTGGAGTGTATTTTTATCAATTTTGAGTTTTATTCTATGCTTGCTTGGTATTTTTTTAGTTAGGTCTGGAGTGTTGACCTCGGTTCATTCTTTTGCCGTAGATTCTGGTCGAGGTTTTTTTATTATTATGTTGCTTTCAATTATAGGGGGAGCTGCCTTTTTTATTATGGCTTTAAAATGGCCAAAAGTTAGCAATATTGAGCAAAAAAATCAGCTACTATCAAAGGGTGGTAGTATTTTAGCTAATAATTACCTTACGGTAATATCGCTATTTGTTGTTATTTTAGGGACTATATATCCGATATTTTCTCAATTATTTTTTAATCAATTTATTTCTATAGGCCCTGACTATTATAATAAAATATTTTCTATTTTAATTATCCCATTTTTGCTATTTTTGGCAATTTCAACAAATTTAAATTATAATAAAAATGGTAGTTTAAATTTTTTTTATAAAAAGAAGAACGTGCTAGCTATACTGATTGCTGCATTATTTACTTACTTAACAAATTTATATGAAATTAAGTCTGATATATTAGTTAAGATAATGGTTTTTTTATCATTTCTAGCTATAATAATGATTATTGCTAATAATTTTAGAAAAAATATTATCTCATCATTATCTCACATAGCTTTTATAGTGATTGTTATTGGAATTATATTGGCAACAAATTTTTCTAAAATTAAAGAAGTCAATCTTAAGGTTGGTCAATCTATAGAAATTGCAAATTATAAAATAAATTTCAACGATATTAAAATATTTCCTGGTAAAAATTATATTGTTAGACAGGGTATTTTTTCGGTATTTAAAAATAATAAAAAATTATTTGAACTCAATCCTGAATTGCGATATTACCCCATTTCAGATCAAACTACAAATGAGGCGGATATAAGATCTAACTTAATAAGTGATTTATATATTGTGATTGGCAATAAGGATGAATTTGAAAATTATGCAGTTAGAATATATTATAAGCCATTTATTTTTTTAATTTGGCTTGGAAGTTTCATTTTATTTATTGCTATAAATTTGTACTTATTATTAAAGATAAATTTTTTTAAGAGATTATTAATATGATGAGATTTTTTTTCTTACTATTTACTATAATTATTATTTTCAATAATTGTTACGCCTTAAATTTATCAGATTTGTGGGTTGGCGAAGCTGCATCTAAAAGAAGGCAATTAGTATCAGTTAAATCTGATGATTTTATGATATCATCAGCTCATCCTTTAGCATCAAGAGCTGGGCAAGAAATTATGGCCAAAAATGGCAATGTAATTGATGCTATTATTGCTGCGCAGATGGTTTTAAATGTAGTTGAGCCTCAATCATCTGGAATTGGGGGAGGGGGGTTTTTATTATATTATGATGCTAAAAATAATAATTATAAATATTATAATGGTCGTGAAACTGCTCCACAAAAATCTTATGATACAATGTTTTTGGATAAAAATAACAAGCCAGAGAATTTCCTGGATGCGTTACAGGGTGGAAAAGCTGTTGCAACTCCTGGATTATTAAAAATGCTCAAGGCTGCTCATGATGATTATGGAAAATTGCCATGGCAAGATTTATTTAAGCCAGCAATTAATTTAGCTAGAAATGGCTATGAGGTTGATCATAGATTATATGTTAATCTTAAGAGGGCTCAATATCTTAAAAACTTTTCTCAAACTGCTAATTTATATTTAGATGATAAGGGCAAGCCTTTTAAAATTGGCACTATTATTAAAAATGAAAAATTAGCCCAAACATTAGAAAGCATATCTAAAAATGGTATTAAGCCATTTTATGAAGGTGATTTGGCCAAAAAAATTATCAATAAAATCAATAATTCTAAAATAAACCCTGGATTTATGACATTATCTGATCTTAAAAATTACAAGATCAAAAAGGGTGTTCCAATATGCGCAAAATACCGCAAGAAATATAAAATTTGCTCCATGTCTTTACCAAGCTCTGGCGGAATTACAATTTTACAAATATTAGGAATGTTAGAAAATTTTGATTTATCTAAATATTCTCCAAATTCTTTAGAAGCAATTCATCTAATCAGTGAGGCAACTAGAATGGCCTATGTACATCGTAATAATTTGCTTGGAGATAATAATAATGTGCCAATTAATAAAATGCTTGATAAAAATTACTTAAAAAAAAGAGGTAAAATGATTGATATTAAAAAGGCAGCCATCTCATTTAATCCTGGAAATTTAATTGATAATGATAATATTACAAAAAATATTAAAAATAATGAATCATCTGAAACAACTCATATGTCAGCAATTGATAAAAATAGAAATGCTATATCATTTACAAGTTCAATAGAATATTTTTTTGGATCTGCATTGTCGGTGGAAGGTTTTTTGCTTAATAATCACATGACAGATTTTTCTTTTATCAATAAGATTGGTAATAAAAAAGTAGCTAATGCCGTTGCTCCCTTTAAGCAGCCAAGAAGCTCGATGTCGCCAACTTTTATCTTTGATAATAATAAATTGATAATGACATTAGGATCTCCTGGTGGGCCAAGAATTATTCAATATGTAGTTAAAACAATAATTGCTAGCTTGGATTGGAATATGGATATTCAAGAGGCAATTTCTTTACCAAATTTTACTGTTTTAAATAATGTTATTGAATTAGAAAGTGGTACCAATATTGTAAAATTTGCTAAAATTTTAAGAAAGATGGGTCATAAGGTTCATGTTAAAGATCAAGTTAGTGGTATTCATGCGATAAAAATAACCAAAGATAATAAATTAATTGGCGGTGCTGATCCAAGAAGAAGTGGTGTAGCAATTGGTAGTATAAAATAATGGCAAATATCTCTTGGATAAAATGCCATTTTATTATTCATATCTAAGGATGTCGGCAGGATTTTCTTTACTTGCTTTATATGCTGGATATATGGTTGCAATAAAAGATATTAATAAGGACATTGTGGTAATTAGTATCGTGTCGCTTATTGATAATCTTGCGGGTAAATTTGATAAAAAATAAACGGCAGGATTAAATAATGTGGTATTGGTTAATGATTCAAGCCATAATTTTATTTCATTAATATTGCTAGCAAATGATGCACCAATTGCAAGGCCTATAAATTTTTCCAAAAAACCAATAGCAGAGCCGCAAATTAAAAAAATTCTCATAATTTGAGCTTTGGTCATTCCCAATGTGCGAAGTAAGGCAATATTTTTCTTTTTATCATTAACTAGCATAATCATGCTGGAAATTACATTAAAGGCAGCAACTAATATTATAAGGGTCAAGATAAGAAACATTGCAGTTCTTGCAACTTTTAAAGCATCAATAAAACTGGCATTAGTTTCTTGCCAATCATTAATATATGTATTTTTATTATTTAGTAATTGAGATATTTGGAGTTTAGCATCTACAGATTTAGAAATGTCTTTTATCAATATTTCAATGGCACTAATACTATCATTATATTTAAAATGTATTTGAGCCATGCTAAAATTCATAAATATGGTTGATGAATCATATTCATACATGCCGCTATCAAATATTGCACCCACAGTGTAGGTCTTAATTCTTGGAATGCTTCCTAATATTGTTTCACTAATATCAGCTGAAATAATTTTCAATTTGTCGCCAATATTTAAATTTAGGGACTTGGCAATATTTATCCCAATAATAACATTATTTTTATTTTTAATATTATTGATATCACCTATAATAATATTATTGGTAATTAAGTCTTTTTTTATAATATCTTCATATTTTATACCCTTAACAAAGCCTCCTTGATTACTTTTGTTGGCTGATATCATAACTTGTTTTTCAATAATTGGATTTGAGTGTTTTATCAAATCAATATTGTTGATATTGTTAATTATATTTTGGTAATCAGCTATATTATTATCTTTGCTATATATGGTAAGATGAGAATTTATGCCAATAATTCTTTCCACTAATTCATGGCGAAATCCATTCATTACTGCCATTACAATGATTAAAGTAGCAACGCCAATCATTATTCCTATAAAAGAAAAAATAGCTGTAATAGATATAAAGCCTTCTTTTCTCTTTGATCTTAAATATCTCCAAGCAATTAAAAATTCTAATCTAGAAAGCATAAAGTTGTTTTTTTAGGAATTTGCGACACCTTTAGAGGTGGAATATTCAAAATGAAAAATTTCATCAGGGTAGATTATTTTATAAATATCGTGAATTGCTAAGGCCGCCTCTGAAAATCCTGTAAGAATCAATTTTAATTTGTTTTTATATGTGGCTATATCACCAATAGCATATATTCCTGATTCAGATGTTTGCATATTTGTTGGATCGACTGATATATGATTTTTCTCAAGATTTAAGCCCCATTTTGCAATTGGCCCAAGTTCCATTGCTAATCCAAAAAAAGGTAGTAAATAATCTGCATCTAATTCTTTGATATTATTGTCAAAATCTTTAACGAGAACCTTGTTTAATTTATCATCTGATCCTTTTATCGAATCTAATTGATAAGGTATAATTAGTTCAATATTGCCGTTATTTGCAATATCTTTCATTTTATTAAGGCTTTCAGGTGCGCATCTAAATTTTTCTCTACGATGAATTACATATATTTTATTGCAAATCTCGCTAAGATTTATAGCCCAATCAACTGCAGAATCTCCACCACCAGCAATAACAACATTTTTATTTTTAAAGATAGATTTATCTCTTATTGCATAAAATACAGAGCTGCCTTCATATTGCTCAATATTAGGTAAGGGTGGTCTATTAGGGCCAAAAGCGCCGCAACCAGCGGCAATTATAACTGCTTTACATTTTATGATATTATTTTTAGAAGTTGTTACAATAAAATTGTTGTTATCTGTTTTTTCTAATTTATCAACTCTTTGATTTAGGTGATATGTTGGGTTAAAAGGATTAGCTTGTTGTTCTAAATTTTCAATTAATTCACTAGCAAGAATTCTTGGATGAGCTGGAATGTCATAAATTGGCTTTTCAGGGTATAGGGCAGTGCATTGTCCACCAATATTTTCAAGACTGTCAATTACGTGGCATTTTATTTTAAGCATTCCTGCTTCAAAAATACTGAATAATCCAACTGGGCCGGCGCCAATAATTACAATATCTGTTTCAAATTTATTTATTTCAATTTTCTTGACTTTAAATAAGTATTTATTTTAACATCTGTTTTTGAAAGATGCAATAAGGATGAGAAATTATATATTGTTTTTGCTAAATTGCATTTCTATTTGCAAAGCCTTGCTTATATATCAAACAAAATTACTATGTTACAAACTGCAAATCTTGGATATCCAAGAATAGGAGCTAATAGAGAGCTTAAAAAAGCTACTGAAAGCTATTGGAAAAATTTATCATCTATTGAAGATCTTGAAAATACTGCCAAAGAAATTAGGCTTAAAAATTGGAATGATCAGAAAAATAGTGGTATAAAATATATTCCATCAAATGATTTTTCATTATATGATCAAACATTAGATATGATCGCTCTTCTTGGCGCAATACCTGAAAGATTTAATCACGATAAATCATCATTTATTGATAATAATCTATATTTTGCAATGGCTCGAGGAATGCAAAGAGATGGCGTTGATGTTACTGCTATGGAAATGACAAAATGGCTTGATACAAATTACCATTATATTGTTCCTGAATTTTATGAGAATCAAAATTTTAAGATATCTTCTAATAAAATTTTTGATCACTACCAAGAGGCTCTTAATAACAATATTACCACTAGGCCAGTTATTTTGGGTCCTATTTCCTTTTTAATATTAGGTAAGTCAGTTGATGGTTCTAACAAATTTAATCTGTTAAATAACTTGTTAAAAACATATAAAGAGCTATTTAATAAATTTAATGAAATTGGTATTTCGGATATTCAAATCGATGAACCTTGCTTGGTTACCGATTTAGATGCTGATATTAAGTCGCTATATATTGAAACTTATAATAATATTAATGAATTTAGAGGTAATGTTAATATTCACTTAGCTACATATTTTGATTCACTTGATAATAATTGCGACACAGCCTTTTCTTTAAATACTAAATCAGTTCACATTGATTTAGTTAGGGCAGGTGATCAGTTAGAAATTGCTCTTAAAGCTATAAAAGATAATCAATATCTTTCTCTTGGAGTTGTGAATGGTAGGAATATATGGATAAATGATTTTGAAAAATCAATATCATTAGTAAATAAGGCTATTGAAAAATTGGGTAAGGATCGAGTAATTATTGCACCTTCATGCTCATTATTACATTGTCCAGTAGATTTGGATAATGAAAGCGATCTTGATAATGAATTGAAATCATGGATGTCATTTGCAAAGCAAAAGCTAAATGAAATATCAATTATAGCTGCAGCTTGTGACGCTCAAGATGTTAATGATGCAATTAGTGAAAATAAAATAGCAATTAATAATAGAAAAACTTCATCTAGAATTAATAATGAGGAAGTTAAAAATAGAGTTGCTTCAAATGATCCAAAGTTAATAATAAGAGGTAGTGAATTTTCAGTAAGGCAAAAAATACAAAAATCAAAAATTGAGCTATCATTACTCCCGACAACAACTATTGGATCATTTCCACAAACAAAAGATGTTAGAAAAAAGCGTGCTGATTATAAGGCTTCAAGAATTTCTAAAGAAGAATATCAAGAATTTCTTGAGCAGCAAATAATTAGTGCAATAAAATACCAAGAAGAAATAGATCTTGATGTTTTGGTTCATGGTGAGTTTGAAAGAAATGATATGGTCGAATATTTTGGTGAAAAACTTAGCGGCTTTTGCTTCACTAAAAATGGGTGGGTCCAAAGCTATGGTACTAGATGTGTTAAGCCACCGGTAATTTTTGGGGATGTTTGCAGGCCAAATCCAATGACTGTTGATTGGACTATATTTGCACAAAAACAAACCTCAAAAATAGTCAAAGGAATGTTGACCGGCCCTATAACAATATTGCAATGGTCATTTGTAAGAGATGATCAGCCAAGAAAAGATACTGCAAGGCAAATTGCTTTTGCCATAAGAGATGAGGTTGTGGATCTGGAAAAGGCAGGAATTAAAATGATACAAATTGACGAAGCTGCACTCAGAGAAGGGCTGCCAATTAGAAAAAAAGATTGGCAAAATTATCTAGATTGGGCTGTTGAATCATTTAAAATATCATCATGTGGAGTAAAGGATGAGACACAAATTCATACTCATATGTGCTATTCTGAATTTAACGATATAATAAAATCAATAGCAAATATGGATGCAGATGTTATTTCAATTGAAACATCAAGATCTCAAATGGAATTATTAGACGCATTTATAGATTATAAATATCCTAATGAAATTGGTCCTGGTGTATATGATATTCATAGTCCAAGAGTTCCTTCAATTGACGAAATTGAGATATTAATTAAAAAAGCATTAGATGTTCTAGATGTTAGCCAAATTTGGATAAATCCTGATTGTGGCTTGAAGACAAGAGATTGGCCTGAAACAAAAACTGCGCTTGAAAATATGGTAAAAGCAGCAAAAAACAATAGAAAAAAATTACAATAATACCCAATCGAAGCTAATAATTAATTATTTACAATATTAGCTTCGATTATTTTTCATAAAGTAAAATGTTTTTATATTGACTAATATTTTTTATTGCAATTTTTAAAAAGATTGATAATTTCATTATATAAAATATAACTTGCTACTATAACTTTTTTTAATTTCTTATGTCCAAACAAACTTTTGAAAGAAACAAACCTCACGTTAATATTGGAACCATAGGTCACGTAGATCACGGTAAGA
>JAHXBS010000018.1 GCA_020054685.1 Rickettsiales bacterium | reverse complement strand
GCAAGCTCGTTAAGCCTAATTATACCTCATGCAATCCTGTGATTATTGCTGTCTGATCTAGTATTATATGATATTATTTAGCACCAATCTTGACATTGTTAAAAAAATTGGTACAATATACATATTATTTATAATAATATAATATATTTACTAGTACATAAGATCAAACTATGACAGAAGATCAACAATTGGATAATATGAAAAATTTGATCGCAACAACTAAGTAGTAGTGGCAATATAAAAATTAAAACTGATCAGATAATTAAAAATTAGATTTTTTTAAAGATGATAGAATAAAACTGATAAAAAAGCTATTAGTGTGTGATATTAAAAGGGTTGGAGGTGTAAAATTAAGTCTTTTATCAGTAATGATGACATATTATGATCAGGCAAGCAAAATAAGATTAGATTACATTACATTCCATCTTTTATGGATTTAGTAACATATGCTTCTTCTAGCACTGATTTACTATCAAATGTAAAAGACTATCCGGCATTAACTATTCCTATAAAAAAATCTGGTGGTGGTGAATCGGTGGTAAAATTAGTGTCACACCATGGGCTAATTGCAACTAGTTATAATGTAAGTATATTTTATCATTTAGCACGCACAAAACCTGATATATTATATTCTACTGATGCTGAAATTTATTTTACTAATGGTCAATCTACTAAGAGTAATAGCTTAATTGAAATGTTCCTAAGTAGACCTGGAAAGCAGCCTTATAAAATAAGTGATTCTTTTTTGAAATTTATGAGTGAAAGATGTCCGAATATACTAAGTGCAATGAATAGTCAAGAAGATAGACTTCAATTTAATCCGATATACTCTCTTGCAGTTAAAGGAAATAGATTTGAATTATTGAGTAGACTACTAAAAGGAGATAAAAGCCTAGCAACAAGTAATTGCACACTACTTGATGGTAATCATATGACATTGCTTCAATATGCTTTGGATGATAGAAAATTATTTTATATTATGGCTTGTATTGATCCAAATTTAATAATTAAGCAATTTTTAGATGTGCGAATTAATGAACTTTTATCAACTGAGATAAGTTTAGACCAACAAGTTGAAAGAGATATCTTGGATAGAATAAAATTATGTCTTGATATGGGTGGATCTGTACCACAATTAAAAGATGCATATAAAAGATTACCTTCAGAATTATTATCATTGAATAGTTCTAATCTAAAAAAAACGTCTGGGCAAATTCTTGAAGGGAAGCTTGGAGATGTTGAGCATAGAAAAAGAATGATTAAAGTTTTTTTTAAAGAAAATAATGACTATTCACTTCAACACAAAATTACAATTGATGAAGAGGTTATAAATGTTCTGTTAGATTGTTCGTTAGAACATTGCCTACTAACTAAATTTGATGAAGATAAAAATGAATCAATTTTATTGTTTATTTCTTCTAGGACTAATGAAGATGTCTTAATAAAAAGTATTAAATTTCAACAAATT
Organism: Rickettsiales bacterium; assembly: GCA_020054685.1. Taxonomy (GTDB): domain Bacteria; phylum Pseudomonadota; class Alphaproteobacteria; order Rickettsiales; family UBA1997; genus UBA1997. The sequence goes on along the minus strand of JAHXBS010000018.1, from coordinate 14,561 downwards.
ATTTCTCAAATGATATCAGTAATAGCTTATCAAGCTAAAACTTCTGGAGAGTTAATAGTAACATCAAAAGAAGAATTATGTAAATTATTTTTAGAATCATTAAACTCAGAAAGATTTAAAGTAACAGAATTTCTATTAAGTAAATATTTAGAAAATAAAGAAAAATTTTCTTATGAGGATTTATTAACTAAAAATTTCAAATCGACTAATGGTGATGAAAATATTTCTATTTTAGAAATGTTAATAATGAAAGATCCTAATATTAATTCAATTGAGAAGTTAATAGATCATAAAGATTATATTTATCATATAATTAATGCAGAACTCAAACATAAAGGTAGAATTTCAGATAAAGTTATAAGAAAAGCATTATCTATAAATTTTATTAGTACAGATATCTTGGTGAAAATAATGGACTATCAGTTCAAACAATGCGGCAGAATATCGGATGAAGTTGTAAAAAAAGTAATATCTCTAAATGATCCAATTACTACACAATATATGATTGAAAAAGATAAGAAAGTTAAAGATATTATAGACGAAAAAAATCAGCCTATTTATGAAAAAATTTCTTCATTAATAGAAATCATAATATCTGAAGAAAGGGATGGTAATAGCCATTTTAATAATATAGATCCAAAATTAGATGCAAAGATTTTTTTTATACCTAGTGAAGATAATATTTATCTAAAATTAGGTAGTAAATTTGATGATAAAATAAATAAAATGATTAATTTATCTAGAAGTTTAATTCATAAAGATACAGATGGGCTTGATATGATTAGAAAATTTGCTCGTGAAAGATTAAAAAAAGGAAAGGAAAGCAGTGTTTGTAGAAAGAGAGATAATGAAGCTATTGCAAAAAACAATACTAATGAAACAAGAGTCAATAAAAGGGTCGCATTATCAGGTGGTGTGGCATCATCTAGTCAAGTTGAACAAATGGCATCATCTAGTCAAGTTGGACAAGTGGCATCATCTAGTCAAGTTTTACCAGGTCGATTAATATCAACATCATCTTCGTTCCTTCAAGCTATGCTTGATCAAACTAATAATCAGCGTTAAAAAGTTGTAATTTTTATAAATAAGTATAAATTTGATAATAAAATTAATTGCACAATCTTTATAAAGACAATATCTACTATGTAATAAGTAAGATGAGTATATTAGTAATTTAGTTATAAATATTCTAGAGATATAAATTCAAGATTAAGATAAGTCTCAGATAGAATTAAGAATTATTAAGTAACATATTTAACAATCTTCTAGAATTATCATTATCTACAATTAATAGATCTAGTGCATATAGATAATATATTATTTTTTATCATGATCATCATCATGATTGTCAAATATATTATCATCTGCTGATGATTCGTGCCTATGAGGAATGATAGGTTCATTTAATATATCGTCATTTATATCGCGATATGAACTTAAGGCGTCATTAATTTCATTATTATTTATACCTACAGATGCAAGTGCCGCATGACCCATTTGCAATCCTGCTTCAAGATTTTTTGAAACAACATAAGATGCTCCAACTTTTCTAAATCTTTGAGCGTTATTTACTGATTCAGACTTGGTTATTACAGTGGCATCAGGATATTTTTTATGAATATATTTTGTAATATTCATGCATGTGAGCTCGTCATCCATAGCAATAATTACAGATTCACATCTTTCAATACCAATATGTTTTAAGACATCAGGATTTTTTGAATCTCCATATATTATATTATAGCCATTTGTTTTTTCAATTCTAACCATTCTATGATTATTGTCTAAAACGATATATGGAATATTTTTTTTGCGTAAAATATTGGCAATAACTCGACCTACTTTTGAAAAACCAACTATTATAACATGACCCGATATGTCGCTAATTTCCTTTTTAATTTTGCTATCTTTTAAAACCTCTTTAGTATAAATATATGATTTAATTCTCCTACCTGCTGAAGCTAATAACGGAGTTGTTGCCATGGTAAGAGTCACAATAGTCATTAAAAATTGAGATGTGTCACTTTCAATAAGGTTTTGATTGACCGCCATTAATAAAACAACAAATGCAAACTCGCCACCTTGTGCAAGCAAAAAGCCAGTATGTATTGAAGGGCCAAGAGGAAAATTAAATGAACGACATAATGTAACAATTATAACTGCTTTAAATGATATTAAGGCAAATGAGCCTAGAATAATCCATGCTAGACTATCTATTAATTCATTAAAATCAAATGACATTCCTATTGTCATAAAGAATAAACCCATTAATAGGTTTTTAAGTGATGAAGTTTCTTCTTCAACGCGATATCTATATTCGGTTTCTGCAACCATTAATCCTGCAACAAACGCTCCAAGAGCAAATGAAAGACCAAGTGAATGACTCATATATGCTGAGCCCAATATAATAATTAAAGTGAAACTTAAAAATAAGACATTATTTCTTGTCTCAGCAATCATTCTATATAATGGCCTTAATAGAGATCTACCAATAACAAATATCAAGGTCATGGCAATAACAGCATTTAATAATGCACCACTAAGAGCCTTGGTAATATCGACATTATCTCCAGCAATAAGTGGAAGTAATACAAGAATGGGAATAACAGCAAGATCTTGCATTAATAGAATAGAAAAAGATAATCTTCCAACTCTGGTTGTTTGCTCACCATGTTCAGCACTTTCTTGTAGAACAATTGCAGTTGAAGAAAGTGCAAGAGCGCTTCCTATTAGGATTGCAACCTCAATTGATACTCTAAGGCCCTTTAGGGTTATAATTGATAATACTATTGCTGAAATAATTATTTGTAAGCTTCCATAGCCTAAAACATATTTCCGCATTTCCATTAATCTTGAAAATGATAATTCTAGACCAAGAGCAAATAGCAAAAAAACAATACCTAGCTCAGCAATAGATTTGGCAGTATCTGTTATATTTAGAATTTCAAAACCAAATGGACCAATCGCAGCTCCCACAAGAAGATATCCAAGTGCTGGACTAAGACCTAGCTGCTTAAAAATAATTAATATTGCAACTGATGCAAATAATAATATTAGAATATCATGTAAATAATTTAGGTCATGCATTAATTTATATATTAAAAAATGATATTTATAATTGAATATTTATTATTGATTTCACAAACTTAATAAAGATATTATTAATTAAATTTCTAAAATAATTAATTAAAATGTCCATAATTTCCGACAATACAATTACAAAATTAGTCAAAGATCAAAAGATGATCGAGCCATTTGTTGAAAAGCAGGTTCGATTTGACGATAATAACAATAAGATAATATCTTATGGTAATTCATCATATGGTTATGATGCTAGAGTTTCAGATGAGTTTAAGATATTTACTAATATAGATTCAGCTATTGTTGACCCTAAAAATTTTTCAAATAATAGTTTTGTTGACAGAAAAACAGATATTTGCATTATCCCACCTAATAGCTTTGCACTTGCAAGAACTGTTGAATATTTTAAAATACCGAAAGATATATTGGTTATATGTGTTGGCAAATCAACTTATGCACGTTGTGGTATAATTGTTAATGTTACACCATTAGAGCCTGGTTGGGAAGGTCATGTTACTCTTGAATTTTCTAATACCACACCCTTGCCAGCAAAAATCTATGCTTTTGAGGGTGCTTGCCAATTTTTATTTCTTAAAGGTGATAAAGCTTGCAATATTTCATATGATAGCAAAAATGGCAAATACATGAAACAGCAGGGTGTAACTTTACCTAAATTATAAATTTTATAAATGAGATATCTATTATTTTTATTTTTTACTTTTTTTTATAGCCATAATATTTTGGCTCAGCAAGAATATAGAGATGAGGAATTCTACTATCCAACAATAAAAAAAGTAGTTGAAGATTTTAAGAGTGAAGAAATAACAGATAAAAGTAAAATTTTACCAATTAATTTTAGACCATTAAAAATTACTCCATCTAGGTTTTTTTCAGCAGATTTATCAATGCCAAGTGAATTTTCGCTTTCAAATAATTTAGTAAAAAAAGTTGGTTCATTTTATAGGGCATTTGGCGAGATAATAGTATTACAAGGTAAAGTTACTGATTCATTTAGAATACCTGTATCAGGCGCCGTTATAGAAATTTGGCAAACTAATGCCGCTGGTAAATATCATACATTATTAGAAGATGGTAGTGGCTATATAGATAAATATTTCAACATGTCTGGTAAGTCAATTACTGATAATATGGGTAATTTTTATTTTATTACTATAATGCCAGGTGAAACTGCTGGTAGAGCTCCACATATCAATGCTAATATCTATCATGAAAAATTTGGTAAATTAGAAACTGAAATATATTTTCAAGGTCATCCATATAATATTAAGGATTATCAATATTTAGCATATGAAGATTGGGAGAGAGAATTACTAACTGCACCAGTAAAGCATTCAAATATTATTGATTCACAATCAATAAAGGTTTTTACTTTTAATGTTGTTCTAGATGGTGTTCATGATTATAAAACTTTTTAAATGAAAATAAGATCTAAAAAACAATTGCAAGTAGCAGAAAATCTTAAAAGATATTTATCTGATTTTTTTCATAGTAATGATATATTAAGATTCAAAGATGTCCATATTACTATATCAGAAGTTGATATTAGTCCCGATCTTAAAAATGCTAAAATATATATTGCCTTATTTGGTGGTGAAGAATCTAGAGAAGTCATAGTTAAAGCACTTAATAAAAATACTAGTTTTTTTAAAAGAAATATTGCCAAAAGTGCAATATTGAAAAATATTCCTAATTTATTATTTATTGCAGATAATCTTCTTCAGCATTCTTCAAGAATAAATGATATAATTTTAGCTGATAAAAATAATAATAAAGATGACTAAAGATATTATTTTATATGGATCTACTGGATCAATTGGTGTCAATACATTATCTATAATTGAAGATACAGATAAAGAATATAATATTATTGCTTTAGCATGTAATAATAATTATCAATTATTATCTGTTCAGGCACGCAAATTTAAGCCAAAATATATTATTATTAATGATTCAAAATATTATAATAATCTGAAAGACGAATTATCTGACTTAAATAATATTACAATTCTTCATGGTAGTGATTGGCTATATAAGATTGCGCAAATAAAATGCGATTTATTTATTTCAGCAATTGTTGGTATTGCTGGATTAATGCCCACCTATAATGCTATTAAGGCTGGTTCTAATATTGCACTAGCTAATAAGGAATCCCTAATATGCGCTGGCCAATTTATGATGGATTTATGTACTAAAAATAATATTAATATATTACCTATTGACTCAGAACATAATGCAATTTTCCAAATATTAAATAATAAAGAAAAGATTCACATAAATAATATCATACTGACTGCATCTGGCGGTCCTCTTTTTAATAAAAATATAAATTTAAAAGATGTAACAATTAGTCAGGCAACAAATCACCCCAATTGGAAAATGGGTAAAAAGATCTCAGTTGACTCTGCATCTATGATGAATAAAGCGCTTGAAGTTATAGAGGCATATTATTTATTTTCATTTCATATTGATCAAATTGATGTTGTTATTCATCCACAATCAATAATACATGGATTAATAAATTACAATGACGGGGCTACACATGCAGTTATGAGTCGTGCTGATATGAAAGTTCCAATTTCATATGCATTATCATTTCCTAAAAGAGACTACTTTCATAATGAAATATTAGATCTTTGTAAAATTAGAAATCTTGAATTTTATGAAGTTGATCATAAGCGTTTTGCTGCAGTTAATATTGCTAAAGAAACACTTAAAAAAGGTGGCAATATGCCAACTATATTTAATATTGCAAATGAGATTGCTGTAGATAATTTTCTAAAAAATAATATAACTTTTGATAATATTATTAATATTGTTAGTGATTCACTTGATAAAATTTTATATTGTAAATTTGACAATATTGAAAATATTATTGATTATTCTGGACAAATTAATGATCAAATATCCTTAATTGCTAAAAAATATTTTAAATAAATGTTACAACTTTTTTTTCAAAGCCTATTTGCTTTCATATTTATTATATCATTTATTGTTTTTATTCATGAGTTTGGACATTACATAGTTGCCAGATTTAATAAGGTAAAAGTTGAAGAATTCTCAATTGGTTTTGGTAAAAAAATATTTGGTTTTTATGATAAAAATCAAACATTATGGAAATTTTGCCTAATACCTTTTGGTGGCTATGTTAAAATGTATGGCGATAGAAATGCAGCTTCAATGACTGATTTAGAAGCAGTTGAAAAAATGAGCGATGAACAAAAAAAACAATCCTTTATATATAAAACCGTCTGGCAAAGAATTGCAATTGTTGCAGCAGGACCAATAGCTAATTTTATTCTTGGCATTATTATTTTTACCATATTATTTCGTATAAATGGTATTAATCAGGCGTCAACAATTATCAGTCAGATTAAAAACGACAGCCCTGCATATCATGCTGGCTTGTTAAAAGGAGATGAAATACTATCTATCGATAATAAGAGAGTTAAAAATTTTAATGATATTATCTCTATTATATCAATAAATGTAGGAGATCCAATCAAATTAAATATAAGAAGAGATTCAAAAATAATAGATGTAAAGCTGACACCAGTAAAAATGAAGCGCAAAGATTTTGCAGGTAATGATATATTTATTCCCATTATAGGTGTTACATCTTCAAAAGTTAATAATATAGATCTAAATATTTTTCAAAGCTTTTATCACTCAACAATAAAGACTTATGATATTGCTGGATCAATTCTTAAAACCTTATCTCAATTAATAGTTGGTGATCGATCAATTAAGGAGCTGGGTGGCCCTGTAAAAATAGCTAAATATTCTGGAAAAACCTTTGAATTAGGTTTTTTTATGATTTTATGGTTTAGTGCATTGATTTCAATAAATTTAGGTGTTATAAATTTACTACCAATTCCTGTTTTAGATGGTGGTCATTTATTATTCTATGCTATTGAAGCTATTACAGGTAAGCCAGTTCCTGTTAAATATCAAAAAATTGGCTTTCAAATTGGATTTAGCATTATAATTACCTTAATGCTATTTACTACATTTAATGATATTAACCAAATTATTAAAAAATAACAATGATAAATAATCTTTTTATATCTCCTGCATTTGCTCAAGATGCTACAGCAACTAGTGGTAGCATTTCAAGCCTAATTCCTTTATTATTAATTTTTGGTATTTTTTATTTTTTAATTATAAGACCACAAAGTAAAAAACTCAAAGATCATCAGAATTTAATATCTGCATTAAAGATAGGAAATAAAATCATCACTAGCTCAGGTATTTATGGCAAAATAAAATCTATTGATAAGGATAGCGATAAAATATCAATAGAAATAGCTGATAATGTAATTATTACTATAGCAAGAAATTATATAACCGATATTGAAAAAGAGGATATTTCTGATAATAAAGACGCAAAATCAAAGAAAAATAATAAAAAATTAACTAAGAAAAATGCTTAATTTTTCAAAATATAAGATATCATTAATTTTTTTAATTTGTTTTCTTGCTATTTACTATGTACTAGGTGTCTTTATCAAGAATGATTCATTGCAGAAAATATTACCAAATAGCAACTTAAATCTTGGTCTGGATCTTCAGGGTGGCTCACAATTAACATTATCTATTGATTTTGATTCTTTTCTTAATGATAACCTAAATATGATTGCCAGTGAATTAAGGGTTAAATTTAGAAAGGAAAATATCAGAGCCATTATCAAAAAAACTGATAATATATCATTTACAATCTATGATAAAACTGAATTTCAAGATATTAAAAAAATTATTAAAGATATAAATCCAAATATAATAATATCTAAAAACAAAAATAGTAATAGCTATCAATTAAGCTATGACCAAGATATAATTTCTAAGATGAAATTGGATGTACTTAGTCAATCAATAGAAATAATAAGAAAAAGAGTTGACGAAACTGGTACAAAAGAGCCAACAATTCAAGCGCAAGGCCGTGATAGAATTTTGCTTCAGGTTCCTGGTGTCAAAGATTCAAAGCAATTAAAAAATATAATTGGCAAAACAGCAAAAATGACATTTCATTTTGTTAAAGCTACTAATTATAATTCAATTAATACAGATCCAAGCTATCTTATTGCCAAAGATCTTGATAATAACTCATATCTTGTTTCTAAAGAAGTTATTCTTAGCGGTGATTTGCTAACAGATGCCAATAGCACATATTATGAAGGTAGTCCAGCAGTTGGGTTTAATTTTAATGCAGTTGGTTCAAGAAAATTTGCAAATATTACTAAAAATAACATAAATAAAATTTTTGCTATTATGCTTGATGGTAAAATTATTACTGCTCCAAGAATTAATAGTGTAATAACTCAAGGCAGTGGAGTTATATCAGGTAATTTTACTATTAATGAAGCAAAAGAATTGGCGTTATTGCTTAGGGCAGGGGCTCTTCCAGCACCTCTAACAATAATAGAGGAAAGAACTGTTGGTCCTTCACTTGGCCAAGATTCAATTAATAACGGTACCATTGCTGCAATTATAGGAATGATATTGGTAATTATCGCAATGTTATTTTATTATAAGATATTTGGTCTTTTTGCTAATATATCTTTGATAATTAATATCACTTTAATAGTTGCATTACTGGCAATAATTGGTGCAAATTTGACATTGCCAGGTATTGCTGGTATCGTATTAACTATGGGCATGGCTGTTGATTCAAATGTTCTAATATTTGAAAGAATTAGAGAAGAAATTGCTGATAATAAATCTATAATTGTTGCTGTTGATAATGGTTTTAAAAATGCTTATAGAACCATATTCGATTCTAATATTACTACTCTAATTGTAGCAATGACTTTATTTTTTTTCGGTAATGGTCCAATTAAAGGATTTGCTGCAACATTATCAATAGGTATATTAACTTCAATGTTCAGTGCAATCATGCTTACAAGATATATTATATCATATTGGCTTAAGAAAAAAAGACCAAATAGATTATCATTTATCTAGCTTTAGTATTTCTAGTAATAAATTATAATGAAATTATCATTTAATAATATATTATCTCTTCTGTTTTACTTATTGATAATTTATATATCATTAATCACTAAATCATTTGCCAATGATGCTAGAAATTTACCAATAATGGTTGAAGCAAGTGAAGTTAGCGCAAATAATACTAAAAATATTATAATCGCCAATGGTAACGTTGAGGTAACTAAGGGTAATAACAAGCTTAATGCAGATAAAATTAGATATAATAAGTCACTAAATATTATAGAAGCATTTGGTGATATAACTATGAATAATAGCAATATTGGTATTATTAAGTCAAAAACCGCTCAAATTAACGAAGATTTTAACAAGGCGCAATTTAAAGAAGCTGATTTACTAATGTTTGATGGTTCTTATTTTTCATCAAATATTGTTGATTATAATAAAAATAAATTTTCAATTCTAACAAAGCCTAAATATTCATTTTGTCCTAATGAGAAGATTTCTAAGGAAAGTAAAATCACAAAAAATAGCAAGGAATTTGCCCTAATTGAATCTGACAAGATCATAATTGATAATAATAGCAAGATTATAAAAACTAAAAATGCATTTCTTAAAATCTATGATGTGCCAATTATATATATACCATATCTTGTTAATTCTATGCCATCTAAAAAAAAGAAAACAGGTTTTTTATTTCCATCATATACTAAGAGTAGTAAATTTGGTCTTGGGGTTATTACACCATTTTATGTTAATATATCTCAAGATAAAGATCTATTAATAACTCCAAAGTTAGGATTAGACTTAAATAAAGCTAATATATCTTCAAATTTTCGACATGAAACAAGCAGGGGTAGCTACAATATTGTTTCACAATTAGCTAATAATAAAATTTTACAACGAGATAATGATATAACAATTAAACAAAGAAATGAAAATTACTATAGATGGAGTATTCAAAGTAAGGGTGATTTCAGCTTGTCAAGTAATTCTAGTAGTAATTATGATATAAATTTAATATCTGACAGTAATTTTCTTCGTGATTATCAAGAAAATTACCTAAGCCATATCACATCGCAATATAATTATAATTTTATTAAAGATAGAGATTATCTAGAAGTAAATATAATGAATATTAGGGAGCTTGAAAATAGCTATGATAATAAATCATTTATAAGTGCACCTTCAATCACATATAATAAACAATTTAAACCGCTAATTGCTAGTGAAAAAATCAGTATTAAATCAAATATAACATCTCTTAGTAACAGAAGTAATCTAGAATATAATCGTTTTTCGGTAATTCCTAAGATTGAAGTTCCATATGTTATAAAAGGTAGCTTGCTCAAAACAACATTATATAGCAAAAATGATTTTTATAAATATAACATGAAAAAAAATAATTTATATTCCAAAAATCAGCAAAATAAATATAGCAATAATAACAGTACAGCAGCAATTATCAATTGGTCTTTACCCTTGGTCAAGAAAACTAACAATAAAACATTAATAATTGAACCGCTCTTAAATTTCAAATCAACAAAATCTAGTTCAAATAATATTAATATTGATAGCGATAATTCCGAACTTGGCTTTGGTAATATTTTTTCAGATGATTATTATTCTGGCTATGATCGCAATGAAAATGGCAATAGAGTTAGCTATGGAGTATCATCTTCCATAAAAACTACTAACAACTTATTTAAAATTACTCTTGGACAAGCATATAAAAGCAGCTCTGAAAATCTAAGAGGCTTTGATAATGATAATAAATCTGACTATGTAGGAAGAATTAGATATGACTATAAGAAAAATTTTAATATAGAATATTTCTTTCAAATAGATAATAATAACTATAGTAGAAATCTCGATGAAGTAGATTTTAACCTGAATTATAAAAATTTAAATTTAAATGGTAATTATCTAGCAATATCAAATGATAAAATAAATTTGAATCAAAATTTATATCAAAATGATAGAAGGCAAATATCATTAAATTCTTCGATTATCTTTAACAAAAGATGGAATATTAATAGTGGACTTATAAAAAATCTGGATTCTAGTAGAGTTATTTCAAAACATATTAGCCTAAATAGAGATGGCTGCTGCACTAATTTTGGTATTTATATAAAGGAAAATAACCCTGAAAATTTCATTAGATCAGAAAAAACATATGGTCTAAATTTTACCTTTAAAAATCTATAGCACAAATTCTATCTTAAAAAAGTTTAAATGTAATAAAATTATATAATCTTTTTTCTAACTGATCAAATTTTATAATTCCTAATGGAAGAGCACAAAATAAACTAGAAAATAGTAAAAAAACGTGCTATTCTGACAGAGAAGATAAATTATGCTATAATAGAATTATGGTAATATTTTAATTAATTCATAATTTTATGTCTAACAATAAAAATAGTGTTAACAATAGAGATATTTGGAGTGATATTACAAATAGTGTAGGGAGTTTTATAAAAGATGCTTTAAAAAATGTTGCTTCTGCAACAGATAGCATAGGTAAAAGTATTGGTAATATTTTTATTAAAACTAAAAAAGCTAGCACTAATAAGAGTAATAATAATCAGGAAAATGGATTTGTTAAAGAAGCTAATTATGCTAGCAATGTCAGCAGGCAAAATAATCAATTGAGTAAAAAAAAGATTGCAAGATATGGATGTAAGGAAAGAAAAATTAAAAGCTAGTGGTGTTAGTGTATTTCGTACAAAAGGACTTGCACATAGTGCTTTATCTGACAATTCATCAAACACATCAACTTTAGAACAATCTGATTCAAGTGCTGCATAAAAAAATCAGCTATTAGTTCAAAAGTATCAAACAAACCAAATAAAAATTCAAAAGGAAATCAATATCTCCCAATAAAACATCCTAATGTTCAGAATGTATTAAATAGTCTTACTGAAGTAGGTCCTAGATCTTCAAGCATTAATGATGTGATGAAAAAATATAATATAGACAAACATAATGTGCAGCAAACTAAGACTCGTAGTAATAAAACTGTAACACAAATAACAGTAATAGGAAGAGGAAATGAATCAAATAAAGCAACACAAGATTAAGAGATGCAATATATAGCAGTAAAGAAAGTAATAATGATAGGAGTAGGTAAATATATTTAAATTATTTAACTTGAATATCACAATTTATATTGTAAAATAGAAAATTGTTAATTTTATAACATTAAAATATTAATATAAATTATCTCATAATGGCTAAGGATTCTACTGATAATTCATTTGAAAGCGATGTACTTACTAACTCTAAAGCAGTTTTAGTTGATTTTTGGGCGCCTTGGTGTGGTCCTTGCAAACAATTAGGTCCTGTAATTGACCAAATTGCTGAAGAAATGTCTTCACAAATTGATGTTTTTAAAATTAATATTGATGATAATCCTGAAATTCCTTCAAAATATATGGTTAGAGGCATACCTACTATGATTATATTTAAAGATGGCAAAGTCGTTGATACGAAAGTTGGATCACTACCAAAATCATCGCTAAAAGAGTGGGTTGAAAGCAATATATAATATTTATAGTATAAATTGACTTTAAAAAATAAATTATTTGACATTATTAGTAAATTTAACATTACTAATAATTGCCAAATAATGATAGGATTTGAGTTTGAATTCTATATATTATCATCAAATAATAATAAATTATCTAATATTGAACTTGATAATTTTATCAAAATACTTAACCAATCATTTAATTGCTCTAATTTCAAAAGAGAGCAGGGCGAATCGCAAATTGAGCTCATAATAAATGCTTCTTTTGATATTATAGCTAATTATCACAAATTACTTTACTATAAAATAAGAATATCTCAAATTGCTCAAAAATATAATCACCAATTTATTATAGCAGGGCAACCTTTTATTGATGATTGTGGCAGCTCATTGCAAGTAAATTTATCATTACATGATAATAATAAATATTTTATTAACCAAAAAGATATTATTGAAAATTACTGCCATCAATTACTAGATTTAACACCAAATATTATAAAATTATTGCATAATAAGATTGATAATAGATTTGATCATAATATCAATTATAATCTCTTTAAAAGAGGAAAATATTGCGCTCCAACAAATTTATCTTATGGATATAATAACAGAACATGTCTGATCAGAATAGCAAAAAGTCAAATAAATAATTCATGCTATAGAATCGAATATCGAGCAGCATCTAGCTACTATAATATATACAAATTATTAGTAGCATTATTACAAAATATAAATATATATAAAAAAACTAAAAATCAGTATCAGCCAATATATGGCAATTCATTCGATGAAAAATATTTATTAGAAAAACTTTAATTTAATCAGATTTAGCGTAGAGCATTTTCAGATAGATATTTTGATGTTTGTGTTAAATCCTGCGGCGTTTAACTAACAACTATTGGTTTAGGGGAAGGTGACTTCATTGTTATTTATTTTTCAAGATTTTCAATATTAAATTTAAAATATGTTTCAATATCCTGATTATTATCTAAATTATTATAAAATTCTTCATATTCACCTGGAAGTTTATTTCTTGTGATAATGGTTAATTTTTTAATTGTACTTAAATTTTCTTTTATCAGCTGTGTTAAATTTTCTATAATATTCCTGCAATTAAACTCACTTAGGTAATAATAATTATTATTGTATTCTTTAGAATTGGTATTTTTTATAGAAATAAATAATATTGTACAGCAAAATGTAATGCATGTAACCTCATGATCCTTGTTGATAATATTAAATTCACCTATTAATTCTTCATCTACTTTAACTTCTCTTAATTTGAGGCTAGGCGTAGTTATATTTACTAAGGAGTTAGTCTTTGTTCAATCCGTTTTGTACAAGAGATCTTACGCATAGATGATTATCATCAGATTTAACTACAACAGAAGTTTTTGCTGGTGAAGCTTTATCAATAGCTGGGTCTGATTGCCTAAATTTATCTGGTGTTGATAAAGGTTTTTTTGCTAAAGAACTTAAAGATAATTCTATTTCAGTAGAATTAGTGGGAGGTGTATAATTTTCTTCTAGATGACTATAGGGTAATATAATATCTGGTCGTTTTCCAGTTAATGGTGATTTTTTAGTTGAATATGATAAACATGTCTTAGGTTCAAGATGACAAGACTCTTGGACCGGATTTCTAGGTTGAACTGATATTTTATTTTGAAGAGCTTGATTAATCAAATTAATAACATCTAGCTTTACTTATTAATAAGATTATTTACTTCTCCTTCTCTGAATAAACTAACACTGATCAGTAGCGAAATTATCACTTTTGCTACAGACTTTATTAAAAAACTAAAATATTTCCTTAAATAATCTTCTTTAGTTGCATCTCCTTGTTTAATTTCATCTTCTTTAATTGTTGATTTTATACATGATATGAAGTCTAATCCATTTTTTCCTATTTTTTTTCTACCACATCGCATATCAGTGATTTATGTATTTGTAATGGCAATATGCTTTCTAATTCACTTCTACAATA
>JAHXBS010000002.1 GCA_020054685.1 Rickettsiales bacterium | reverse complement strand
ATAAGTCAGATCAGTCATTTTTGAGCTTTATTGCTCTTGGAGCGATTAAGGTGTTTTTAGGCTTAATAATTAGCTAATAGTGTCTAAAATAACTCCTACTGGCAGATAATAATTACAACCTGAAACAATATATAAATTTTTAGTAAAAAATTTATATAAATCAAAAACTTTTTCCTTTTTTTTACTGTCAATATATATTTTATATATTTTTTTATTTGCATTTTTTTTTTCTTTGTGATACACTTTTGTAATATTTTATAACATTATTATATTATTATGAATATTACAAAGAAATTATTTTTTACATCATTATTTTTAGCATTTTTTCAATTTAATTTACATGCTAAAACTCAAGGTCATTATTTTGGCCCTTCTATCAGCTACATCAAAACTTCTTTGAGTACAGTTAATTTAGACCATGCATATAAAGATACATTTATACAGGGTAGTGATTACGGCTCTGCTTTATCTAATTCAAGCAACAAAGGTAGTGCAATTGGCTTAGAATATGCTTATTCTTTTAATAAGAATAATATTTTTATTATGCCAAGACTATTTTATGATAAAATTGATGCTCAATATTCAATAATAAAAAAAGGGATAATTTTGAATACTAATATTGACTACTCTATCTCATCGATAACTAAAATTAATGATAGCTATGGGTACTCTGTAAATATTGGCTATGATATTGATAATAATTACTCAATATTTACCACAATAGGAAATAGATACACCAAAAGCGAAAGATTTTACTATTTTGAATACAGTAGTAGTATAGAATTTCAATCATCTAAAAATTACACAAGATCACTAATATTTGGTATTGGAACAAAATACCAGTCAGGAGATAATGCTATAATATTATCATATGAACCATCTATTAGAAAATCTAGTAGATCAAGAATAATTTCTGAAAAAGATAATAACAATGAAGGCTATATGCAGGATTATATTAGCACTAAAAAAATTAACTTTTTTAGAATAATCATATTAAGAAATTTTTAATTATTATATAAAATATGAATCGTTTATCAATTAAATCTGCAGTTAAATTTACTGCTCTATTATGTACAATAACACTAGATCCATCTAGATCAACTAGTCATGTAACAAGAGAAAGAGGCACAAATGGTCTTCTTAAGATTAAGATTTTTCCTACTATTAGAGGAAATTGCGCAGAAGTAGATTCTATATTATGTGGATTAACAGATAAAGGTATGATGCAATATTGCACACAAATATGCTGTGAGAAAATATATAAAGGCACTAATGGATGCAATAACGATATATTACAAAGTAAAGGATGTAATACATTGGAAAAGAGTATTTGCGGACAAGTACAAGTATATAACAACTCTGCCTCTGTAGATACAACCCCTACTTCAACTACAGCAATTATAACTACATCACCACCACCTATACCAACAACACCATTTACAACATTTATTTCAACAACACCAACTCAACAAGAAATTTTACAATTTCTAGTATTATTATCTAATATTACCGCTATCGCTAACGCTGGAAACTTAAGTGTTGGATTAGTGCCCTTCGGAAATAGTGGTATATTTAATGTTACCAGTGATGATAGTTATTATAAGCCCTGTCCAGATGGTAGTGTTGTTTCAGGATCTGCTTCATTACAAGTAATTGATAAAGAAATGGACTATAACCCCTATAAAGAATCAGTTAGTTTTTGCGATGTAAACAATAATAGTTGTTTTAGTCTTATTGGATTTAATTTACCATCGGCACTAATAAATAATACTTTCTATCCCCTTAGTAATCAATTATTTTGTGATGATAGAAAAAATAATGGTAGTGAAAGTGGTCAAGATAGTGTAAGTGATAAATTTAGTGAAAGTGGTACTGTTAGTAGATTTATTCAAAGTGGTACAGAATCTAAAACTACAATATATGCTGCAGTGGCTGTAGCGTTTATTTCTATTGTTGGTGTAGCAGCAGCTTTAGTTAAAGGGCGAATAAACGTCGAAAGAGAAAGATTAGCAGAAGAAGGAGAAAGACAAAGATTAGCAGAAGAAAGAGAAAGACAAAGATTAGCAGAAGAAAGAGAAAGAGAAGAAAGAGAAGAAAGAGAAAGAGAAAGAGAAAGAGAAAGAGAAGGAGAAAGAGAAGGAGCAGAAGTAAGCGAAAGAGCACTAATGCAAACAGTAATAGAAGGAGCAACAAGAGGAGGAAGAGAAGGAGAATTACTAAGTGATGAAATGGCTGAACATTTAAATTCAGTGTTGTTAGGTGGTAATCATTTTACTTTTAGCATAGGTAATATATATATTAATTTTAAAAGAATAGGTTTAATTACATATATTTCAGATTCTAATGATATAAGTAACATAATGATTGATGGGAAAATAACTGGTAAACAATTAAAAATAATTGCTGCCGGCATATTTAAAGGGAATAAATCAAATAATAGTGCTGATCTACAATTAAAAGACATAGATTTATCACCTTCATTAGATGTAAAAGGAGGAGATGTAAGGCAAGTAGAAGAAAACCGTGAAGAAACAACTCCTGATGCAACAATGTTAGCATCTATGGAACAACAACCAGTAACAGAATTTTCTAGAAGGTCGCCTTTATTACCATTAACAGAATTTTCTAGAAGGTCGCCTTTATTACCATTAACAGAACTTTCAAGTCGAAGCATTAGGCAAAGTCTTATACAAATTAATATAAGGTCATTGTTGCAACTTTTTATCAATCATTCCAAAATGGATAACAGTTTCGATGAATATTGTAAAAGTTTGATTTCCAATTTCAATAAGAAATATATCTTAAAAACTCCAGAGAAATCAGGGCAAATGGATTCTACAGAGGAATCAACGACAAAATGGCGTGAAAAACAATTAATAACATTTTCTAGACTTGTATATCAATTTATTTCAGAATTAGGTGATTTATACAATTTAAATCCAAGAGATGTGATATTTAAAAATGAAAAATTGTTTGGAGAAGCATTTGAGATTTATGTTTTCAGTGTAATTTCAACAGGATATTTACTAAATACTCCTAAACTTGCGGGATCTATTAATGGTAATAATTTAATTTTAAAATTTGGAGACAATACAAGTAACATTGTATTAAAGAAACCAGATACACCAGAAAAAGCTAGAAAATTAACTAGTTCCAATGATTCTGAACTAAATCTAGAGGGACGTAATCTAAATAAATTATTAGAGATTTTAGAAGAAGAAATTTTTCCTAATTTAACCGCAAAAAATAATAAAGAAAACAAATTAAAAGAAATAGAGAGTTTAATTATAAAACATATTAAAGAAGTTATTATAAAAAGAAAAGAAGAAGTATCAAAAGGATCTATAGAAGTTACACAAATGCATAGAGATGATCGACATATAAGTAGCTCTGATCCAGATAGAAGCATTTTGTTTTTACTTAGGGACTCTGTAATTAGTATACAATCTTTACATCCTACACGCACTCCTAGAGGTAAACGTGTCCCTACGGCAAAAAAAGCACAACAAACAACAAGCGAAATAACTCCAAGACAACTTACTTATTCCCCAGAGAATCGTAAAAAAGAATCAGGATCATTTTCTTCTAGCAGCGATAATGAGAGTCCACAAGAAGTGAGAGCAACTCCCACCTACCCTAATTCAGGATCACCTCTTATTCCAAAGAGCTGTTTTGTCATGTTTAATACAAATCAACAAGATAGTGATATAATTCAAAGTGGAATTACTCCTTATACTTGTGGAAAAATTTATAATCCCTATGTGGATAAAGAAATTGCTACTGATTCTCAAGAATTGTATACTACACGACCCACTGTCAGTTTACTTTTGCCCCAAACTCCGCCACAAAATGTTATACCACAAACAAGTATTAGTGGTGAAGAACTAAGTATTACTCAGGGCAAATTTCAGCAACAAGGCGCTGCAAGCCGCTAATAGATGAATTAAATATTTTATTGGCCTGATTGGTAATGTCATTTTCTTGATAGGCTTTGATTTTTTTAATAATTTCTTCGCCGTTTATATAGCGGTTAAAATTTAAAATATCAGAGCCTAATTTTTGCATTCTAGCACTAGTGCTTTCACTGGACATTAGCAAATTAGCTTCATATTGATTTAAAATTCTAGAAATTTCATCCTTAGTAACATTTTGACAAATTTTTTCAATTTCAATATTTATTGCTTTTATTAATTTACCCGTATCTTTTGGCGATGTTGCACAATATATTGCCAGTAGGCCGCAATCACTATGGCTGTAATTAAATGAATAAATTGTATATGCCAATCCTAGCTCTTCTCTAATTCTTAAAAAAAGGCGCGAAGACATGCCACCGCCTAATATCATGGCAATCATTTGCATTAAATGATAGTTATTATCATTATAAGAAACTCCCTTATAGCCAATAACTATATTTGACTGCTCTATTTGCTTTTGCTTAGTAAAGTCTTGTGGCTTATATATTCCTGGCTCTACATTTTTTATTATATTGCTACCTAAATTTATGAAATATTTATGGCAATATTTCACTAAATCATCATGCTTTAAATTTCCAGCCGAGCTAATGACTATATTATTATAATTATACTGACTAGCAATATAATTTATAAAATCTTGTTTTTGAAATTTCCTTACATTTTCAATAGTACCAAGAATTGAACGACCAAGAGACTGGTCAGGATAAGCACTTTGGTGAAAATAATCAAAAATAATATCATCTGGAGTGTCGTTTGTCATGGCAATTTCTTGCAAAATAACCCCCCTCTCCTTTTCAATTTCTTTTTCGTCAAAAATTGAATTTTGTAATATATCTGAAATAAATTCTACTGCAAATTCTGCATGCTTTTTAAGAACTTTGCAGTAAAATACAGTTTTTTCTTTAGAGGTATAAGCATTAATTTTGCCACCAATTCCTTCAAATTCTTCAACTATTTGCTTGGTAGATCTTTTTTTAGTACCTTTAAATGCCATATGCTCCAAAAAATGTGATATGCCATTTATTTCTTTTGCCTCATTGCGACTACCTGTGTTAACAAAAGCACCAACAGAGATAGTTTCAACATTTGACATATAATCTGATGCTACTCTAAGATTATTATCTAATTTAGTTATATTGATAGTCATAGTAATTAAATTTAATTTTAACAATTAATTTATGACACAAAAATTATTATTTTCAATGAGAGAAGTTGCAATATCATTTGCCAAGCATAATCTCTTTGACGATTTATCATTTAATATCTTTTTAGGCGACCATATTTGCCTTATTGGCAAAAATGGTGTTGGTAAAACAACTTTAATGAAGGCAATATTAAATAAAATAGATATTGACCAAGGGGTAATATGGCAAGCACCAGATATAAATATTGGCTATTTATCACAAAATATGCCAGAATTTGATCAAAATACAACAATTTTTGATTTTATTGCCAGCAAAATTAATATAGATGATGAAAAGCTATATCTAATTGATATTATTTGTCAAAATTTACAAATTGACAAAAATTTAATTTTTAAAAATGTATCTGGTGGCCAAGAAAGAAGAGCAAAGCTTGCTCAAGCACTAATATTAAAACCCGATATTCTTCTTCTAGATGAACCAACAAATCATCTTGATCTTGCTATTATTAAGTGGCTGGAACAATATCTTAGCACTTATAGTAATTCATTAATTATAATTTCACATGATCGCAAATTTCTGGAAAGAACAACTAATAAAATTTTTTGGCTTAGAAGCAATAAATTAAATATTAATAATAATGGCTATAAAAATTTTAACTCTTGGTCAAATTCAATAATTGAGCATGAACAAAGACAATATAATAATTTACAAAAAAAATATGAACTAGAAAAGCAATGGCTTCAAACAGGTGTAACAGCCAGAAGAAAGCGCAATATTGGTCGCCTGCATTATTTAAAGGATTTGCAACAAAAAATTATTACCCAACATAATATAATCAAACAAAATAAAACCAAGATAAATATCTCTTCATCTAAATTAGATCATAATAACCCACAAATTATTGCCACAATTAATAATATTTCTAAAAAATACGATCAAAAACAAATTATCAATAATTTGTCATTTAAAATTTTGCGCGGAGAAAAAATAGGAATAATTGGTAAAAATGGCAGTGGCAAATCTACATTTCTTGAAATTTTGACCAAAAAAATTCAGCCAACATCCGGAACAATCAAGCATGCAAATGATATTGCAATTTCATATTTCGACCAAAATCGCAATGAAATTAAAGATAATATGACATTGCATGATATATTATGCGAAAATGGCTCTGATTATGTTCAATTAGCAAATAATAAATTGCGTCATGTTTGTGGATATTTAAAAGATTTTCTATTTGACCCAAAAGACTTAAAAACCAAAGCCAGCACACTATCTGGTGGTCAGCAAAACCGCTTATTACTTTCTAAAATTTTAGCTAATCCTGGTAATTTTCTAATATTAGATGAACCAACAAATGATCTTGATATGCAAAGCCTCGATATATTAGAAGAATATTTACTAAACTATCAAGGAACATTAATTGTTGTTAGCCATGATCGTAATTTCTTAGATAATATAGCAACTTCAATTATTGGCTTTGAAGAAGATTGTATTAATATTTTTTACGGAAATTATAGCGATTATCAATCTTATTACTTCAAAAGTGAAAATACTTTAAAGCAAGAAGAATCAAAAAAAAATAACATCAAAAAAACAGAGAAAAAAATCTCTAAATTATCTAATAAAGAAAAATTTGAATTAAAAAACATAATTCATAAAATCAGTAATTTAGAAGATGAGATAAATCATCTAAATGAAATATTACTACAAAATCCTGCCAATTCGCAAGAAATTATCATCAAATTATCAAATTTAGCTAAGGATCTATCATTAGCTGAAGAAAGATGGCAATATCTTGAAGAATTAAATAATAATTAATAACTATATTATAAATGCTTGATCTTTATTTTGCTGCTAAAACTAAAATATATCCACAATATATTAAAGGAAAATTTAGAAATTTAAAATGGCTTTTAAATTCTATATTCTTATCAATTTATCTTTTTACACCCTTAATTAGATATAACAGGCAAGATATTGCTCCTAGCCAGGCTATCTTAATTGATCTGCCAAATAGAAAAGCTTATTTCTTTTTTATTGAAATTTGGCCGCAAGAGCTTTTTTATTTTATGGGCTTGCTATTGTTGGCTGCTGTTATTTTATTTTTTATTACCTCATTATTTGGTAGAATTTGGTGCGGATATGCTTGCTTTCAGACTGTTTGGACAGATTTATTTATTGGTGTTGAAAAGTTAATTCAAGGCGATCGTAATAGCAGAATACTGCTTGATCGCAAAAATAACATTGAAAAATATGTTAAAAAATTTCTAACTCATTCATGTTGGATTGTAATATCATTAATAACTGCAATAGCATTTATTTGCTATTTTAATGATATTTATGAAGTAATAAATAATATTATAAAATTTGAACTAACCTTTAATCAGATTGGCTGGATCCTAGGAATCACAATAATGACATATATAATGGCTGG
This sequence comes from Rickettsiales bacterium, assembly GCA_020054685.1. Classification (GTDB taxonomy): domain Bacteria; phylum Pseudomonadota; class Alphaproteobacteria; order Rickettsiales; family UBA1997; genus UBA1997. Next base: position 10,538 of record JAHXBS010000002.1, on the reverse strand, counting down.
CTTTGCCAGAGAGCATGTATGCACTTATATGTGTCCTTATGCTCGTTTTCAGTCTGCAATGTTTGATGATAATAGTTTGATTATATCATATGATAAAAAAAGAGGCGAACCTAGGCAAAAGGCCCCTAAAGATAATGATTTTTCAAATAGAGGTCATTGCATAGATTGCAAGCAATGCGTTGTAGTGTGTCCTACTGGTATTGATATTAGAGATGGTTTGCAAATGGAGTGCATAGCATGTGGCCTTTGTATTGATGCTTGTAATCAAGTAATGGATAAATTTAATTTACCAAGAAATCTCATAAAATATGACACTCTTGCTCATATTAACAACCCTATAAATAAAAATAAATTTAGCATTAATAAACCAAGAACATATTTTTATCTTGCTATAATCATTATTTCACTTGGTACCATGATATTTGGCCTTAGTAATAAATCTGAAATAGAATATAATATTTCATCAAAACGAGTACCACTTTATGTTAAATTATCTGATGGCTCAATTAGAAATAGCTATATTTTAAAAATTATTAATAAAACATTAATCGATAAGAATTTTGCCATTATTTCAGATAATAAAAATTTCAAAATAAGCACCATCAATCAAGACCACAATAATATATATATAAAAGGTCAAGAAATATCAGCAATTAATCTATTAATAACAGCAGATAAAGACTATATTAAAAATATTAGCCAAGATCAAATATTGCTAAATATAATTCTTCATGACAAAAAAACAGATAAAAAAGACAATGTTGATGCGATTTTTATTATTAGATAGTAGGGTCAGACTTGAATATTCCTATGTTTCTAACTCTCTATCGCTTAGATCTTTCATAAACTCAACCAAAAGACATAAAATAATTTAAAAGTTCTAAATCCTTTGTAAGTTGAGTTAGACTCTATTTTATAAATATCCTTTTCTTTCTCAGTAATATCCAATAATTCTTTGAATTTTTTTGTAAATATTAGTGGACGGAACCATCTCTTCTAATAAAACTATTTCTACTTAATAAGACATGACAAAATCTTAAATATTTTTATTAATCAAACCAAAGGAAGTAACTATTAAGCTTTATATGTTCTAGTTTAATAGCTATTTTAGGCAAATGAAATCTTAGAAAATTAAAGGATTGTTTGAATTTGATTTTGCAACAGTATCATTATGCTATAATTTTTTCTAGCATTTATTTATAATTTAATATATAATATTAATTAATAACAAATTTTCTATAAAATGAATATTTATTATAATAATGGTAAGTTAAAAATATATAGCTACAACTTTAATTTTTTTATAAAAGTTATCAGAACTTGTAAGGCCTGTTAATGGCTTTTTCAATTCAGAATTAGAGATGGTTCCCATTAGTCAATTAAATGAAACAGATATTAACTCATACAAAGAACTACCTCCATGTAAATTTGATGAAGCTAGCAAAACCTCTTTTGCTGATTGCAGCTTAATAATTGACCAGAAAACCAAACATATTATTACCAAAAACAAACTCATACTCCTCATCCTCAATACTCTTTTGTAAATTGTTATTTAAATTTTGCTCACTGCACCTCTTTAACTGATGTAACTATTGACAAGTCATTAATTGAATATGTTAATGACCCAGGTTGTCGATCGTTCGTGGTTGAGCCATCTAAAGAAGCGCTTAAAATTGAAAGAATACATTATCAACTTGCATATCATTCACTATCAAAACATGGTGATAAAATACTTGGTAAACGAATTATGGAAATAGCTGAACAACACTTTAATACAAATCCTACTCCAGATCTTCAACAAAAATACGAATGCGGTATATCGGACTCAATAATTATAAATAAAAAATATCTTAGTTTATATCCTGGGGATGCATCTTGTAGTAATAGCGATATTGTAATAGCGGGAGATATTAGCCCAAATTTAAAAAGAGAATTAGATATTTTTTATACAAGACCTAATAAGGAATCAATTATAAAAAACGAAGAATTATATCAAATTGATCTATCAGAATTACAATTATTTGCAAAATCAACACTTCCAGTTTTATCTTATGCTATTTTTAAAATAAGTGGTTTTGATAAAAATGTAACTGAATATATTGAGAAAATCTTATATGAAAGATTACTTCTTGAAAAAAAACATCTGGCAACAGGGTAATTACAATATGTCCTGGAGATGATGATGTTGCTAGATATGATTTTGATAGTGATACCGTTTATATTAGTCTTGAAGATATAGAGAATCTTGAACTTTTAGGGACAATAATACCTCATGAGCTTTTACATGCAGCAGGAATGGATCACCCTCCAACGATTCTATTACGAATAACTTTAAGCCCATTAATATCAATGGGTTTGGGAAAGGTAATTGTATCTTTTCATATTAATAATCAAGTAGCTATAATTCCTCATTTAACATTACCATCAACAATTGAGCGATTATATTTATTAATATCTTCTGGAGTTGATATAGCAGAAGCTATAACAATGCTGAAAGAAAAGGATAAAGAAATAAACAATACTTGCAATGAACATTTATATTTAGATGGATCCTTATTAGAAGGAGATGTTAAGATTAATAGCAATATCCAAGCAAATTTTACTATGGTCAAGGGTCATTTAGTGCAGCACCCTCCTATCCCTCATGGATATCTTGATATTCATACATATCCATTTAAAAAAGAAGATACTGTTGTAGTAATTGGACAAGAGGGTCAAAACGTTGTTTCAACATTCTCATTGATAATAAGCAATCTTTAACTAGGTACAAAAATTTCTATTGATGAGAATGTGTTAAATTTCAATAAAACTATTGAAAGTAGATCCAGTCAAGGTAATAATTATAGATGCATCAAAACATTATTAAATAATAACACTAATGTTATCCCACAATTGCCAGATAAAAACAATAACAATATAACAAATCAATCTGGTACAGAAAACGAAGTTGCATCTAGCGGTGGAGAGGAAAGCACAGATCATGAAGCGACAACTGCACAAGTAGGTACAACCCCAATTCAAACAAATCCTCCTGACATAACGCCAGCTCCTCAAGACATAACACCAGTAGAAATTATTGCTGTTAAAGCATTAGCAGCGTTATCTTCAGTTGTTGCAGTTAGCTGGGTATGTATCAAATATATGAATTCACCCAGAAATGATCGAGGAAACATTGTGTAATTTAGGGTCACACCACAATTTTATTACAAATATATAGAGAATTTTGGTAAAAATTTTTGATGATTAAGCCAAACTTGCTCTAAGATAATGGGGTCAGACCCCAATTTCCTTCAATTTTCCTAATAGAAAAACTTGGAGCAAAACCCCTTTTTCAACACTATGATATAACAAGTCAATATGGGCCAAAACCTCTACTACTTCTATTTATTTCTGGATTCAATTCTCTAACAGCCTGTGGCTTAATTGAATTACTCGCCCTTGAATTACACAAACCAACTAAAGTAAGCATACAAACAATGGATAATGTTAGTGGCCCCCAAACAACTGGAGAGTCCGCTTTATAACCGGCGTTCATCGCAATTCCGACACTAGCAAAACTAATCAACATACCTGTTGTTATTAGTAATAATATTCCTAGTGGATTATGATTGCGATCTGGCACTTTGGTGTTAGATGCTTTTCCTGGATTATCAACGCGATTAGAATCTTGATTACTAATTTTATCAGCGGGAGGTGATAATCCTCCGGAACTGCCACTTTGTTCAGAGGATACATCCATTACTACATCTTTATCAGTGATTGAACTAATATCAGCTGATTGATTGCCTTCTGTATGGTCAGAGCTAATATCGAATTCTTTTGATTCATTTTTTGAATCTCTTGCTCCACCTCTTCTAGAGCTAAATTTAGTTTCCATATGCTATAAATTTTAGTTAATATAATTTAATAATGCGATATAATTACTGTATGACTATTACAATAATCCTACAAAATATCACAATTATTACCATATCAAAAAAATAGCTTATTAGGAAGTACAATTTTATATTATATAGTAATAAATATTTTTTGTAATTATATTGAGATATAGAGAAAAAATTATAGAGAGTAAATTAACTCTTAGAGTTCATCATTTTACCTAAGAGACTTCTTATAAATTAATTAATTTATTTTTATAAAAAAACGATAATATTGGAACAATATCAAGACCTAATATTGTATGATAACTTCCATTAACTTGACTGAAAAGGTATTTCCCACAAGACTCAAATTTATAGCTACCCGCACATCCAACCGGATCATCATATTCAACATATCTAGCAATTTCTTTATCTGTTAAATCATGCATTGTTAGTTTAGCAGTTGATATATTTTTAAAAACTATTTTATTTTGATGAATTATAACGGTAGCATTATTTTGAGTATGAGTTTCATTTCTAAGTTTTTTTAACTGGCTAATTGCTTGATTTTGAGTATTAGATTTGAATATTTCTTTACCTTTAAGCAGACATAATTGATCAGAGCCAATTATATAAGAATTATAATAATCATTAGCAAGAGACATTGCTTTATGTGTAGCTAAATATAATGCAAGATTAGAAGAAGATAGATTAATATTATACTTCTCAACATCTTCCTCAAATTTTGGTGAAACAGCCTGATATTTAAGACCGACATCATCCATAATTAATTTTCTAGCAGATGAATTAGAGGCAAGAATAATTTCGCAATTTTGATTAATCATATCAGGAATTAAGAGATATCATATCCAAAAAACGCTGTTCAAGGTTTATATCAGATTTAAAATCTCCAAGCATCATTTTAGTAATAGTAGTTGAGTTATTTTTTTTAACTCCCCGAGTTGTCATACATTGATGTTTAGCATCAATCAATACTGCTACACCTTTAGGTTTTAATACTTCAAATAATGTATTAGCAATTTGTGCAGTAAGGGTTTCTTGAGTTTGCAACCTTTTAGAATAGACATCTAAAAGTCGAGCAATTTTACTAATACCAACAACTTTTTCACTTGGAATATATGCAATGTGGGCCTTTCCAATAATTGGCACAATATGATGCTCACAGTGAGATTCAAGCCTCATATCCTTAAGCAAAACTATATCATCATAACCACTAACATCGCTAAATGTTTTACCAAGTACCGATTTGGGGTCGATATCATAACCACTAAAAAATTCCTTATATGCATTTACTACTCTTTTTGGAGTCTCAAGCAAACCTTCTCTATTAGGGTTATCTCCAGCCCAAGCGATCAATGTTTTAACAGCATCCTGCGCTTCTTTTTGGGATGGCTTTTTAAATTTAGACATTGAAATATATATATTTATTGTTAACTATTAACTATAGTTATAATAATTTAAATTATTTTTTTAATAAGTCAAAATCTAAATATCATGAAACTACTAAAGCCTTTTTTAAGTTTATTTTTAGTTATTTTATTATCTAGCCATGCATATGCTAATACATATGGAGTAATTAACACCAAAAAAATACTTGAAGAAGCTCAAGTTGTTATATATTTACAAAAAAAAATCAATGATAAGCAAAAAAAATACCAGTCAATAATAACAAAAAAACAAGATCTTATTGAAAAAGAAAAAGAATCAATAATTGCTAAGAAAGATATTCTAAGTAACGAAACCCTTATAAAAGAAGAAAAGAAATTCCAAGAAAAGGTTCTTAAATTTAAAGATTATGTTACTAATAAAGAGCAAATTCTCAAAGATGCCTCATTAGATGCAATGAAGATTATTCAAAAAAAGATAGAAGAATCAATTGCTGAAGTTTCTCAAAAAAATAAGCTTAAAATTGTTTTTCCAGAAAGTCAGGTAGTTTTTTATGATGATAAATTTGATATTACTAACGATGTACTTACTACACTTAATAGTAAAATCAGAAAGGTTAAAGTAAAATTTAATGATAAATAATATATATTATTTATTTATCAAAATTGCCTGATATTATTCTATTCATCTTCTTAATAACATTCTCCAAACCATAAAATATTGATTCTCCTATTATAAAATGGCCAATATTGAGCTCTTTAATATAATTTAATGAAATAATTTTTTTTGTCTTTTCATAATTTAGTCCGTGCCCCGCATGACACTCAAGGCCTAAATTATTTGCATAATTAATACAATTTGCAATTTTAATAAGCTCTATTTCTTCTTCCTTGATATTGCTTTTATGACAAAATTCACCAGTATGAATTTCAACTATATCAACATTTAATTCAGCTGCTTTATTTATTTGATCATTATTTGGATCAACAAAAAGTGAGATTTTAATACCATTTCTTCTAAGTTCTTCAATTATCGGTCTTAATATTTTGGCTTTTTTAATTACATCTAACCCTCCCTCTGTGGTAATTTCCTTTCTTTTTTCAGGTACTATACATACTGCATTTGGCCTTGTATTAATAGCAATATCAAGCATTTCTTTAGTGGCAGCCATTTCAAGGTTAATTGGAATATTTACTTCCTTTTTAAGCCTAACAAGATCACCTTCTCTAATATGCCTTCTATCTTCTCTAAGGTGTATTGTTATACCATCTGCTCCAGAATTTTGTGCAATTATTGCTGCATCTACCGGGTCTGGATGACAACCTCCCCTAGCATTTCTAATAGTTGCAACATGATCAATATTTACACCTAATCTTATTTTATTTTTCATTTTAGTTATTTATGACATTTCTAGCATTTTTAAGAGTGGTTTTTTAGCTTTATTAAGCAAATTCTCTTCGAGTTGCAGCTCCATTCCATATTTAGAATGATTACCATTAACCATAACATCATATAATTTTTCAAGGTTATTTAATTCCATATATGGACNATTNTNGCATAATGTACACCCTGCCTGATTTATGGTTGGGCAATCATAAAAATTGGTATTTTCTTTTAATTTTTTCATTTGATGAATTATATGATGCTCAGTTAGTACAATAAAGTCATTTGATTGACTATTTTTTACAAAATCAAGTAGCGCTGAAGTAGAACCTATAAAATCTGCATAGCTAAGCAAATTTTGTGGACATTCAGGGTGAGCTATAATTTTTGCATTTGGATGATTTGTTTTTAATTTAACTAGCTCTTTTTCACTAAAATGCTCATGCACAATACAAGAACCTTGCCATAATATCATATCTCTTCCAGTTTCTTTTGAAATATATCTTCCCAAATGTTGATCTGGTGCAAATATTATTTCTTGATCTAGTGGTAGTTGCTCTATTATTTTTTTTGCATTTGATGATGTTACTATTATATCTGAAAGAGATTTAATTTCTGCAGAACAGTTAATATATGAAGCAACAATTGCATTAGGGTGCTTTTCTTTGAATTTTGCAAATAAATTTGGAGGGCAAGATTCTTCAAGGCTGCATCCTGCTTTAGAATCAGGAATAAAAACTTTTTTAGTAGGAGATAATATTTTTGCAACTTCTGCCATAAATTTTACTCCACAAAAGTAAATTTCATCATAATCATTTTTATGAGCTTTTTTTGATAGATCCAAAGAATCTCCAACATAATCTGCAATATCTTGAATTTCTGAATCTTGGTAATAATGCGCTAAAATGATGGCATTTTTTTGCTCTTTAATTTTGAGAATTTTTTCTATTATATTATCCATTGCTATAATCCAATAATATTTTTAACATCTTTTAATATTATGCTTGATATTTGAGATATTTTGTCATTGCCTAACTTAATAACATTATCAAGAAATTGCTGATCATTGATAATTTTATTAAATTCTGTTTGAATTGGGGTTAAATTATCAATAATTAATTCTGCAAGATCATTTTTAAAATTGCTAAAATTGCTATTTTGATATTTTTTAACTATATCCTGACATGAAATTTCACTAAATAATGAATATATATTAATTAGATTAGATATTTCTGGTCTAGATGATTCATATGTAATATTTGCTATAGAATCAGTTTTGGCTTTTTTGATTTTCTTTAAAATAAGGTCGCGATCATCAAATAAGTTAATTCTAGTAAGATCGGATGACTCAGACTTACTCATTTTTTTTACACCATCTTGCAGCGACATTATTCTAGCGCAATTTTCATTAATAAGTGGCATTGGCACTTTGAAATAATCACTTTTAAAAGTACGATTAAAAAGCTGAGCAATATCTCTAGTAAGCTCAAGATGTTGCTTTTGATCATTACCCACAGGGACCTTATCTGCATTATATAGCAATATATCAGCAGCCATTAAAATAGGATATGAATAAAGACCAAGATTTTCATTATTTTGAGACTTTTCTTTATATTGAGTCATTCTATTTAGCCAGCCTAGTGGAGTAATGGACGATAAAATCCAGCATAATTCAGAGTGATGGGGATTTCGACTTTGAATGAATATTGTAGATTTTTTTGTATCAAGCCCACAANCAAGATATAAAGCAACCATATTTCTAGTACTTGTTTTAAGAGTTTTAGGATCTTGCTTAATAGTAATTGCGTGCAAATCCATAACTCCAAATAGGCACTCATTTTTATTTTGTAATTTAAGCCAATTTTTTATTGAGCCCAGATAATTACCAATATGTATATTACCAGTTGGTTGCACTCCTGATAAAATTCTATTAACCATAAAACAATTAATATAAGCTAGTTAATAACAACTTGTTTTTTTTATTTTTTCATAAATAATTATTAATTGCAATCGCTAGTTTTAGTCACTTTTGTAACTTGAAAATTAGAGGAAAGTCCGGACTCCATTAGAGAATAATACCGGTTAATAGCCGGCAGGTTAAGTTTTATTTATTTTAACTTAATTTAGGGAAAGTGTCACAGAAAATATACCGCTTTTATTGTTTTTTGCAATTTTAGTAAGGGTGAAAATGTAAGGTAAGAGCTTACACTCTTATATGGTAACATATATTAGGATAAACCCTATTAGGAGCAAGACCAAATAGGAATAGCGCTATAATATATCTCTAATATTAGCTATTCGGGTAGGTTGCTTGAGATTATTGGCAACAATAATCCTAGATGAATGATTGCTATTGTTTATACATATACAGAATCCGGCTTATATAATCTGAGTAATATATATTACTCAGATTATAAATTAATAAAATAAATTATGCATACAGCAAATCAAATTAGACAAAAATTTCTTGATTACTTTGAAAAAAATAATCATCAAATCCTACCCTCTTCTTCTTTAGTGCCAAATAATGATAAATCACTTTTATTTACTAATGCTGGCATGATTCAGTTTAAAGATTTCTTTCTTGGCCTTAAAACACCCAAATATAAAAGAGTCGCTACTTCACAAAAATGTCTTCGCGCTGGAGGAAAACATAACGACCTAGAAAATGTCGGATATACTGCAAGGCATCATACTTTTTTTGAAATGTTAGGAAATTTTTCTTTTGGCGATTACTTCAAAGAAGAAGCCATCTATTATGCATGGAACTTTTTAACAAAAGAATTACTCATAAATCCCAACAAACTTCTTATTACAATTTATTACAATGATGATGAAGCCCATAGCCTATGGAAGAAAATAACTAACTTTAATGATAACAAAATCATAAGAATTAAAAATGATGATAATTTTTGGTCAATGGGAGAAACGGGCCCTTGCGGACCATGCTCTGAAATTTGCTCTGATCATGGCCCAAATATTAAAGGAGGCATTCCAGGCTCTAAAGATCAAGATGGCGATAGATATATAGAAATTTGGAATTTAGTATTTATGCAATATAATAAAAATAAAGATAAAAAAATAGAAAACCTGCCAAAGCCATCAATAGATACAGGAATGGGTCTTGAAAGAATTACATCAGTCATGCAAGGTGTTTGCGATAATTACGAAATTGATATTTTTCAAAATATTATCAATGATATTAAAAGCCTATCCAAATAAAAATTCACTAATAACTATCAAATAAAATCATTATATTAACCAAAATTAAATTTTATCTCATATTTTGCTAATAAATATAAAGCATCTAGCTTTAATTTAGATCTCATAGTTACTTAAATAAAATAACAATATACCTCATATTGTTTTAAAATCATTACTATCATTGTTAAGAAAATAACCAAGCAATATTAACTTTTATATATTAAAGAGTAAAAGGCCAAAAGATAATATTTTAATAATAATATCATAACTATTGCAATATAGATTCTCTAACTAATATTTAAAACATAGCAATAAATTATAATTTACAAAAAAACTCTTATAATAAATATCTCTTAAATCATAGCTGAAATCATTTTATTTCTTTAGTTTTTTTAAAAAGATGTTGACAAGATAAAGGAAATTCGATATATATATTATATAGTATATAATTATACCAATTCCCATCTTTAATACTATATATAACTAACCCCACAAACACTCTTAATAATCTCAGAGTTTAAAGTTCTGACAAACTTGCAAACTTTATTCTCCAATTCTGGCAAAGTCTTATAAACCCTATTCTTAATTGTATGATCTTTGATATATTGCCAAAGCTTCTCTATTGGATTCAGCTCTGGTGAGTATGGAGGCTGGATAATGATTCTGATATTCTTTGGATATTTA
>JAHXBS010000017.1 GCA_020054685.1 Rickettsiales bacterium | reverse complement strand
TTGATATAAATAAAACATTAAATTACTTAAATTTATCTAAAACAAATTATATAAATTTTATTGAAAATCTAGAAAATGATGAAAATACTACCCAATTTTATCAAAAAGATAGGCAATTTGCAATAATGGGAGATGAAGACTTTAAAGATAAAGTTTTGAAATTTACAAATAGTAAAAGAATAAAGCCTTATAACAGAATCAGGCTAGATTTGACATTTGCGCAATTAATTAATGCTGTATCTCTTTTTTATAAGATTAGCGATAAGTCTATATTATATAAATCTGATAGTAAAAAAGAAAATTTACCTAGAAAAATGGCTATTTATCTTTGTCAAAAAGATTTGGGATATGGTTTAAAAAAAATTGCTAACCTATTTAACTTAAGCAAAATAAGCTCTGTCAACTATGCTATAAAGTCAATTAATCAAATTAGCGATATTAATGATATTATAAATAAAGTTAGAAAATTTTACTAGGGTCAGACCCCAATATTCCTAATATATTAGGAATATTGGGGTCTGACACTACTCTTTATTGCCCCCTAAAGGGAGAAAGAATAATCTTGCCTATTATTATTGTTGAATCAGCAGCTATAGTAATTGGCGTGATGGCAATTTTTTTAATATTATCTATTGTGTCTCCTTGATAATATATAGGTATTACATATGGTCGCTGAAATTGAGGAATATCATATCCTAGATCTGCCCTTGGCAGGTATCTTTTGCCCTTCATCATTAATTTTATTTTTGGCGCCATATATTTATTCTTTTTTTTAAAGCCAAGAGATCTTAAAAATTCATGATCACGCTCAGGCATATTATTATAAAAACTCTCAACAGTTACATGGCCAGTAACAATATTATTGCTTTTTAAATTAAATTTAGTTTCTTGAGTATTGATAAAAAGATTGCGTCTATTTGGCCATTTAAGAAGCCTTTCTAATGTTTTTGTATTATCATGAAAAATATAGTGATATTTGCTACCTAAAAAAACCACCATATTGCCATTTTGGCTTATTAAAAATTGGTTAAAATTTTCTTTATATGATTGGTTCCAAACTTTTTTTGTTAAGCAAGATACACAAAATAGCAAAATAACAACAAGACAAAGATATTTTAATTTAAGAAATTTTGTCACCAGTGCAGATATATTGTCCTTTATAATATAATAAAGGATCTTGATTAGATAATTGGCTAAAGTCAATTATTTTGCCAATTATAATATGATGATCTCCAGCTTTGATTATTTTATGCCTAAAGCATTCTATATATGCTATTGAATTAGTAAAAATTGGATTGCCAAATTGCGATATTTTAAAATCTTCTATTTCAAATTTTTTATTATTATTCTTACTTGCAAAAGCATTTGATAAGTTAAGTTGCGATTTGCTCAATATATTTAAAGAAAAAAAATTATTTTTTTTAAAAAACTTTAAATTTGACGATTTATTATCAATTGAAAATTGTATCAATGCAGGAGTTAATGATAATGATGAAAATGAATTTATTGTTAAACCATAAAGATCAGAATAATTAACTTTGGCATCATTTTGGCTAATTGAAGATTTTAATATATTTATTTTACTAAATATATTATTTACAAATTTTTTGTGGCTTTTATGTCTGGCAGAATTATTGCCAGCAGCAATAATAATACCTGTTGCAAAATTACCAAAACATTGTCTGAGCTTTTTACTATCCATTAAAAAATAGGGAAATCTTTAATTGCGCTTATTATAAATAATAATATCAATATCAAGCCAAAAACCATCCAACTAGAATAGCTATATATAAAACCTGTCTCTAATTTAGAAATTCTAACTGATAGAAATCTGGCAATTTGCGCTAATAGATTTGGAACACCATCTATTATTTTAACATCAATTATGCGCCATAAAAAATTGCCAGATTTTTTAACTGGGTTGATAAAGATTATTTGATATAACTCATCGAAATAATATATGGTAAAAGATATTGTTTATAAATATGATAATTTCTTAGCTAAAATATCGGCTAAATTAGTCTTTTTAAGATATATAATATATGCTAATATTATGGCTANAACCCCCAGTAATAAAGGCGCATATTTGATAATATATGGGGTATGATGAATTTCTTCAAGTAAATTAGCATTTGCGCTAGCAACAAAAATTGAATCACTAAAGAAATTGTCTTGAGCAGAAACAAATGATAATTGACTCATGCCAATATATCCTGAAATGATAGCGCCAATTGCTAGAATAAATAATGGAATTTGCATTGAAATCGGTGATTCATGAGCATGATTATATGTTTTTTGATCCATTCTTGGCTTGCCGTGAAATACCAAAAATAGCAGTCTCCATGAATAAAATGTTGTTAAGAATGCGGCCATAACACCTAATATATATGATAATTGGCCATATTTTGCATCAGACATATAGGCCGCTTCTAATATTACATCTTTTGAAAAAAAGCCAGCAAAAGGTGGGAATCCAGCCAAAGCAAGTGAGCCAATCCACATCATAGCATATGTAATAGGGATTTTACGATATATTCCACCCATTTTAGTCATATCTTGCTGATGATGAAGAGCGTGAATTACGCTTCCAGCTCCAAGAAATAATAATGCTTTAAAAAATGCATGAGTAGCTAAATGAAATATTGCCGCACTATATACTGAAACACCACATGCAAAAAACATATAGCCTAATCGTGAACATGTTGTAGAGTCAATGAACTTTTTTAATGTCATTTTGAGTAATTGCAATGGTGGCGGCAAATATTGCAGTTAATGCCCCAATAATCGTTACTAGACTTAATGCAATTGGTGAAAACTCAAATAAGTAAGAACAGCGTGCAACTAAAAATACCCCAGCCGTAACCATAGTTGCAGCATGAATTAAAGCTGAAACTGGAGTTGGCCCTTCCATTGCATCTGCCAACCAAACATGAAGGCCAATTTGTGCAGATTTACCCATGGCACCAATAAATAGNANTATACAAATTATATCAATTACATTAAATTCTTTGTTAAATAAGGTTATTTGATTTTCTAGATAATTAGCAACATTACTAAAAACGACATTATATTCTAAGCTGCCAAATGTTTTAAAAATAAGAGCCATTGCAACTATCAAGCCCAAATCACCAATTCTATTAGCAATAAATGCTTTCATTGCAGCATTATTTGCTGATTGTTTTTTAAACCAAAAACCAATAAGCAAATAAGACGCCAATCCAACACCCTCCCAACCAACAAATAATTGCAAGAAATTATCTGCAGTTACTAATATCAGCATAAAAAAGGTAAAAAGCGATAAATATGACATAAATCTATTGATTGATTTATCTTCAGACATATATCCAATTGAATAAATATGCACCAAACAAGAGACAACATTTATTACTACCAGCATTATTGCAGTTAAAGAATCAAGATAAAGCGACCAATTAACAGATAAATCACCAGAACTAATCCAGCTAAGTAGAGTAATATTTATTACATTGCGATCTTTTGTAAAATTATAGAAAATAATTATTGAGCATATAGCACTAATAATTAGTAATGATGATGTAAAATATTGCGCAAATTTATCAGCAAATATTTTTTGCTTTTCGCAATTAAAACAAACACGACCAATTATAGCCGAAACCAAAAAAGCAAATAACGGAGAAAAGATAGCAAGCTTAAATAGCATGGAAACAGATATCACTATTAATGGATTAATATTTACTAATTAAAGCTTATAGTTACATAAGCAAAAATAAATATCAATATATGAAAATTAAGGTTAAAATCATAAAATTGCTAATTCCCAATTAAATTGGTACAGCCCTTCTGATAAATTGGAAAATAATAAGTAAAAGATTCAAAATTTGTACTAACTGATTTTATTTTGTCAATATCACCCTTTTTTTTAGCTGTTTCTATTGAAGAATCACCAAATGTAAATAAAGTTAATATATTATAAACACATGAAGAAGATTTTAAATATGCCTTCTCTATATTATCGTTATTTTTGTGACCCATAGTTTGCGACAATGATATATCTGCACCCTTTATGTTATTATAGCCAATACAAGAAAATAATGGCAAAAATAATAGCAATATAATGATTTTGCGAAGCATGATTAGATTATTGACTCTTAAAATTATTAGCTGTTATAAATTATTGACCCTTGGCAATAGTGCAACCCTTCTGATATATACCTAATATGTTAAAATAATTTGTATCTGCAAAGGCAACTTTTTTAATTTCACCCATTCTTCTTGCTGTTTCAACTGAAGAATCGCCAAAAGCAAATAATCCTAAAATATTATAAGAGCAAGCCTCGCCTTTTTTAGTAATTTTTATATCATTATTAACAGCACCTGAAATAGTGTCTTGCCATGAAGAATATATAAAACCCCCCTGGACACCACTTTGGGTCTTTCCAAAGCATGAGGCGGTAAAAAGTAAAATTAATATAGAGATGATAATTTTCATGATTACAAAGTTTTAAATTAAATTAAAAATGTTTTTAAAATCATAAATTTATATTATCAATATTTTATAATATGTCATTATTTAATATTACCAAAAACCCGTTCCAATTCTAGTGTCTCCTTTTCCATGAAGTTTCCAAACATTTCCTATGCTATGATCTCTTGGATCATATCTAACCTCCCCGGCAACTGGGGGCGTAAAACCTGTTGAAGGTTCAAAGCCACCAGCGGTTTGTAGCAAACCAATTGCAGCATGCCTGCAAAAAATATGAGCACTCCAAAAAATAACCTTATAATCATCTAAATTTCTTTTTACATCTTTTGGTTCATTCCAATTTACTTTTTGTAATTTTACTGGATATCTATTACGAATTTTTTCAATATCTGGATCATTTGATGAAATATCTGGATCTTTATTCCAAGTGTAAAATGTCATATACATCTTGCCTCCAAACTGAGTTCCAAGACCTGATTCGCAGCCATGCATCCACCCAAGATTAAAACCAGGCGAGCCACCCTTTGGCATTTGACGAAATATAGTATAGCCTTGCGGCTTATACCAATTTGGCACCCAAAAGCATGATTGCAGTAATAATGTTAAAATAATAATAAAATATTTCATAATTTAATCATATGTTCGCTTTGATAACCCCAAAAATTGCCCTTCTGCACCACCAGCCCACAGAGGATGCGACCCAAAAGCGCTACCATGACCATCAATACCCTTACTCCAAACACCCATCATACCGTCTAAACCCTTATCTGACATTCCTAGCCCATCATTTAAACTGCCACCTTTAAACATTCCATCCCAGGCGGTATTAATATCTTGAGCACTAAATGTTTTATCATAGCCACCATAATATAGATATTTGTCAAATGAAGCTATAGGACCCGTTAAAACTTGGTGAAAACACCATGAATAACCACGAGCATGACCAAATCTATATTCACTATTACCTGTTAGATTAGGATCAAAATAATATCGATAGCGAGATCTATATAACATATTGCCCCTTGCATATAACACACTTCCACACCCATCTTTAAAGCCAACCTTGAATTGCGGCGTTCCATCTGGAACTTTAAAATTTGACATGTGAAAATATGGCGTGCCTATATTTGTAATCCATCTACATGATGTTATAAGAGAAATTACCAGTAATATTATTGTTATTTTGATTAAAAATCTTATCATCTATACCCTCCAAAAACAGAACCCCATATCGAACTTTTTTGCTTGAAATAATCATAGCGATAGCAAAACCAAAAAGCATTATTCCAGGCAGTTTGATAGTCACTTGATCGTGTCATTTTCCACCCATCAATAGCATTACTACGATAAAATATTTTGTAAAAAGTATTAGAACCTGCCGACATTCCAGTTTCACATCCATCTTCCCATCCTTTTTTAAAATCTGGCGAGCTATCACCTTTTATCTCCACCTCTTTTATTGGCCTTACTGGCATCATATTACCAACCTCTTTGCTACATGACATAATTGTTAATAACATTATATTTGCAATTATTAATAATAATTTATATTTGAAATAATTATTGAAGTGGCCCATGTCTCATCGCATTATAAAAAACAAAAGTACCAGTGTGAAGGTTGCAAGAAAACCAACCATGACTCCAACCAGCCTGAAAATCCCTATCGTGATGATATATACCATTTACCACATTTGCACCACCCTTATTATCTTGATAGACAAAACCATTTGCAAATATTCTTGACCCCATTGCAGAACTACAACCAGCATGCCATCCCGCCTGATACTCTTTAGGGCCATCAGGAACATCTAATCCTAATGTAATTGGCTGATAAAAGCCAAAACTATCAGGCATTCTACATGACGAATTAAATAGCAATGTAATATTTAGCAATAATATTACAGCTAATCTTAAATTTATATAAAAAAATCTAACCAAATTATCATAAAAAAATTAATAATTGCCAATATTATATAATTTTTTTAGAAAATATGCTAATCTTTTCTTCTAATTTTGTTCTTTAGAGATAATTTTTAAAAGCTGAAACCTTACAAAGCTATAATTACTGGCAATAAGTGATAAAATATAAATAATTATAGCTGTAATAATTTGAAATAATAATGTTATTATCGTAGATAAATCAATCTTATTAGCCACAAATATTATAAAAAGGGCCATAATAGTTGAAGGGAGGCACAATCTTAAAAATTCAAATAACGAAAAATTTATTAATTTAAAATAACTTCTTTTATTTAGACAATATAGCAGCAAAATAAGATGTAAATAAGACGCAAAAATTGACGCTAGGATAATTCCTCTATAGCCATATCCTAAATTATAAAATAATATATTTAAAATTATGTTTAATATCATGCATATTAGGGCAATTTTCATTGGGGTTTTGGTATTATGTCGGGCAAAAAATGATGGCTCTAATATTTTGACCATAATATAAGCTGGCAAGGCTAAAGCAAATAATGATAGCGCTTGAGCAACATTTTTAGTATCTAGCGCACTAAAATCTCCCCTTTCAAATAAAATTTTAATTATGTCACTAGATAGCAAAATCAACCCAATTGCCGCAGGAAATGATAATAAAATACCAAATTTAATTGCAATATTTTGCAATTTCAAAGCTTCTTGATGCTTATTATTGCTAATTAGAGATGATAATCTAGGCAGTAAAGCAACGCCAATAGCAATTCCTATCAAAGCAAGTGGCAACTGATTCACCCTATCTGCATAATAAAGATAAGATATTGCATTAAGAGTAAGGCTGGCAAAAATTGAATCTATTAATAGGTTAATTTGCATTACATTGCCACCTATAATTGCTGGTGCTAATTTTTTGAAAAATCTTTTAATGTCATTATTGAAATTAGGTATTTTTGGATATAATAAATATCCAGCTCTTTTAGTAAAGATAAATAAAAAGATCAATTGTAATAATCCAGCAATAAAAACCCCCCATGACAAAGCATGTACATATGTTGGCATATATTTAACAAGATATATTACAGCAAAAATCAATGTAACATTAAGAATAATTGGCGCTGCAGCAGGAACGCTAAATTTATTAGCAGAATTTAATATTGCACTCATTAACGAAACCAAGGAGATAAATATTAAATAAAAAATTGTAATTCTTGACATTGATATTAACAATTCAGCCTTAATTGAGCTGTCAAAAAAACCTGGAAATAATATCTGCATCAAAAAGGGCATAAAAATCTGCATCATTATTACTAAAATTAGCAATATATAAAAAAGTAAGGAAAAAATATTGCTAGCAAATATCTTGCCCTGTTTGATATTTTGGTTTTTTTTATCAACAAAAATTGGAATAAAGGCTGAATTAAAAGCCCCTTCAGCAAATATTCTACGAAAAAAATTTGGTAATCTAAAGGCAGCAAAAAAAACATCAGAATAAATACTAACCCCAATAAATTTTGCAATCAGAATATCTCTAATAAAACCAAATATTCTTGATATAGCAGTAAAAAATGAAATAGTAAAAATTGATTTAAAAAATCTCTGATACATTAATTATTGTTCTTTAATTTTAACAAGAATGACTATTTATTAATTAAATTATTTGCCAAAAAATTTGACAAAACAAAGATTAACAAACCAACCTGTAAATAAAGCAATAAATATTGCAATAAAAGCATAAAATAATGAATGATCATATGCAAAATCAAAAATTTTAGCACTTAAACCATTATGCTTGACATAAATAGGAATTGTTTGAAAAGATATTAAAGATCCATCATCTATTAAATATATATCAACCGAATAAACACCCCGCGCAATTGATTCGGGGAATTTTAGCATTACTTTGAATAATGTTTCATCTAAAAAATCAACCTTATTAGCACCAATATCATATAAATTTTGCTTTTCTAGCTCATTTAAAAAGAATAATTTGAAGTCTAACTTATCTTTTTTGGATACATAATCTTCTTTAAAATTAAAATCTATATTATCTTTGCCAAGCTCTAGATTTGATAATAATTGCTGATTAATTTGCGATTTATTATAAGTTGAATAAAGGGAATAATAGCTGTAAATATCTTGAATATTAACTTTGACACCATTATACCAAATTCCTAAAAATTGACTTTTTTTAGTTAAAAAGTAATTTTTCTTTGGCCCCCTAACACTAACAATAACATCTCCTGTAAAAGCCTTGGCACCAAAAAGTAAAATTTGCGCACCATCAAAATCAGTGTTAATATTTATTTTATTTGCCGATATACCAGATATTACAGGAGCCGCTAATGCCGAATTTAAGAAAAATATAATAAAAATCTTAGCAATTAGTAATTTGAGATACATTTATTATTTTATTAATTCTAAAGAATATATTGACGCAGGCTCGGCAAGCAGAGTAAATAACATCTTAAAGCAAACTGCCAAAATCAATAATGCTAAAAAGGACCTTAAATTATCTGCATCAATTTTATAGCTAGCCTTTGAGCCAATTTGCGAACCAATTGCCGAGGTAATAATCATAATAAAAGATAATATAATATCAATATTATTGTTAAGCGCTTGTAAAAAAGATGCATTACAAGCAATAAATATAATTTGAAATAAAGAAGTACCCGTAATAACTGATTGCTTCATACGCAAAATTGAAATCATTGCTGGAATCATAAGAAAACCTCCACCAATACCCATTAAAGCTACCAAAATACCAATTAAGATACTTAAAATAAATGGCACAATAATGCTAATTTCCATATCTGATTTGCTAAATCTAGATTTTAATGGCAATTTTTTTGATAATTGACTTAATTCAATAGCAATTTTGGAACGCTTTGTTTTTAGGTTAATTCCATATTTTTTTTGTAAAATATCTTTAATAGCGCCAAACATCATTGTTGATCCAATCAACCCAAGAAAAATAACATAAATAATTCCTATTACAACATCAATTTGTCCTGTGGCTTGAAGATTTTTAAATATTATCATACCAATTGCCGAGCCAAAAAACCCCCCAAACACAAGAATTGAGCCCATTTTTACATCAACATTGCCATGTCTTAAATGAACCAATAAGCCAGAAGTTGATGACGCAATAATTTGATTGGTAGAGGTTGCCACCGCAATGGCTGGCGGTATACCGGCAAAAATTAGTAAAGGGGTCGCCAAAAAACCACCGCCAATTCCAAACATACCAGCTATAAAACCGGTTATTAAACCAAAAACCAAAATTACCAGAACATTTATCTGGATTTCAGCAACTGGCAGAAAAATTTCCATTTTAGTTAATTTCAATTAAATGATCACGAAATTTTAAATCTTTATTTAATATATCATCATCATATTTTAGCAATAAAAGTGCCAATAAATTATTATTATCAATAATTGCTGATAATATTATACCAACTTCTTCATTATTGTAAAGTATTTGATTATTTTTCAAGAAATCAGCGCTATTAGATAAGGCATCTATTTCATTTGATGATAAAATTTGCGATATATTACTGATATTTGCAATAAAAATTTTCTTTCTTATCTCGCCCATATGATATGTTCTTGCTGTTAATTCTTGCCCCATATAACAGCCCTTTTCAAAATTAATGGCATTTAATTTGTCAAAAGCAAATTCTAAAATAAGAGATTTTTCACAAGTTAAATCCCAAGACCCCTCAGCAATTTTATTATTAATTCTTATTTTATGATAAAATGATATATCGCTATTTATATCTAAATCATTATTATTATATATTCTATATCCCATATTACTGGATCTTGGGTCATTAAAGATAAAATCCGCTTTTATTTTATTTTGACTAAAAAAAACTTTCATTTTTTCATTTTTAGTGATTAATACCTCAGATTTTAACTTATAAATGCTTAATTTGGCAATTATTTCGTCAATTTTGTCACTTCTGCAATCAATAAATATTTTATTATCACTCAAAAATATAAAAAAATCATATAAAAAACGCCCTCTTGCATTAAGCATAACGCTATATTGCAAGATATTGTCCTTTATTTGACAAATGTCATTTGTTAGCAGTCCTTGTAAAAATTGAAAAATATCTTTTCCTGATAGTTCTATTATTTGGCGATCTTTGAGTTGAGTTAAAATCATGTAATAAAATGTTTGAAATAATTTTTAAAATTTAATATAATAATATCTATTTTTAAACAACTTATATTAGATGAATTTATTTACAAATATTATCATAATTTTATTTTTAACATCTTGCACAGCAATTTGGGACCCTATGCCTAAAAGTTGGAACTGGGGTATAAAGCCAAGACCAGCAATAGGTATTCGTAATTTTCCATCAACAGATACAGATTATGGAGTTGGCTTTAAAGATGGTTGCTCAGTAGCATGGAACGCTATTACTAAAGGAATTATTGGCGATGTTAATGAGTCAGTTTATGATTATGGACGCATGAAAAAAAATAGCGATTATAATACTGGCTGGTGGGACGGATTTGAACAATGCACTTATATTACTGATTGGGATGTCGTATAATATAAGTCGCTATAAATAATTCAAAATCTAAGCTAGAGAAACAAAATCTTTCATTATTGTTTTACTGCCGGTTTTTTCAAATTGAATAGATAATTTGTCGCCACTAACTTCTATAACATTGCCATAACCAAATTTCTGATGGAATATTCTTTTACCATGCCAAGAATCTTCTTTTTTTGATTTGATGGATTTGACGCTATCTTGCTGATAATTATTAAAATTTATAATATTAGATCTTACCGGCTGACCATAGGCATCTTCTAGAATAATATTATCTTGCGGCAATTCTTTGATAAAGCGCGAAGGAATTTGAGCCTGAGTAGAGCCAAAAATATAGCGATTTTTTGCATAAGATAATGTTAAATCTTTTTTTGCTCTTGTTATAGCAACATACATCAACCTTCTCTCTTCTTCAAGGCCGTTTCTCTCTTCTATTGATTTGCCACTAGGAAATAAGCCATCTTCTAACCCAGGAACAAATACCACTTCAAATTCTAGACCTTTAGCACCATGAACCGTCATAATATTGACTGCATTTTTGATGTTTTTTTCATCTTTAGCCTCTACCAGAGATATATATTCCAAAAATTCTGTCATAGAAGAAAAATCATCAAGGCTATTAATAAATTCTTCAATATTTTCAATACGACCCTTGGAATCTAGAGAATTTTCACTCTCCCACATTTTAATATAGCCAAAATCTTGTAAAATATTTTTAGCAATTTCACCGAGATTTACGTCATTAATTTGCTGATTATAAGACTCGACCTTGATAATAAAATCTTGAAGCGACTCCTTTGCTTTGCCTTTAACTAGGTTATTATCTAAAGATTGCTTAATTGCCTGTAAAAAGCTAATATTATTATCGCGGCCAACTTGCAAGATATTAGCAATTGAACTAGCGCCAATTCCTCTTTTTGGGGTGTTAATTATTCTGTTAAGAGCCAAATCATCTGTCAAATTAGCACAAATCCTCATATAAGCAATTGCATCTCTAATTTCAAGTCGATCATAGAATTTCATGCCGCCAATAACTCTATAAGGTATTGATGAGGCAATAAATGCTTCTTCAAATGATCTTGTTTGATAACCCGCTCTAACTAAAATAGCAATCTCATCTGCTTTTTGATTATTATTAGCCAATAAATCAAGAATTCTTTGGGCAATATAGCCACTTTCCATGCGGTCATCCATAAAAGATGTAACCTTTACTTTTGATCCCTGCCCTAATTCACTCCATAATTTCTTGCCATGGCGATTTTTATTATTTTGAATAACATTATGAGCAGTATCTAAAATATTTGTTGTTGAACGATAATTTTGCTCTAACCTAATTATTTGTGAATTTGCAAAATCTTGCTCAAAACGCAAAATATTTTTAATATCGGCACCTCGCCAGCTATATATTGACTGATCATCATCACCAACACAACAAATATTTTGATGATTTGACGCTAATTGAATTAGCCAATGATATTGAGCACAATTAGTATCTTGATATTCATCAACCAATATATAGCGAAATTTATCTTGGTAATAAGATAAAATTTCTTTTGAATTAGCAAAAATTTCAATATTATAAAGCAGCAAATCACCAAAATCAGCACCATTCATTGCCTTTAATCTTGTTTGGTAATTATGATAAACTTCTTGTAATTTGGGTAAAATTTCTGATTCTTCCTGACTAACATTTTTTGGAAAAATCATAGCATCTTTAAAGCGAGATATTTTCGCAAGATATGATTTAGGATTAAATTGCTTAGCATCTATGTTTAAATCGCCAAGAATCTGCTTTAATAAACGCCCCTGATCATCACTGTCAATTATAGTGAAATCCGATTTTAAACCAATTATCTCAGGATGTCTTCTTAATATTTTAGCAGCTATAGCATGAAAAGTACCCACCCACAAATTATTAACTTGATCACCAATTTCTTGAGCCATTCTTTCTTTCATCTCCTTTGCCGCTTTATTGGTAAAGGTAACAGCCAAAATATTATTTGGCGATGCTAGATAGGAATTAACAATATTAACAATTCGAGATGTCAGTACTCTTGTTTTGCCAGTACCAGCACCTGCAAGCACTAATAACGGACCCTGAACAGTTTGCACCGCTAATTTTTGTTCATTATTTAACTTATCAAGAAACATTTTATTTGATTATTATTAAAAAATATGATATAATTTAATTATCATATAACACTTAAAATTTAAGCTTTGATAAAAAGCTTATTCAAGTAAATTTTTAAAAATTTTTTCAATTTTTAATCATGATTGATTTATATAAAATTTATGAAGAACTTAAAAAAGATGGGCAAGTAGATGGAGGTTTGTTTTTAATTAGTATACAATCTAAGTTAGAATCTATAAAAGATATTCCAGCGGGTAAAGATGATATAAAAAATCAGGAATTTTCTAAAAAAGAAATAGCATCATTGTTGAATTTTTTTATTTATTTAGCTGATTGTCATAACAAACTTGTATCCCTTTCTAGTCCTGGACCAGAAGATGCAAAGAAAGATATAATATCACAATTTTTTGTTGATGATAAAGGTGGAATTGAAGAGGACGATGCTCTAAAAAAGATATCATCACGAATTTATCAACTGCTAGAGATTAGCGGTAAGGAAGGTAAAATTTCTAAAGAATTATTGGATGAAATAAATAAAAATATCAATAGCTATGCACGTCAAACATCAGGAGGAGAAGTTCTTGATCAACATGCCGCATCATCACTTTCAGAAATTAGTCTAGAAATTGCAAGCCCTGCATCACATAGCGATGATAAGCATAAGAACATAGATTATTATAGAAAACAATATAATGAAATTCTTGCACAAGAAAAAGAGTTTGCAGAAAAACTTAATGAAAAAGAACAAAATAATCTATCGCGTGAAAAATATAGCGGCATTGGCGCTTCTGTTAAAATGATATCAAACGAAGAGGGGGAAATTACTGGATTTAAAGTTTTATACGTAGTTACAAATTCCCATGCTCAAGCTCTAGGGTTAAAACAAGAAGAGATTTTACAGCTTTATACTCCTGTTAATGAAAATATAATTAATGCAACAGTCAATAAAATAAGAAATTTAAATCTTAGCGATTTATATATTGAGAAAGACAACAAAAAAGAAAAATTAAAAATACCAGACAAACCTTTGCCTAGGAGGCAATTTTTTTCTACTGAAGATAAAATTAAAATGATAAGTGCCGATGAGGCGGGTATTGTAACAGTAGCTAGACAATTGAATTTTGATGGTGCAGTAGGAACTCCGGGGGCCTCACCATCTGGAACAAGTCAACCTCCGACGACGACGAAAGATAGTAGCAGATAATGGGGTCAGACCCCAGAAAGATAATGGAGAGAGATAATGGGGTCAGACCCCGATATTCCTAATAGAGAGATATAATAGAGAGATAATGGGAGAGATAATGGGGTCAGACCCCGATATTCCTAATAGACCTATCTTATACCAAAATCCATCTATAATGGGACTGTCCAGAATCCCATTTTTTTATGAAAAATTTCAAAAAGGAGAGATAATGGGGTCAGACCCCGATTTTCCTAATAGACCTGAAAGATAATGGGGTCAGACCCCGATTTTCCTAATAAAGAGATAAAGAGATAATGGGGTCAGACCCCGATATTCCTAATAGACCTTAAGAAAGAGTGAAGTGAGATAATGGGGTCAGACCCCGATTTTCCTAATAGACCTATCTTATACCAAAATCCATCTATAAGAGAGATAATGGGGTCAGACCCCGATATTCCTAATAAGAGAGATAATGGGGTCAGACCCCGATATTCCTAATAGACCTTAAGAAAGAGGAGAGATAATGGGGTCAGACCCCGATATTCCTAATAGACCTTAAGAAAGAGTGAGATAATGGGGTCAGACCCCGATTTTCCAATAGACCTAAAAAAATGATCGGCAAGTGAAGTAAATTATAGATTAAAGAAGATAAAAGAAGATAAAGAAGATAATGGGGTCAGACCCCGATATTCGTTAGTAAAATAAATTGAAGTTAGTAACATTTACTATAATAACTCATAATTTAGTTAATATAAAGAACAAAACTTAGGAGATAATGGGGTCGGACCCCAATTTTCCTACAATTAAAGATACAATTAAAGATAATAAGGTCAGACCCCGATTTTCCTATTGCTTTCTTACGATTAAGATTTAGTATAGTTGGTAATGAAAATCATTACATCTCTTTCTATCTTAAGTTTTCTGTAAAATAGTTAATTTCTAATAAGTTTTGAGAAGTCAATTTTCTCATTGTTTATTTTATTAATTAATTATTTATAGAAATTATGTCTAAAAGAAAAAGCGGCGAATTAAAAAAATTTTTTTCCGATAAAGGGTACGGATTTATTCAATCACAAAAAGGTGATATCTTCTTTCATATAAGTGATTCAGAGGATTTAGATATTAACTCACTTAAAGAAGAGATTACTCTTTCATATGAGGAATCTAAAGATGTAAGAAGCGGAAAAACTAAAGCTATAAATGTAACAATTGAAGAATAGTTAAAAGCAATGAAATCTTTTCAAGATTACGGATTGCCTGACGATATTCTTCATTCTTTAGAAAAAGCTAATTATCATAACCCCACAGAAATACAGCAAAAATCCATTCCTCTAATTTTAGAAGGTAATGATATTTTGGCTTCATCTAAAACAGGAAGCGGTAAAACTGCGGCTTTTATTATCCCAGTCTTAGCAAAAATCTTTCAAAATACTCAGTCTGGTTATTGCCTTATTATCGCTCCAACAAGAGAATTGGTTACGCAAATATTTGAAACAGCACGATTGATAGCTGGCAAAAAAATAAGATGCTGCCCTATTGTTGGTGGAGTTAATATACAAAAACAAATATCTGATTTAAGGAAAAATCCCAATGTAATAATTGCTACGCCAGGCAGGGTTAAGGATCATATTTCTCGCCGTACAATCAAAATATCTAAGATTAATTATTTTATTTTAGATGAATTTGATAGAATGCTTGATATGGGATTTAAGGATGAAATTAAGCAAATTTACTCCAAATTATCTCCTGTGAAGCAAACAATAATGTTTTCAGCTACTCAGTCAAAAGAGGTTGTAAAATTAGCTCAAAATTATTTAGATAAGGATTATCAAACAGTTAGCATTATTTCCAATAAGGAAAATAATAATAATATTAAGCATGACTTTGCTCCTGTTCAAAAAAATGATAAATTTAATCTCTTGATTAATACAATTGAGAACAAAAAGGGGTCAATTTTAATTTTTGTTAACACCAAAAGATATGCCGATGAATTACAAAATTCATTGTATGATAAAGGTCATAAAGCTAGAGCAATCCATGGAGATTTAAGGCAGCATCAGAGAGATAAGGTTATTAAAAAATTTCGTGCCAAAGATTTTCAAATATTAATTGCCACTGATGTTGTTGCCAGGGGAATAGATATTGACCATATCGAACATGTGATTAATTATGATTTTCCAAAAACAATTGAGGATTATACTCACAGGGTTGGCAGGACTGGAAGAATGAATGCAAAAGGATTTGCTCTATCTTTTATATCAAATTCAGATAAATCATCTTATCAGAAGCTAATTTCAAAACTTGATATAAAAAACAAAATTGAATTTCCGAAAAAGGCTAAAAATAGAAATAATTTTAGGAAAAAACATGTAAATAATGGGGTCAGACCGCGGAAATAATGGGGTTAGACCCCGATCTTCCCAATTTTCCTCCAATTTTCCTAATAGACCTTAATAGAGATATGAGTAATATCGGGATCTGACCCAAGTTTTCTTATTAACAACATTTAGCACTTAACTCAAAATAAAGCATTTTATTTTCTTTATCTTCAGCGGTAATCAAATTAGACTTTTGTAGAACCTGCGAATATGTGAGCGAGGCATCAAAATATTTACTAGAAAAAATTGTTTTAAGACCAGCTCCAGACAATCTTCCACTATCACCATTATATTTGGTTTTTGCATAACCATAATCATAAAATGGCTCCATGCTTATTTTGTAAAAATGATAAGAATTTTTTGATATAAAATTTTCTTTCCCTTTACCACCTTCTTTTTTTACTAAAATAGGATTTAAAATTTGCCATAAATTAAAACTGGCTTGGTTTCTAAAATAATAGCCATGATCACCAGTAATAAAATTCTCTCTAAATCCTCGAACGGAATAATAACCACCTACAGAAAATTGCTCAGAACCAAAAAGAGTTTTTTTTGATATCTGACTATCCATCTCGGTTGAAAAAATTACTGGTGCATTTATTTTAGGAATTTGGAATCTTTTTGAAAGGCTGGCATATAATTTGTAAAGCTGAAACTGAGCTCTTGGAATATCAGCACTTAATCCTTGCTCATCTTGCTTGGCATTTAGTATTTTTAATCCTCTATTATATTGTGGTTTTAGGTAAAGAGTTGCACCATTTTTAAAATATTTAGAAATGGCAAAAGATAGACTTCCAATTGTTAATTTTCTCTCACTGGTTTCAATTTTTGAGTCATTAAGGTAGCTTGCTGTTTCTTTTGCTGTAAGGGATAAGTTTGTTGATATTCTATATTCAGTGTTATTTAAAAGCGTTCTATCAATAGCTATATTATTTGAATTAGAGTAGCCTGTTAATTTTAACGGGCCATTAATTCCAGCATTTTGCCCTCTAAATTTTGTTCTAGAGTAATTATAGGATAATATGTTGTAAGTAAATGGAACTGATATTGCTCCAGAAAATGATCTTAAATCTTTTTCATTACTTGGATCATCAAGATTTTGATTATAGCTTAAATTTATCTGATCATTTAAGAAAAATAAATTATCGATCGTGGAGGAAAAATTAGTTCTTCTAATACCAGTAAATTCATTGCCTAAATTATCATAACCCAATTTAGCTGATACTGGGAATTTCTTTTCATTATTAATTATAACTTTACTTGTCCCGTCTTCCTTGCCTGGCTCAATTCTCATCTTGGCATTATTTGAGGATAAGCGGTTAATTTGATAAATTCCTTGATTGATATCATCCATATCAAGAGCTTTGCCGTTCTTAATTCCAAAAGCAGTAAATTCCTGCATTTTATCGGTGAATTTATTATCATTTAAAATAATATCTTCGATTTTTCCTTCGGTGATCTCTAACTTTAAATTGCCACTTACCAAATTTTGCTTTGGAACTGTAACTTGAGTTGTTGCAAAACCGATAGAACTATACATAGCATTAGTTTTTTGAACTAAATTGCCAAGAATAGATCCATCAAAACACTTACCTAAAAAAGGTGATGTAATTTTTTGCTTCTGCCTTTTAGAAAGTGAATTTGCACCAATTAGTACCACCTCTTTAATTGGAAAGCAATAAGATGATTTTTGGCTTTTTTTTAATTTTTTATCCTTTTGCTTTTTTTGTTTTTCTAATTGCTCTCTTTCTTTTTGAATTTTTTCAAATTCCCTTCTTCTTTTTTCCTCTTCTGCAATTTGCTGCTGATTTCTGATAATTTGATCTTGTCTGGAGGCATTGCTGATTTGAGCAAGAGTAGGATTTGCAAATACTGAATAAACCAATATAAATAGTATTATTTTTAAATATGTCTTTCTCATGATATCTCTTATTTTATAACAATACTAATAGGAAAATTGGAGGAAAATTAGGGTCTGACCCCAGAATTCTGTAGGGTTTAAAAATGTTAGAGATATTATTAAAAAGAGTTTGATGATGGCGGTAAGGATGGGTGTTGGAATAAAAAATAGTTTATATAGTGAGTTACTTAGCTGGTGGTGCATTTGAGTCTTGATTATGGTTTTGAGTTTTACTTACTAATTTGACTCAATTTAAATGTTGATGATTAGAATGCAATAAGAAAAAACTTATGGGGTCTGACCCCAGAATTCCTACAAGTGATGATGAAGCTGTGGCTGCTGAATTTTTTACAGCCATTGCTAAATTTGTTGTTGCAGTTGCAACTCCTATTGTTGCAAGAGTAAGTTGAGTAATTGCTAAATCAACTGCTTTTTGACTTGCTCTGCCTTGTTTTTTTAGGTTTTTTATTTTGTTAAGTTTTGCCTTAGATTTTTTAAGATTTTTTAGTAATATCGGGGTCTGACCTCAGATTTATTAACACAGTTTTTATCTCTATTAGGAATATCGGGGTCTGACCCCATTTTTTCCGCAGTTTTTATCTCTATTAGGAATATCGGGGTCTGACCCCATTTTTTCTATTATCTATATCCTTAATGGTGATAACTGGCAGATTTATAAAAAAGAAAAATAAATATATGAGAATTTTTTTTCCTTACACAACAGGAATTACTAC